>JBHHUY010000058.1:0-13622 GCA_046753965.1 Phycisphaerae bacterium
ACCGGTTCGCGCGAGGTCGGCGTCGGCATCTTCGAGAAGGCCGCCCGGGTCCAGCCCGGTCAGATCTGGCTGAAGCGCACCATCCTCGAGATGGGCGGCAAGGACTGCATCGTCGTGACCGACGCGGCCGATCTCGATGCCGCGGCCGACGGCGTCGTCGCGTCGGCCTTCGGCTTTCAGGGGCAGAAATGCTCGGCGTGCAGCCGGTTGATCGTGGATCGAACGGTGCACGACGCAGTGGTCGAGAAGGTCGTGGACCGGGCGAAGAAGCTGACGATCGGCAATCCGTCCGCCGGCGAGAACGTCCACATGGGCGCCGTCATCGACCGGCCCGCCTACGAGAAGATCATGAGCTACATCGAGATCGGCAAGAAGGAAGGCACGATGGTGCTCGGCGGCGCGGCGGTTCCCGACGGAGGCACCTTCGTGCCGCCGACGATCTTCACCGGCATCCGGCCCGACGCGCGACTCGCGCAAGAGGAGGTTTTCGGCCCGGTGCTCGCGGTGATCCAGGGGAGCGGGATCGACGAGCTGCTCGACATCGCCAACGGGACGGAATACGGCCTGACCGGGGCGATCTACAGCGAAGATCGGGTGCATCTCGAACGCGCCCGGCACGAGCTGCACGTCGGCAACCTGTACTTCAACCGCAAGTGCACCGGCGCCCTCGTGGACGTGCAGCCGTTCGGCGGCTTCAACATGTCGGGCACCGACAGCAAGGCCGGCGGCCGGGACTACCTGCAACTGTTCATGCAGGGCAAGAGTATCTGCGAGCGGTGGTAAGGGTGCGTGCCGACGCCCTTGCGGCGTGGGCGTCCCCCATGTTTGATGCGGATCAGCCCTTCTTGGCGGCGACTTCGCGCGTGGCCTGCTCGCGGGCCTTTTTCGACTTCTCGGGGTCGAGCAGTTGTTTCTGCCGGGTGGTGAGGACCTGGCGCTCAAGGCGGTCGCAGAGGCGCTGGAAGATCTCGGCGATCGGTTTCTTCAGCCGGGCGACCTCCGCCGCCTGGGCGCGGCGAGTTTCCTCCCGTTCGGCGGTCTTGCTGAGCTGTTCGGCTTCGGCGATCGCCCGACCGCGCGCACGAAGGTAGCCGATTGCCTGTCGGGTACAATCCTTGAGAATCGCCCGGGCGATGCCGCGCTGGCGGTCGTCACACACGTAGTAGTTGCAGAACCACAGGACATACCGCTCCCAGGCCGATTGGTCGGTCGCCGTCGCCTTAAGGTCCGGTTTGTGCTTCAATTCCGCCAGTTCGACGAGTCCGTCGCGCTGGGCCTGCTTAAGGCGATACTCGTGCATGGCCGCGGCGTGGATCGGATCGTTCTGCAACCCCCACTGAGTCGGGTTCCAGTTGCCTGCCTGCCAGTCCTTCACCATTTTCTCTATGTCGTGATGCCGCTTCAGAACGGCTTTCATGTCGCGCTCCAACATCTTGCGCTGGTCTTCGGTCATGGTTCTCTGGAGCTTCTGTGAAACCCGCTGAACCGACTGCAACGCATCGTCCATGATCGGCTTGAAAAGCCGCGACCATCGCTGGACCTGCTCCGGCGTGAAGGGCTCCTGCTTGGCGCGCGTCTGGGTGATTTCAAGGACGATCGGCACGATCTCCTTGAAGTGTTTCATCGTCATCACCATCGCTTCGGTGCGGATCTCCTGCTTGAGGAGCGTGCGCTGTTCGTGTGTCAATTCATAGCGCGTCTGGACGCCGTTGAAGAAGACCTCCTCGCGGTCGGCGGCCTTCCAGGGCGCGATCTGCGAGACGCTGTTGATCAGATTGAGGGCGAACCGATCGGGCTCGGAATCCCATCCGTTCTGTTGGAAGACCAGCGTCTGCGCTTCAATGATGACCTGGGCTTCCCGCGCCCACGGTCCCAGGGACTTGGCCTGTTCCTCAAGGCGCTGGACCTGCTCGATCACTTCCCGGCCGGGCGCCTTGGGCGGTTTCGCCCAGGCCGACGCAGCCGTGAGCGTTAAGCCTGCAATCAGCAATCGAATCGACCCCGTCATCTTTTTGTGACTCCTCGGGAGCACCCGTTGTTTGCGATCTTGTGAGTGTTCATGGACCTGTCCGCCTCGCGGGATGTCGCCCCGGCCGTCAGACCTCGCGACCGCCGAAGTTTCGAGCGCGAGTGATGGCCTCTCGGAGCTGCTCGTGGACCTCCAGCGGTCTGGACACCATGCGCCACGACCCCGTGCCGGTCGGGGCGGCGGCGGTCTGGACCGTGACGGTCCCGACGCGGCAGACCCGCTCGCCCGGAGAGAGGGTCAGAAAGGTGTTCTGGATTCGATCCAGCGCGCATTCAAACATCTCAACCCGGAAGACGCCCCGGATGCTCATCACCCGGCGATTGGTCAGGACGTAGAGCCGCGAGACCCATTCGAGGGTGGTCCAGCCCAGCTTCAGACCTGCGAGGAGCACGGCGAGTTGGACGAGGTATCCGTGGTAGGGGGGGGACACCACATTCGTTCGCGAGAGCGCCGCAATCAGGGCCGCGGCTCCGAGCCACCAGGCCGATTCGAGCGGGATGAACCAGGCCGACGGCTTGATCGCGAAATGGACGACCTCCCCCCCGTCGAGCAGGTGGGAGGGCACCATGTTCTCAGCGGCGAATCCCACGGCGTGCCCCGAGGGGCCTTCGGCCTGCGCGACCCAATCGCGCCGGGTCCTCCGGGGTGGCTTGGCCGTGAGGGTCATTGGTACAGCTCCGGCTTCAGGACGCCGATGTCCGGCCAGTTCCGGTACTGGTCATTGTAGTCCAGTCCGTAGCCCACGACGAAGACGTCCTCGATGTCAAACCCAACGAAGTCGGCGACGAGGTCTTTCGGTGCCTTGGCGGGTTTTCGCAGCAGGGTGCAGATTCGCAGGCTGGCGGGGTGCCTCTGTTTCAACTGCGTCGTCACCATCCGCAGGGTCGATCCCGTGTCCAGGATGTCGTCCACGACGAGGACATCGCGGTCGCGGATGTCGGTGTCCAGGTCCTGGATGATCCGGGCGTCCCCGCCGGTCGTCGTCTTTCCTCGGTATCGGCTCATGATCATCAGACCGATATGCATTTTGAACGGGAGCTGCCGAATCAGGTCGGCGAGGAAGATGATGGACCCGGCCAGCACCGGCACAATGACGAGGCGCCGCGTCTCATCCTGGTAGGTCCGCGCAATGTCCTCGGCCATCTCAGCCACCCGCCGCCGGATTCGGTCACGCGAGATCAGGATCCGCGCCAAGTCACGCTCCATTGCCGCATTATAGCCCCCTGGAAGGCTCTCACAACCAAGGGCCGCCGGAGTCGGAAATTGCTATGGCTCGTTCCCGATGCGCCCGATGAATCGACAGGCGGCGACCGTCGCCGGACCGTCCCGTCCGGCCCGCCGGGGAGGCCAGCGTGCCCGTTCAACGCAACAGTTTCGGACGCGACTCATCGTCGCTCATCCTGGTCATCGACGACGCGGAGGATTCCATCCGGCTCGTGGCGGACCTGGTCCAGAAGGCGGGGTTCTGCGTCATCACGGCGCAGGACGGGCCGGGCGGCATCGCGATGGCCGAGCACTACTTGCCCCAGGCGATTCTGGTCGACCTCTGCATGCCGGACATGGACGGCTTCGAGGTCTGCGCAGAGCTGAAATCGCGCATTCCAACCGCGGATATCCCCGTGATCTTCGTGACGGGGTCCGAACCGACGGATGAGTTGATCCAACAGTGCTACGACGCCGGGGCCGATGACGTCCTCTTCAAGCCGATCCGGAAGGTCCACCTGATCGCCCGGCTCCGCGTGCTGTTTCGCGAAATGTCCGTTCGGGACGCCTATCGGCGACTCGCGACGCAGGATCAAGTCACGGGCCTGGACAATCGGCGCCAGACATTTCTGAACATTCTCGATGCGATCATGACTTCGGATCGGGAAAAGACCGAGAGCATCCTGGTTCTCGGCGATGTGGACGGTCTGGCGGTGCTCAACGCTCGCTACGGCTATGACTTCGGCGACGAGATCATCCTCACCTTTGCTCGGTTGCTCAAGCGATACGCCTCGCCGACCTGCAAACCCGGCCGCGTCGCGGGCGACACCCTGGCGCTCGTGATCAAGAGGTGGTCGTCGAGGCAACAGGCTGCGGATCTCTGCCGGCGTCTCTCGCAGACGTTCTCGGCCATCGCCTTCGATGCGGATGAGGAGCCCAAGCACTTCACGGCAAGCTTCGGTCTGGCCGCCTACGCGGGAGACCGACAGAACATGGACGCCGATCTCTTCATGAGCGAGGCCGACATCGCCCTGTTTGAGGCGAAGGAATTGCACCGCGGGCGGGTCTGCGCCTATTGGGACCTGGACCCCAATGCCCTGCCGGTCATCGCGCCCGAGAAACGGCACGCGCGGCGCAAGGCCCGCCGCCGCTCCAACCGCGCCTTCGTCGGCGTGGTCGAACCCCCCTCCTCAAGGCCGTCACCGCCCTCCCTGACGGACTCCCACTGATTCGTGATTCGCGGTGGTGTTCGAAGGGCACGGACGCCCGCTCACCGGGTTGCGCGTGTTTGTCGCCCTGATTGCGCGTGTTTGTCGCTACGGCGAGATTCCTGTCCCGCGCCATCCTCGAATCGTTCCGCACGCGGGACCGAGAGAGGATTCTCGGTCCGGCCGGCCGGGCGTGCCTTGTTTCTGCGGCATTGAGGCGCGAGGGCGAAGGCGAATTGCTAGCGCCGACCACCGAACCTAACATACACAAACTGAGCGGTTTCTGGAGGAAGCGCCGCGGATTGCGGTCCGCGCGGCCTTTCGAGCCCTGGTCGGCGTTCTTCTGCATGAAACGACCGCGCGAGCTGAAGCTCGCGGCTCGCTAATGTGATGCTGAAGGTCGCGGCTCGCCGATGGGGTATTGCATATTGAGTACAAACCGCTCGGTTTGAGTAACATACACGCGTGATGATGCGCAACCTCATGCTGGTGCTGGCCTACGACGGCACCGATTTCCACGGCTGGCAGTTTCAACCGGGCCTGCGGACCGTGCAGGATTGCCTTGAACAGGCCCTGCGACGAACCCTGCGACATCGCGTCAAGGTGATCGGTTGCAGTCGGACCGACGCCGGGGTCCATGCCGCGGGTTACGTCGCGAATCTGTTCACGACGAGCCCCGCCCCGGATCGCGCCATCGCTCGAAGCGTTGGCTCCCGGCTGCCGAAGGACATGACCCTGATTCACCTGTCGGAGGTGCCGCTGACCTTCCATGCGACCCTCTCGGCGGTGTCGAAACTCTATCGCTACCGAATCCACAATGCCCCCGGCCGCCCGTGCGAAACATTCACACAGCGGCAGGCGTACCACTGCTGGGAACCGCTGGATCTCGACCGGATGCGCGAAGCGGCACGCCGTTGGGTCGGCCGACACGATTTCACCTCGTTCGCCTCGGCCGGCAACGATCGCCGGAGCAACGTGCGCACGATCCACGGAATCGAGATTCATCGCGCGGGGCAGGAACTCCGGCTCGATGTCGAAGGCGACGGCTTTCTCTATAAACAGGTTCGCAACATGGTCGGCACCCTCTGCGAGATCGGGCGGGGCCACTGGGCGCCCGACCGCGCTCAGGCCATTCTGGAAGCCAGGGATCGGACACAGGCCGGGCCGACGGCGCCGGCGCGGGGGCTGTGTCTGCGCTGGGTCCGATACGACCTGCCCCGTCTTCCGCCCCCTTCACCGGAACTGCTCGAACAGGCGCGTCAGGCCCGGCCGCCGGCCGGCGCGGAACGGGCCGATGTCGACGCGCGGCCGATCTCCTCGTCGCCGATGCCTGCGGACGTGGAGATCTTCGAAGAGCCCTCCGCGTGACCCGGTTGAACCCGCCTGCCGATGGAACCCCCATGCGGATCGTTCACGTCATCACCAGGCTGATCGTCGGCGGGGCCCAGGAGAACACGATTCTGAGCTGCGAGGGACTGCACGCTCGCGGACATGCCGTGCATCTCTTTGCCGGGCCGACGGCCGGGCCGGAGGGGTCGCTGGTTTCGCGCGCGGCGTCGGGAGGCTACGGCCACGAGACGATTCCCGATCTGGTGCGCGAGGTGTCTCCCCGGCGAGACCTGCAGGCGCTGCGCGTGCTGCGTCGGCGGTTTGAGGCGCTGCGGCCGGACGTGGTGCACACGCATTCGAGCAAGGCGGGGGTGCTGGGGCGCATCGCCGCCGCTGAGGCCGAGGTGCCGTGCATCGTTCACACGATCCACGGCATGAGCTTCAATCGCACGCAGCCCTGGCTTGTCCGCGAAGCCTTCAGGTTGGCGGAGCGGTATTGCGCCGATCGATGTCACGCCTTGGTGACCGTCGCGGATGCGATGGCGCGCCAGGCGCTGGCGGCGGGCATCGGCCGGCCTGCGCAGTACGAGACCATCCGCAGCGGCATGGAACTCGACAGCTTTGATCCCGCCCGCCATGACGCCTCGGAGATGCGGCGGCGCTGGGGCGTCGGGGCGGAGGACGTGGTGGTCGGCACCGTGGCTCGGCTCTTCCGGAACAAGGGGTACGAACAGCTCATCGAGATCATCGCGCTGGCCGTTCGCGCAGAGCCGAACCTGCGGTTTCTCTGGGTCGGCGACGGCGCGGATCGCGCCCGTTACGAGGCGGCCCTGACGCGTCGCGGTCTCCGCGATCGTGTCATCCTTTGCGGTTTGGTTCCGCCGGCCGAGATGCCGCGCATCCTCTCGGCGATCGACATCCTCGCGCACACGTCGCAATGGGAAGGTCTGCCGCGTGCGGTCGTGCAGGCACTGCTGATGGAGAAGCCCGCGGTCAGCTTCGCCATCGACGGCGCGCCGGAGGTCGTGTGGCCGGGACAAACGGGCGAACTGGTCGAACTCGGCGACCTGGGGGGCTTCGCGAAGGCGGTGGTCGACCTGGCCCGCGACCCCGCTCGCCGCGCTGCTTATGGCCGCTGCGGCCGGTCGCGCTGCCTGCGCGAATTCGATCACACGCGGATGGTGGATCGCCTCGATTCTCTTTACCGGCGCCTGCGATCGAGCCTTTGACCGGAGAATCGGTATCCGGCGGTTTCAGGGGGCGGGCTGCGTCGCGCCGATCTGTCGCAACAGCTCGGCGGCCTGCCGGCGCTGCGAGGGCGTGCCGCGCGTCGCGGCGACGGTGAGCAGCCGGACCGCGTCGGACCGACGCCCTGCCTGCAAGTAGAGGAACCCCAGCCTGAAGGCGGCCTCCCCGTTGTCCGGCAGCTTCTCGGTGATGCGTTCATACTCCGCGATCGCGCCGCGATAGTCCTGCAGGCTGAGCAGTACGGCGCCGAGTTCCGCGCGGGCATCGATCGCTTCAGGGAGGATCTCCAGCGATTGTCGGTACGCCTCGACGGCCTGCGGATAACGCTTCAGGTTGGTCAAGGCGAGGGCGAGGTTGTGCCACAGCACGCCGTTGTTCGGATGTTCCGTCAGCACGGCGCGGTAGTCCCGAACCGCACGGGCCTGGTCCTGGGGCATCCGGCGCAACCCGGCGAGTCCCTGAAGGACGGCGGCTTCGTGGGGGCTGAGCCGAAACGCTTCGAGCAGTGTTTCGCGCGCGGCGTCGGATTGGTCGGTGGCCATCTGGAAACCGGCGAGAGCGACGCGCGCGCGGACCGACGCCGAATCGTATTCGACGGCTTTGAGCAGCGTCCGTTCGGCCTCCCGCACCTGGCCCCGCCGTGCCTGAAACAGGCCCCACTCCGTCCAGATTTGCGAGGACAGGGGGTGCGGCATGGGGCCCGCCTTGCGTGTCAGGGTTTCTCGCTCGGCCGATTCCAGCGCGACGGCCTTCTCGAAGGCCCTCAACGCCGCGTCCGGATTGCCGAGGAAGGTCTCCACCTTCGCGCGGGTGAGCCAGAGCTCCGGCGCGTCGGGATGAAACGCGAGTGCCCGCCGGATGTGCGCCGAGGCCTTCGCTCGGTCGTCGGTGAAGAGATAGAGCCAGGCCAGGTGCAGGAGGTTCTCGGCATCGTCGAAGAGCCCCCACCGTTCGCACGCCTCGTAGTGGCGGATGCCGGCGCGGATGTGCTTGAGTTCCTCGGGGGTGGCGCGCCGGACGAACTCGGGATCGTATTGCCACGCCCCGGTCTCCGCCGGAGAGGCCGCGAAGGCTCGGTCGCCGAGATAATCGTGGTATCGCCAGCCGGCTGAGTGCGCGAGGAGGAGAAAAAGCACTCCCATACCCGCGAGGAAGGCGGCGCCGAGCGGTCGGATTCGCCCGCCGACCTTCAGGCGGAGCTTCTGGATCAGGACGTCCCGGGCGGAGAATAGGCGAACCGCCTTGATGGTCAGAAACGCGATGACTCCGGCGATGCCGAGTGAGAGCAGAAAGGGGAAGTGTCCGTAGAGTCCATTGACCGTGACCAGTGATCCGAGGAAGACCGCGAGGGCGGCGATTTCCTCGCCGAGGGTCATGTCGTAGCGCACTTGCTTCCGGGCGCCGGCCGGCTTCGCGCCGATGGACGGCCGGCCGAAGCCGAAGTAGAGCGCGTCATTCGGGCAGACCTGCACGCAGTCGAGGCACTTCATGCAACCCGGGTTGACGACCATCCGGTACAATCGGACTTCCTCGGCGACGTTGACGTTCGAGGTGCAGGCGGCGGTGCAGTGGCCGCATTGTCGGCAGGCGTCGGTGACGCGGATGCGGCCGGTCGCCAGCTTGTCCGTCAGGCCGAAGAACGCGCCGTAGGGGCAGGCAAAGGTGCAGAACCCCTTCGGCCCGAGGAGGTAGATCATCAGCACGCCGGTGACGAAGACCGTCAGGATCGCGAAGCCGAGTTCGGGGAAGGTGTCCCAGAAGCCGGTGCGGCTCAGATGCCAACTGAGTCGCGGCGTCTCGTATCCTCGAACGGCATACGCGATTCGGCTGGCGAGCGGCACAATGAACATCCATCCCGCCGCGATGACCAGGGGAATGTAGAGCATGAATCGCGTTCTGAAGGCCTTGGGGCGCTTGCGAAACTTCTTCAGCACCCACAGCGTGAGATCCTGGTAGGCCACGAGATGACAGCCCCAGCCGCAGACCCATCTTCCCAGAACCAAGGTGGCCAGCAGGGCGAGCGCGAAAAAGACGAGGCCCATGTTGATCTCGCCGCGGCGGATCATGTCGGCGGATTCCGAGGGTTCGATGGGGGTCAGTGTTTTTCCCGCCCAGAGCCAGTGCAGGAAATGGCCGACCATGAGCACATGAACGATCAGCAGCGAGCAGGCCCGCCATCGCCCGGCACGCGAGCGCTTGCGCCCCGTGCGAGGGTCGATCTCGACGACCGGCAGCGACAGATTCGCTCCCCGATTGCCGACGCGCACGGGTTGCGCCGCCGGGCTGCGGCCCGGATCACCGGCGGGGGGGTTCATTGGGCGCGCGGGATCCATGTTCTCTTTTTTTTCAGCGGTGCGCTCGCTTCGGGCACCTCGTGTCGCCGGCTTGGGCGCCCCGGCTCCCTTCGGCCATCGAGGCGGCTAATAATAATGATAGTTGACCTGCCCCGATGCCGACCAGCATCAGAGGCATACCGCCTCGCAGAGGCGGCCGCTCCTTGTTCTCGGTCCCTGCCGGAAACGCCTTTGTTTCCGAGAAGAGGTCTCTGATCCAGTTGCGCCACGCAATCACGACTGGTCTCGGACGCGCGGTCTCAGGCAGCCGACCCACGGTGCCTCCTGATCGCCGAACGGCGCGCGTGCCTCGCCGATGCTGCGGTTCGGCGGCGTCGATCCTCGCGCTGGTCACCCTGCTCGGCGGCGGGGGCTTCTGGGGGGCCGCCTGCGCGCAACCCGATCCGGTCGAGGTCGTGCTGCCTGCGGTCTGGGCCACGGGCCCGAACGAGGTCGTCGACCCGGCGGAACCGCCGCGAGACGAGACCGATTACTTCAGCCGCAGCGTCCGCCAGATTCACCTCAGCGGCGCCATTAACGAGACGGTGGCCTTCGCGTTCGTCCTGCGCGGCACGGAGGCATTCCGCGGCGGCCTGGAGGTCGGCTTCGAGGCGTTGCGTTCGCCGGCCGGGACGATCTCGCGCGAGGCCGTGGTCATCTATCGGCACTGGCCGGTCACCGTCGAGCGGTTCCCCAACTGGTATCTCCGTTCGGTCGGCCCCCGCGTGCCGCGCGAGATTCCGGACGCGCTGGTTCCGATCGACGCACCGAACCACGGCCGGCCCTTCACGATTCCGCCGGGCCGAAACCTGGTGTTGTGGGTGGAGATCCGCATTCCGTTCATCGCGAACCCGGGGCGGTACGAAGGCGCGATCGTCGTGCAGGACGCCGCCGGACATGCGGAGCGAACGCGGGTCGTGCTGACCGTCCGCGACATGGTGCTCACCGCGGACGAGGCGATTCCGGTCCCGGCGCGCGTGTCGTTCGGTTCCATCATCGCGGATCACACAAGTGTCGATCCCGAGAACACGCGGCTCATCCTGGCGGACGATGCGGCGCGGCGCGCATTGCTCGATACGTTCGCGATGCTTCAGGCCCACGGCCTCAGCCCGTACACCGACGAGGTGAGACCCTCCTTCCAACAAGGCATCGACGGAGCCATCCTTCTGGATTGGCAGGACTACGACGCCTTCTGCGGCCCCCTGATCGATGGTACGGCCTATCGAGACCGGCGCGCGCCGAAGAACTGGCCGTTGCCCGTCGATCTGCTCCAGCCCGATCCGGCGCAGTACGGCGGAATCGATTCGACCGTCTATGCGGCGGTTTTGAAGAAGTACATGGCCGCGGTTGCCGATCACTTCGAGCAAAAGGGCTGGCTGGACCGGGCGTTTGTCAGTTTCGATCTGCCCACGCGCGCGAACCCGCGCTCCGAGGATCTGGATCGCGAGCGGCGGCTCGCGACCCTGACGCATCTGGTCGACCGCCGGCTTCGGTTCGTCAGCCGACTCATTCCTCAATCCATGGTGCCGTTCGGTTGGTTCGATCACGAATACCGCGACCTCAGCGCGTTCGTCGATATCTGGGCGACGCCTGCGCGATACCAGCACCGACCCGCGCTGGAGATTCTGCAGACGCTTGGGAAGCAGACCTGGTTGCCGCCGGACCGCCCGCCGTTCAGCGGATCGCTTGCGGTCGAGGCGCCGCCGGTCCACGCCCGCAGCCTCGCATGGCAGGCGTTTCTTCAGAAACACACCGCCATCTTCCTCGATGCCGCGACCCGCTGGCCGCCGGATGTGTTCGACCGGCCGATTCACGACCGTCGCCAGCGCACAGATTCGTGGCTGGTGTATCCGGGCCGACCTTTCGGGCTGGATCATCCGGTGCCGTCGGTCCGGCTGAAGCAATTGCAACAGGGCATTCAGGACTATCAGAAACTGAAGCAGCTCGAGTCGTGCGGCCACGGCGGCACCGCGACGCTGCTGGCGCGTTCGCTGCTCAAAGCGGTCGGCACCGAGGCCTATGGCGACAACTATCAGGACGGGTTGTTCGGCCGGCGCGTGGATGATCCCGCCCTGTGGGAGCTGGCCGTCAGGATTCTGAACGACGAACTTCAAGACGCGCTGCTGCCCGGGTCGGAGCCGGCCCGGCAGCACGTGGCCAGCCGCGCCGACTGGGCGCGTCTGTTGAGCGCGACCCGCGGCATTCAGACGCAGGTCGAATCGGTCCGACTCTCACCGGACGAGCGCCCCAAGCAGGACGGTTATCTGATGACCTATGAAGTGGCCGTCCGGAGCGAGATGCCCACGCCGCTTGAGGGTCGGCTGCATTTCGGCCCGTTGCCCGACGGCGCTTCGAGCGTCAGCGACATCGTCCGCATCGGGCCGATTCCGGAGATGGGGCTGACCCGAGCGAAGCTGATCGCCGCCCTCCCGGCGCCGCCGGCCGCGGACCTCGGCGGCCACGCGCGCCAACGGCTCCTCCTGGATGCGGGCACGTTCGGTTACATCGAGATCGACGCGACCGCGTCGATCCTCCTCGCATCGAGGATGCTTCGGCCGATCACGATCGACGGCCGGTTGGACGACTGGTTGCCCGGTGTCATCCACGCCGCGAGCGATTTTCGATTAATCACCGCCGGACCACGCGGGGCCGAGGATCGGCCGCGCGCCCGCAGCCAGACCCTGGCCTATGTCTGCCGGGATCGGCGGACGTTGTACATCGGCATCCACGCGGCTGTGCCGCCCGTTGATTCGGACCGCCCGCTGGCCGACGCGCCGTTGCGGAATGTCGTCGAATACGAAGACCTGATGCCGGTGGGCGAAGACCTGGTCGAAATCCTGATCGATCCGACCAATGAGGCGACGCTGAGCGACGACCTGTATCACATCGTGCTCAAGTCGAACGGCAACCCGGTCTTCGAGCGCGGCGTCGGCACGGTGCCTCCGATCGGCGGGGTGCGGCCCTGGCCCGGCCTGCCGCCCGAGTACTGTGTGTCTCGCACCGAAGCCGGCTGGTCGGCGGAGATCGCGATTCCGATCGCGGCGTTCGGCCCTCGCGCGGCCGAGCGGGTCGTCTGGGGATTCAACCTGGCCCGGCTCGAGCCGATTCGAGGCGAATACTCGGATTGGGCCCGCGCGCCGCGGTACTGCTACGATCCGCGGACCCTGGGCAATCTCGTTTGGCCCGCGGAGTAGGCGGGTGGGCCGCCGAACGGCAAGCCGGACGCCGGCAACGCGACGCGTCGAAGGCGGCAGGACGATGCGTCGGAAGCAGCAAGACGACGCGTCGAAGACGGAAGGACGTGTCGCAAACACATTCCCTTGTAGCGTGTCGCCGCAGGCGATACCGTCTGTTTCATGGGCATCATCGGTCACGGCATTGATCTGATCGAGAGCGAGCGAATCGACCGAATCCGGCGGCAACACCCGGACCGGTTCCTCGCCCGCATCCTGACGCCCGTCGAGCGCCGCTACTGCGAGCGAATGAAGAACCCCGTGCCGCACATCGCGGGCCGGTTCGCCGCGAAGGAGGCGATCCTGAAGGTGCTCGGCACGGGCTGGCGCGGTCGGATCGCCTGGACGGACATCGAGATCACCAATGACGCCGCGGGCCGCCCCGAAGCGACGCTTTCAGGCCACACCGCCGAGGTGGCCGAGCGGCTCGGCATCACGCGGATCCTGCTGTCCATCACCCACACCGAACACTACGCCGCCGCCAGTGCCCTCGGACTGGCCGAGTGACCGGGCGGCGGCGTGGCCGTCTCCGGCCTCCATGCCGGACATCACTTCGTAGCGTCCGCCCCCCGTGGCAGACGACGGAACCGGTTCGTCCTGTAGGGTGCGTCTCGGCCGCGCGAGCTAAGGCTCGCGGCTCACCATTGTTAGACTGCATATTGAGTACAATCCGCTCAGTTTGAGTTTGTGCTTACCTTCGCCGCCTGCGCCGGAGCAACGCGACCGTCCCCATCGCGAGCAGGCTCAACGTGGTCGGCTCCGGGACCTGCACAAAGGCGACTGCGAGTCCCAGTTCAAACACATAACCGGGATCCGACGGACTCAAACCGCCGTTCGTCCCGTTGTGGATCGTGGTCAGCAGGCCCGGATTGACGATGTTGCCCCAGGTCCACGAGGCCGAGGTGCCGGTCTGTGTGACATCAAAGGTGTACCGGCTCAGATCGCCGTCGAGGTAGGCCGAGCCGGGCACCTGGATGTCGATGATGCCGTTTCCAAACTGGTTGAAGCTGTTGGCGAGCGTGGACTCGTAGAAGTGCCC
>JBHHUY010000059.1:0-13485 GCA_046753965.1 Phycisphaerae bacterium
GCCTCCAGCGCGCCGATCGCGGCCTCGGCCCGACCGCGCGCCGCTCCGAGGTCGGCAAGCCAGGTGACCAGTGTTTCGCCGTAGTCCTTTTCGTCATCGTCGTGGCAATCCAGGCACTGGGTCCGGACGTGTTCCACAGTCAACGGCTCGGATAAGTCGTGACATCCTTCGCATTCGACCGTGCCGTACATGGGGCCGGGCTTCAGGTCGAAACGGGCGAAGGCCTTGAGCTTGGCGCCGAAGAAGCCTTCCTGGCGCTCGTGACAATCCGCGCAGGAATCCACCGGCGATTCGCCGCCGGTGTGACAGAGGCTGCACCTGAGCTTCTTGTGCGGGCCGAGCAGTTGCATCGGGTGCTTGAATTCCCCCCGTTCAACGATCGAGGTGGCGCCGGTGCTCAGGATGGGATTGAGGAAGGTGTGACAGGTGTTGCAGGCATGGCTGATTTTCTCGCCGTGCTGGTTCACGTGGCTCCCGTCATGGCACCGGAAACATCCCGGTGAAATGAGATGCCCGATGTTGTCGGGATAGGTCCGCCAGTCGACGTTCATGTCCGGGAAGAAGTTCCGCCGGTAGATCCGCCGGATGCCGTCGATCGCCTGGTAGACCGAAGCCCGCCTCTCTTCCCACAAGTCGGGGTACTGCGTTCGATAGAACTCGATGATCGACAGGCCGATTTGTGCCTCGGCCGTCTCACGATCGGGATGCGGGCGGGAAAGTAGTGCCACGGCCTCGCGGCGGATGTAGGGCAGCGTGGCGTCGATCCATCCCAATTCAAGCGAGAGATCGACCGCTTCCTGCGGCGATCGGAACTTGTGCGCCGGCCGGTTGTGACAATCCATGCAGTCCATCCCGCGAACAATGCCGGCCGGCCGCGGGTCGGAACTCGGGCGTCCGTCCGATCGATAGATCGCTTCGTTTCCGGCCGCGTCGGTCACCTTCACCCAGGGAATCTCCTGGAGCTTGTCGTCAACAGCGACGTATTCGATCTTGAGCGCCGGATCGACGTGCTTGTGGATGCCCTGAATCCGCCGCCGACCGACCGGATCGTCTCCGCCGCCGCCCCCCGTGTTCAACAACATGTCGACCTGCAGGCGCGTGTTCTGCTCGTCCGACCGGAAGAGAATGATCTCCCGCATCTGAGAACCGAAGAACTTCTGGGGCCAATGACAGTGCTCACAGGTCTCCCGGGCGGGCCGCAACTCGGTGATGGCCGGAGGGATGGGCCGCGAAAAGCTGTCTCGCCAGACCGCCAGGACCTGCCGTGTGCCGGAGAGCTTCGAGCGGACAAACCAGCTCGCGCCCGAGCCGATGTGGCACTCCGCGCAGGGCACGCGGGCGTGGGCGGAGTGCCGATAGGTCGTCGCCTGGGGCGCCATGACGCTGTGACAGGCCTCGGCACAGAACGAGGCCGAGTCGGTGTAGTGATACCCGCTGTAACCGCTCACGGCGACGATCGGCAGCGTGACGAAGATCAGCGCGAGAAAGTACTTCGCGGCGCGCCGCTGGACCGGATCATTCAAGTCGATTCGCGGCATCCGAAACACCAGGCGCTGATCGGGATGATGCCGGCGAACACGCCAACTCTTGAACAGAATGCCCAACGGCACGGCGGCCAAGCCCGCGATCAGCAAACCCGGCAGAATCAGATACCCGACAATATCCACGTAGGGGTTGTGGGAAGGGCTCACCAGGCTGAAGAGACCGAACGTCAAGAGCGCCAGCGCCGAGGTGGACACCACGAAGAGGCCGAACAGCGTGATCCAGTTGTTCCACATCGGCGCGACGGCGGGCTTGTAAGGCACCGCACCGTCGGCCGCGGGCGGCGCGACGGCCCGAGGTTCTTCCGGCAACCCGACGCCTGGGGCGACGGCGACGGGGCCGGCGTGCTCCTCGACCGGGAGGGGTTCATCCACTATCGATCCGTCCGAGCCTGCCGGCAGACGGCGGCGAAGCAGAACGAGGCCCGCCACCGATGCGGCGCCGCCGCTGATGACCAGGGCACACAGGATCAGATACAGCCAAAGAAAAAAGCCGGAGTCTCCCCCGCGCCCCCAGACGCCGCCCACCTGCAGGATCACCAACACCAGGAGCGCGACGAAGGCGATGAGTGCGCCCACGTAAACCCGGGGGGTCTTCCACAGAGGCGTGCGGGATCTCCCCCCTGCGGCGACCTGATCCCTTTCCGCTTGCTCAAAGTCGAGATCGGGCCTCTGCTGGCCCACAGGGATACCGGCTTGGGTGTTCACTGATTGGCTCTCTTCTCTCCGTCAAAACCTCGATGCGAAGCGACCTGCCTCGCAGCAGGCGCGGATCGGCCGTCTCTTCTCTTCCGGGCGCGACCGATCATTTCCCTTGCAGACCGCGTGCCATTCGGACCCCGCGCACTCCTTCTGTCAACAATCACGCGCCGGTTGAGGAATGCTCAACAAACAGCGGGCGACAGGCACGATGTCCTGTTCCGTGATTCGCAGTTTCGGGAATCCCTTTCCAGTCCTGAGAAACGCGCCATTCGATACGAATCTTCGGAGAGAAGCGGACACTGGCATACAGCTTGCAAAACTGCGACACGGATGAAACCGCGGGGCGGCGGCGCGCCTGCCGGTGTGGACGAGGACGACCCCGTCGGCAAGCCACAACAGCAGCGAGGAAGCAGCAATGAGGCAAACCTTGAACGGCCAATCCACGATGACCGCCTGGGAATCAGGCGGTGTGATCCGGCGGAGTTTCCGCGCGACGGCGCGCGGCGGCGCGACACTGTGCCTGGGATGGTTCATCGCGTGTGCACCGGCGACGGCGGTCGGCCAGGAAAAAAGTGATTGCCTGAAGTGTCACGCCGAGGCGGGCCTGAAGGTCGAACGCAACGGGCGAGACATCTCGCTTTACGTGAACGCCGATCGCTTGGCGGCAAGTGTTCACGCCGAACTCTCATGCGCCGCCTGCCACGAATCCATTTCGATGGAAGATCTACAACCCGACGCGCCGAATCCCCACGGACCGGGGCCGCACCTGGTGCAGTGTGGTGAATGTCACGAAGCCGAAGCCGAACTGTATCAGAAGCACGGGCGCATCGCGGTCGGAGAAAACCCCGATATCCCCGCGTGTTGGCAGTGTCACGGCTCCCACGACATCCTGCCGTCCAATGATCGACATTCGCGGGTCCATCCGGCCAACCTCACGACGACCTGCACCTACTGTCACGCCGACGTGGATCTCGTGAAGAAACATGACGTCCTGAAGGAGGCCCCGATCACATTGTACGAAAGCAGCGTCCACGGCCGGGCCAGCCGAAAAGGACTCTATGTCGCGGCGAATTGTATCAACTGTCACTCGGCCCGCGACAAGGACGGCAAACCGACCGCCCACCGGATCCTCGGCCCGTCCGACGCCGATTCGACGATCAACCACTTCAACGTTCCCGATACCTGCGGGCAGTGCCACACATCCATCGCCGCGGACTACTGGGAAGGCATCCACGGCCGATTGGTCAAACGCGGCGAAGTAGACGCGCCGGTCTGCACGACCTGCCACGGCGAACACGGCATCATTTCGCCGCGCGATCCGAGATCACCCGTCAGTCCTGCCCACGTGGCCGAGCGGACCTGCACGCCCTGCCATGATTCGGTCGTGCTCAACGAGAAATACGGCATTCCCGGCGACAGACTGAAATCCTACATCGACAGTTATCACGGCCTGAAGAGCAAGGCCGGCGATGTCCATGTGGCCAACTGCGCCTCCTGCCACGGCGCGCATCGAATCCTGCCGTCCACCGATCCCACCTCATCCATCCATCCCGCCAATCTCCAGGAGACGTGCGAAGAATGTCACCCCGGCATCTCGACCGAATTGGCCCGCATCGGCATCCACACAACTTCCGCGGGCAACAAGGCCGGCTGGCCGGAGTTCTTCCGCAGGCTCTACATCTTCCTGATCGTCCTGACCATCGGGTTGATGCTGTTGCACAACGCCGCGGACTGGATCCGCAGCGTCAAGCAGATGAACAAGAAACCCTTCGTTCTCCGGCTGACAATCAACGAAACCATGCAGCATTGGATTCTGGCTGTCTCCTTCATCGTGCTGGTGCTTTCCGGCTTCGCCCTGCGCTTCTCAGAGGCGTGGTGGGTCGGATGGCTTTTCGGGTGGGGCGGCGGTGCCGGCTTCCTGCTGCGTGGAACGATCCACCGCGTCGCGGCGGTTGTCTTCATGGCTGTCTCATTCTGGCATGTGCTCTATCTGTTCACCGCGCGCGGCCGAACCATGCTCCGTCAGATGTGGCCGAACCGCGGCGACCTGATCCACCTCAAGCAGAACATTCAATACTTCGTGGGGGAGCGCGACGAGAAACCCCGATACGGCACGTTCAGCTACATCGAGAAAGCCGAGTATTGGGCACTCGCCTGGGGAACGGTAATCATGATCGGCACCGGTCTCCTGCTCTGGTTCGACAACTACTTCATCACCCGATGGCATCTGCCCAGGACCGTCCTCGATGTCGTCCTGGTGATCCATCTCTATGAGGCCTGGCTCGCCACGTTGGCCATCCTCGTCTGGCACATCTACGGCGTCGTCTTCAAGCCCGGCGTCTACCCCATGAACCCCGCCTGGCTCTCGGGTAGAATGCCGAGGGACCTCTACATCGAGGAACACCCGGAAGGCCCCAGGCTCAAGAGCCGGACCTATCGCGTTTACTATGAAGAACAAGAGGAACCCGGGTCGCAGGACGCCATGCCGTCGGAACAGAAGGAAAGCGCGCCGAACATCGTGTCGAACCGCGCGGAGACGACCCCCCGCCGGAGGGTGGCCGGCCCGCCCGCTTCGAAGACGCCGCCGGCACCGCGCCCCGAACCCGAACTTCAGAAGCACTCCTGAGGATCCGCGGCGGGGCGCGGAATACACTCCCGGCCGCCCTACTCCTGTCATTTCTCAGGAACAGGAGACTCGGCTTCTCGCGGATGGGAATGGCTGTGAGCGGTTTTCGACCGAGGGCAGGCCGATCGCGACGGGGATGGGGCTCGGTAGAGCCTGCGGTTCCCGCCAGCGACGGGGCCACCGTGCCGAGAAACGGCATGTGGAACGAGCGGCCCGCACGAAACGGGATCAACCTCTTGGCGGCCCGGTCTCGCTACCCCTTTTCGGCACAGGATTTGCAGCTTTGGAGGGCGGCTGACCGGTCTCTCGCCGGATTCGGTGATCGTCCCAGGCGCATCAGCTCCGCGGGATGCGCGGCAGGCCGTCCCCCGTTGGACCAGTATCAGCCCTTGGAACACACATCATGGCTGGAACGACGATCCTCCTCGCGGACGATGAAGCCACCCTGAGGGAGAACCTCGAGCGGGTGCTCAAGGAAGAAGGCTTTGATGTCATCGCCTGCCCCGACGGGCGAGCGGCCCTGACAGCCCTGGAATCGGCGTCGGTTGACGCGATCATCACCGACCTCCGCATGCCGGGTCTGAGCGGAATGGAGCTGATCGACCACGCCGGCCGCCTCGCGCCCGACGCCGGCATCATTGTGATCACCGCGTTCGGACAGGTGGAGACCGCCGTCGAAGCCATGCGGAAGGGCGCCGAAGACTACATCTGCAAGCCCCTGGCCTTCGACGAGTTGATCTTCAAGCTCAAGCGCCTCCTGGCGCACACCGGGCTCGCGAAGGAAAACAGGTTCCTCCGGGATCAACTGAGACAGACAGCCGCCATCGACAAGCTCGTGGGTAACGCCCTTTCCATCCACGACGTGCGTGAGACCATCCGCCGCGCGACCCACACCTTCAGCAATGTGCTCATCTGCGGGGAAAGCGGTACAGGCAAGGAAGTCGTCGCCCGCGCCCTCCACTACACCGGGATCACGAAAGACAAGCCGTTCGTGGCGGTCAACTGCGGCGGACTGGTCGACACACTGGTCGAGAGCGAGCTCTTCGGCTATCGCGCCGGGTCGTTCACGGGCGCCGACACAGACCACATCGGATACTTCGAAGCGGCGGACGGCGGGACCCTGTTCCTCGACGAAATCACCAATCTGCCCATGGCCGGCCAGGCCGTTCTCCTGCGAGCCATCGAGCAGAAAGCCATCACCCGCGTGGGCGACCATCGTTCCCGGCCGGTGAAGTTGCGCATCATCGCCGCGACGAATCGCGACCTCGAACAGGCGATTCGTGACGGCGTATTCCGCGAGGACCTCTACTACCGCCTGAACGTGCTGCGCATCACCCTGCCTCCGCTGCGGAATCGCCTGGAAGACCTGCCGCTGCTCGTCGACCACTTCGTCAAGCGATACGACGCCGAGATCAACTGCCGATGTCCGGGGTTCGACGAGACGGCGATGCAGGTCCTGGCCCGCCACGATTGGCCCGGCAACATCCGAGAGCTCGAAAACGTGGTCGAACGCGCGCTCATCTTCTCCGGCGACCGGACCGTCACGGCACAGGACATCTCCATCGGCGCCGGCAAGGCGCCGGCGCCGCCGGCGTCGGACGCGATCCAGACGGACAATCTGCGAGAGGCCGTGCACCGGTTCGAGCGGGAGCACATCCGCAGGGTGATGATGACCTGCAACGGCAACCGAATCGCAACGGCGCGAAAGCTCGGCATCGGCCTCTCAAGCCTGTACCGAAAAATGGACGAACTCGGCATCGAGAAGCAGCGCATCAAATCCGCGCGGTGACCTCCGCCATGACCGCATCGCCCGCCTGAACGGGAGGCCCGTACCGCAACGTTTCAGGATACCTGCTCAGTAGCCCGGCCAGTGCGGCACGCTGTAACGGGTCAGATAGATCTCCACGTTCTCCCCGTCCGCATAGAGCTCGAAACGGCCGGTCTTGTGCCCCCAGCCGTTGGTGTTCCGTCCGAACTGCTCGCGCGCGGCGCCCAGATCGATCCGCGAGTTGACGGTGCCGATGTGCGGGTAGATCGGCTTGCCCTGGTCCGGCGAACCTCCCAGTGTGTCGGCGAACAACGGGAACCGGACATTCCACTGGCCCTTGGGGTTGCTGTTGACGCCGCCCGCCTGCACGTAGCGCCGGCCGTCCAGCAGCTTCATCGCCCGGCCGTCGAACTGGATGTAGTTCGAGATCGCGGGGTCCAGCGGCCCGCCGGTGTTCGCGTCGGGATTCTCATCGTACGGGATCGGATTGCCGAACCGGTTGGCCGCGTTGAACGTGTACGTCAACGACCACATGCCCCGGCCCGCGTTCCGCGGGAACCCGGCCACCGCCGACGGACACCGCCAACTCCCGGGCGTCACATACGAGTACAACAGTGTGCCCGCCGTCTGGGGATAGTCCGGCGAAAACGGGTCCGCGTCGGGGTCCTCAAGGTTGATGTCCTCGATGTACGGGGCGCGATCGTCGTACACCATCGAATACGCCAGAATGCCCGTCCAGATCGAGCGCAGGTTGTTCATGCAGACCGCCTTGCGGCACTCCTCCCGCGCCCGGCCGAGCGAGGGCAGGAGAATACTGATCAGCACCGCGATGATGGCGATGACGACCATCAACTCGATCAAGGTAAAACCGCGCGGGCGGCGGTTCTTCTTCCGATCCATCATGCACCTCCCGGGCCGGCGGCCGACACGACCGCCGGCGCTCATGCAATGACCATTCAACAGCCGCCGAGGTACGCCTGGACAAACGGAGCCGTGTCGAGTCCGTCCGCCTGGCCATCGCCGTTCAGATCGGCACGCATCCGCTGCTGCGGGTCGCTGCCGGCCGGATCGAGCAACACCTGAACGAACAACCCCACATCCACCAGATCAACGACACCGTCGCCGTTGATGTCGCCCGGTGGAGAATCGGCGAGCACAATCTCCAGTCGCGCCGGGTGCGGGTTCGCGCCCGGAACGCCCGTGTTCAGATAGAACAGCGGAATCACGTCGCCCGGCTGCATCACGGTCTCAAACAGCGATGTCACCGCGACGATGATGCGTCCCTTGTCGAGCTGATCTTCAAAGTAGCGCCGGACCTCGCCGCAGCTCAGGTCCAGGTTCACCGTGAACTCGACATCGAACGGGTCGGGCGTGGCGCCCGGGATATAGCCGATCGGCTGCCCGGTCGCCCAGGGAACCGGTGTGAACTCGAAGACCCCCATCGCCTCGTTGTGGAATCCCGCCACGTTGTCTTCCACGTGGAGCTTCGACAATGTGCCGTCCTGATAGACGAAGGGAAACGGGTTTCGCGGCACCGGCGTCAGGTCCTGGTTCCAACCGATGAAGATGGATGTCTCGGTCCAGGTCAGTTCGTCGAACGGCGCGCCGGTGTCGAAGCCCGCGCCGAACAACTCGAACGGCCGGCCGATGTCCACGTCGTCGCTTTCGCCGTCGGTGTCGTTGGGATCGCCGCGCGGAAAGCCGTCGGCGTTCACCATGCCGTCGGCATTGAGGTCATATGTGTACCACTCGTCCGCGGTCGTATCGACCTCCCAGGTCGCGTCCCCCAGGCTCGTCAGAATCACCTTCACCGACTGGACGTGATACGACGCCGCGCCCTGCCCGGACGGAATCTGCGCCGTCGTGTCCCAGGCGAGGAGCAGCGTGCCGTCGCGCTCGTTGAACCAGCGGTTGCCCTGCGGGCTTCGCGAACCGACGGTGCCGAAGGTCTTGCCCACCGACGCCGTGCCCGGAAACTGATTGAAAGGGTAGTGCCATCGGTCGTCCGACGGCGAGCCGAAGACATGCAAGGTGGCGCCGCGAGCGAATGAGCACGCCGCAAGCAGCGCCGCCGAAACAATCAAGCCATGTCGAATCATTGGACTGCCTCCCGGCCCCCGGGCGGGGGCCTGGTCGAACCGGGACGGAGCCGACCTCGCCGAACCGACCCCGCCCCCCATTGCCTCCCTGCCTACGCGCGCCGCCGGCGACGACGCGCGACGACCCACAGCCCCAGACCCATCAGGGCCATCGCGCCGGGTTCGGGGGTGATCGTCGGTTGGTCGATGTCGAACATGATCTCCTGATCCAATGCGACGTCCTGTGCCGAGGCGCGGACGCCGATCTGCACGTGACCGATGTCACCAAAGACAGTGTTGAAGAAGTCGGGCGTCGGCGGGCCTTCCAGCGTCATCTCCGGGTCGCCGAACGCGATGTTGAACAACAACTGCGTCCAGGTGTTGGGCGGAATCAACGTCGACTCGACCGAGGCCGCGCCTGGAAAGTTCACCGGCGAGGCGAAACGCGTGAACATCTCGAGCGGATTCGGGCCGTTGTGCCGGACGAACACGCTGAACTGCGTCACGCCGCCCGCCAGCCAGTCGCCGACGAAGGCCCCGCCACTCGATCCGGCCGAACCGAACTCATCCTGGCCGCGCAAGATGCTCTTGTCGCCGACGGCCTGACCAAAGAAGTTAAACGGCGCCGAGACAAAGCTGCTGCCGTCCGGACCGCCGGTCGCGGTCCAGATCGCATCGGTCACCTGATCCGCCTGGCGCCAATCCGAGGCGCTCGCCGCGAAATCCTCCGTAAAGGGGACCACAAGGGCCGCGTTCGCCGAAGACACACAAGACAGACACACGACCGTGGCAACCACGGCTCCCGTGATACGATTCAATTCAAGCTTCATTCCTGAAATCCTTTCGAAGTCGTTGGACATAAGACCAAACTGCCTGGGGAAGAGCGCGCGTGCCGGTGCTCCACTCAGAACTCCGGCGAGACGACCGGCCGGCGGACCGGCTCCGCTCTGTGACGGGGCATCCGCCCGCGCGAAACCGAACGCGGCAAACCTTCAAGCCGCCGAAACTGTGGGGGTTCGGGGCCGCCCGCCGAGAAGACTCCGGCAAGGACCGCCCGATACGCGGAAAGGATCAGCAGGGAGGAGCGCGCAGCGGTGACGCCCGCCAGATGCAGACGGGCCGGCCGCGGAGCGAAAGAAACTCGAACGCCCGGGCATAAGCGCGGCGCGAGCGCCGGCGCATCGCCTCGGTCATCTCGCGGGCACGGGCGCCCGCGCGGCTCGCCGGGGCGAGCCTGAGGACCAGGGCGCAGGCGGTGCCGAAGATCGTCAGCACGAGCCATGACCAGAGATTGCTGTCTTGGATGGTGTCGGAGTGAACCATACCCAGGACGGCGACGTGCAGAAGGACAAGCACGAGAAAGAAGACGAGGACTCTCCGGCCGTTCGTCAGCAGCCGCAATGAGGAAGCGAAGATGATCTCGAGGATGAAGAACAGGTCGCTCAGGACCAGTTGAACGAGCAGGGTCCAGGTGCCGTGCGAGGTTTCGCCCGCCAGGGCCGCGGAGAACACCTCGACCGTGGCCGGCAGGTGCATCAGAAAGACGACGACCCAGAAGGCGCGCCAGAAGCACTTTCGTCGAATGAATCGGAGTGTCAGCGGATTCGACATCGCGCCACCGATCATCTACTGTGACAAGAAGGCGTCCACAAACAGTTGAACATCCAGGCCGTCGACTGTCAAGTCGCCGTTCAAGTCCGCGCGCAACGCGTATTCCGGATTGGTGGGCGGGGCGCCGTCCATGAGGACGCTGACAAACGCCTGGAGATCGAGCGTATCCACGCTGCCGTTGGCGTCGAGGTCGCCGGGCGATGGCGGGGCCTGAATGCTCAGGAACGGCTTGGTCGTGGAATCCGAATCAACGGCGTCGATGAATGCCTGATTCTGGGGGTACGGGGTCGCAGGATCGATCTGAAAACGAACGCCGACCTTGTCGCCGCCCGAACTCAACGCGTTGTTGACCTCGGTACTGAGATCGATCGCGTACAACGTGCCGGGCTGGAACGGCTGGACGACCGCACAGCCCTGATAGACCGCCGGCCCGGCCGCGAAGTCAGCCATGGATTCGACCAGGTCGGCCGGATAGGCATACACGTTCACGCTCATCGGCGGGAAGGGCCAGATCGGCGCGCCGCGGATCGTCACATAGAGAATCGCCTCGACCGGCGGCGCCAACGTCACGCCGCTCAGGTTGTACTCCCAGACGAGCCGGTATTCGTAGCTGCCTGTCGGGCCGGCCGTCGAGAGCGTGATTGCCCCGTCGAAGTTCGAGCTGTTGAAGTACCAATCGGCGAAATCGGCCGTGCCGTCGAAGGGCCCGCTCACGCCGTCGGCCAGCGTGCCGTCCTTGACGGGATAGACCACCTGTCCCGCGAGCGCCGGCGACCATGCTGCTCCCGCGAGAATCCACACCATCGCCCAGGTCCAGCCGGAGAACGCCGCTTCTCGCCCCCGGGGCGAACACCGAACCCGCATCATCCGACCTCCAGTGCACCGATTCCGCAAACCTGGCCAATCCCAGGCCGCCAAGCAGCCGCATCCCGCGGCCCAGCCGCGGGGTCGTTCGACTTGTGAATCCTGCAAATCGTGTGCCAGGACCGTTTCTCGGACGGCGGCTCCCCCTCGCACCGCCATCGGGCCCTCAGGAGCAAGAAACCGAGCTCGGCAGTGGGGCACCCCGCGCGGAATCGGCCGCGTCGGCGGCTGGATGATTCTCAATCGTGAGAGCCGCCAGGCGCGGCTTCTCACTCGCAAGATCGTCAAGTCCCGAGGTATTGCCGGACACTTCACGGCCTCTTGCCGAAATGCAGCGGCGGGCGCGGCCGGTCGCCTGGCACAGAGGTGGATCGACCCGTGTTCTGTCCATTCGACATCGATCTGGAATCCTCAACGGCGTCTTCGAACATCGGCGACGGCGTGGTCGGGCACGCGAAGGATGCGCAGTCTTCTCCCACATACCACGTGCCGCCCAACGCGTCGCACTCGGCCCGCGTGTTGTTCGCGACAGTCACCTGGTTCACACAGCAGGCGCCGATCTCCGGCTGGCAGACGGCAGCCGTCCCGCATGGAACGCCGTTGTCGCTCACCATCAGCTCAAAGACGCCCGCCGCCGGGCCGGCACTGCCGACGTGGATGTAATAGATCTGGTCGGGATCGGAACACCAACTGACAGTCGAGCTGGTACCCGAGCTGCCGCAGGCGGCGTCATCATCATTCCCGCCGATGCAGTCCAAGGTCTGACAATCGCAGAAGACCTGGAGCCGCGTGTCGAACGTCGTGCCCGGCAGACAGGTCGTGACGGTCAGTGTGTTGCCGGTTCCCACAACCCAATACCACAAACCGTTCAGGGGTGAGTCGGTTCCGCAGAACGGCGCGTTCGAATCCTTCGCGATGGTGTTGTCCCCGATCGCGCCGACCCCCGGCGTCAGTTGTGCGGCCCGGCCGCAGGCGTCGTTGAACGGGCAGGGCGTGTCGTCGTCGTTGCCGCTGCCCCAGTCGTATTCGCCCCAGGCCATGCCATGACCGTGGCAGGTCTGACAACCGGTGCAGAAGTCGTGGAAATGCTGCGCGCTCAGCCAGTCCGCGTGGCAGACCGCGCAGAGGCCCTCGGCCGCGCCCCATCCCACGTCCAATCCACTCACCGACACCATCACTTCCCGCGCGATCCCAAACGTATCCCACGGCGGGCCGGTCCAGTTGGCGCCGACGCGATATCCGTCATCGACGAATGCCGTCCCGTCGACGAAGTCGCGAATCATGTAGGGATTGCCGGCCGGGTTTGTCGCCGAGTACGAACCGTGCGGATCGTGACAGACCTGGCAGTCCAGATCGGCGGACGGCGCCCCGGAATAGTCGGCCCAACCGCGCTTCGAGTTCGGCCCGTGGGCGGAGTGCTGCCAGGAATAGTCGACGTACCACGGGGCCTCGCCATACTCGCACGAATCGAGCCCCCGCAAGGCGGAACAGTCGCCGGTCTGGCAGGCGCCATCGAGGATTTTGCACCAGTCCACGCCCAGGTCCACCCAGCGCGGATCGTTCACGTCGATCACGGGGCCCATGACACCGAGGGGAAAACCCGGATCGACCGGCCCGCTTCCGCCCGCGTGACACGCCAGACAGAAGTCGCGCGACGTGCCGGTCCACGGCGTGTGCGTATCGAACGGATCGGAGACCGGCTGCGACGCCGCGGCCGTGTGCGCGCCGTGGCAGTTCAGACATTCGAGCTTCGCCCCGCTGAAGGCCTGATCGGCGTCGCTGATGTCGTGGTGGCTGTTGACCGGACGCAAGGTGCCCTCGGTGCCGAAGCAGAAGTCGCCGTACTCCTGGTCCCACTGAAGGGTGCCCTGAAGCCGGGTGGCGACGTCCGGCGCCGCGTTGCCGCCGCCGAACGGATCGAACGGGTCGGCCAGTCGCGCGGCGCCGTCCGCGTCGTGGCAGCCCATGCAGAAGTTCGAGACGTCCGGATCGCTCGCGAGGTCTTCCGGCTTCACGAACGTGTAGAGGCTGCCGTCGTCCGGATCGACCAGATCGACGTAGCCGTCCATGTGCGTCGTCATGTCATGACAGGTCGTGCACGCGTCGTTGGTGAGCGTCGCGCCGTAGTGCGCGTGGGTGTTGTCCACCGGAAACTCGCCGACCACGGCCCGGCGGCCGCCGGGCGGCACGTTGTCGCCGTTGTCCTGCGGGCTCGCGTGACAGGCCGTGCAGTCTCCGCCGGTCGGCAGAAAACCGGCGTCGTGCGGATGACAGGTCGTGCAGGCGGCGCCGTTG
>JBHHUY010000060.1:0-13443 GCA_046753965.1 Phycisphaerae bacterium
CCGTGTGTCGCCGGTTCAACTCCGGCCCTACCCAGTTCCGATTATTATTGACAGACGTCGATATGCCGTGACAGGATGCGTCAGAACCCCTGATTCTATTGGGTCCTCTCGCAGTGCCCGTCGGAGTGCACGTCGCCTCTTCCGTGCAACCCGCCGACACCCGCCGACTGCCGCGGAACGCCGTTTGGCTAAGCAAATGGCTAAGTACACGGCCAGGTGGCCCAAGGCCTGCGGACTTGGAGGCACGATTGAGTCGGGATGCGGCGGGTCTCGTCCGGCGCGACCTCACAAGCGAAAGCAATCGCATCCCCAGGTCCAGAGGACCTGGGCCACACGCCCGCCCGGACCGAATACCGTCGCCGCCAGCGCGTGCTCCCGCACCTCCGCGCCCTCCGCCTGCCGTGCATCAAACCGTCCCGGTCGATCGGTCGCCCCTGCTTGAGCGCCGCTTCGCTGCTTCCTGTGTCTTGGCTCGCAATTCAAGCGGAGTCTTTCGACGGCATGCTGTGAGGGACTCGGGCCGGGGCCGGAGGCGTTGCTTGCCGGGTAGGGTCCGCTCGCGGCCGGTCCGGTCATTCGTGCGATGCGGAGGACACGGTCTGCGCCGCGCGGTCGCCGACCAACGACAACATGCGGTCCAGGGCGATGCGAGCCAGGACCTTCGTTTCGGGGTCAACCCGAATCCGGTTCGGCACACGTCCGGCCACGAGTTCGTCCAGTGTCCAGAGCAGATGTCGGCGGTCGATCCGGTACATCGTCGTGCACAGGCACTGAGAGAAGCGACGAAGAAACGGGCGTGTCCACTGGCGTATTCACAGCTCGTTCCGTTGCTCTGGCGTGCGGTCTTGTCCCCAACGGCACGGCAATCGAAGGCGGCGCGGCCGCGACCGGGTCGGCGGCGCCAAGTGTGGGAAGGCGGGGAACTTGTGACGCACAAACGCGCATCGGAATGGATCGGAGAGGGGGGGATTCGAACCCCCGGTACGTGTTACCGTACACATGCTTTCCAAGCATGCACCTTAAGCCACTCGGACACCTCTCCACACAATCGCGGCGACGCCGCCGACATCTCTTGACCAGGAATCCGACGGGCCCGCACGACGCAGCCGGCAACCGGCCGGATGCGCGGCAGGCGGTCAGCCCGCGGCCGGAGCGAGCGGAGTCGCATCACTTCCGGAGGCGAATCGTAGCACACGGCGTCCACCGTCCGCAAGAATCGGTTCGGCCAGGCGGAGCGGCACGGGGCCATGACAGCTTAGAGTGCGTCCTGAAAGGCCTGCGGCACAGCCGTCTCGGTGGTGCGTACACGGGCGGGACACCCGTGCCACGGAGGTTCCAGGACGCACTCTCAAGGTTCGGCGCCGCGGCGATCCACCACGACCACACCCGCCTTGAGGACCTTCGCGACGGGGTTGACGCCGACCTGGTAGGCCCATCGGTCGACGTTGGGGATGTCGAGAATGAGCAAGTCCGCCTGGTGGCCCGCCGCGATCGCGCCGAGGCGATCCGCGCGCCCGATCGCCGCGGCCGCATTGGCCGTGCACGCAACAAGGGATTCCAACGGCGTCATCTTCAGCAGCGTCGCCGCGATGGACATGATGAGCGGCAGCGACTCGATCGTACACGAGCCGGGGTTGACATCCGTCGCCAGCGCAACGGGCAGGCCCGCATCAATCAACCGCCGAGCCGGCGCCGGCGCCGAGCCGAGGAAGAACGAGCAACCAGGGAGAAGCACGGGGATCGTGCGTCCCCGCTTCAAAACGGCGATGGTCTCGTCATCGGCCCGCTCAAGATGATCGGCGGATGCGGCGCCGAGCTCAACCGCCAGCTTCGCCCCGCCGGTGAACGTGATCTGCTCAGCGTGAATCTTGGGCGTCAGGCCGTGTTCTCGGCAGGCCGTGAGGAAACGGCGCGACTCCTCGAGCGAAAACGCTCCACGTTCGCAGAACACGTCGGCGAATTCGGCCAGACCCGCTCGGGCGATTTGTTGCAGCAGCGCCTCAGCGGTCATCGTCTTAAGGTATGCCTCTGCGCACCCCTCGTATTCCGGCGGAATCGCATGTGCGCCGAGGAATGTCGGCACGATTTCCACGGGCGTCAGGGCGCTGAGCCGCCGGATGGCTCGCAGCGTCTTGAGTTCGTCCTCCGGCGTCAGGCCATAGCCGGACTTGGCTTCGACGGTCGTTGTGCCCCAGGCCAGCATGCGATCGATCCGCGGTTTCGACTCCCGCACGAGATCGTCGATGCTCGCAGCCCGCAGCGCGCGAACCGAGTTCAGGATGCCGCCGCCGGCCTCGAGAATGTCGATGTAACTCGCGCCGCGAAGCCGCCGGACGAACTCGTCCTCGCGCGATCCAGCGAAGACAACGTGCGTGTGGCAGTCGACCAGGCCGGGCACGACCGTGCCGCCGGCGGCGTCGATCTCTCGGTCGAACGGACCGGCGGGTGCGTCTCGAGCCGGCCCGAACCAGCCGATGCGATCATCCTCGATCACCAACACGGCATTCGAGATGATCGGAGGAGATTGGAACGCAGCGCCCCGGACAGGCCCCGGCGGAACGGCGACCAGTCCGGCAATGTTTCTGATGCAGGTTTTCATGAAGCGGCGCCGGTCGGCGGGCGGCGAGGCTCAGTGGATCAGCGTTTTTTCGAAGATGATCAGATTGTCCGCTCGGTCCGGGTCCCAGCGCACCCCGACGATGTTGAAGTCCATCGCGATCGCCATGTGAAGAATGGGCCGGTGGGCGTTGTGGCACTCCATGCGGAGATAGTGGTATTCGTGTTCTGTGGCCCAGGCACATTGTGCTTCGTGCAGTTGAGAAGCGATGCCCCTGCGACGCACGTCCGGCAGCACACCCGTCAGCCAGGAGAAAAAGACGGTGGGCTTCAGCTCAAACGCGGTCGCAAAACCCACGGGGCGATCGTCCAGATTGGCAACCAGCAACAACGCGTTGTACCGACCGCGCAGGCGGCGCTTGAGGAATGCAACCTCGCGCGCCGGCCGGAAGATCTCGTTGTACAACTCCGCGATTAACGGCAGTTCAGATGTGCCGACAACCACGACTTCCGCATTGGCCATTGTGCCGCTTCCTGGTGTTGCCTTGCGTCTTGGCGCGCTGCTCCCGCACGTCCTCCACCGGCATCCATCTTACAACACCCGCTCAGGTTGCACAGCGCGGCCCGAACCTTCATCTCGCCGCCGGCGAGGCGGACTCGTGCGCTCATACGGCTTTGGACTGGGGCATGCACCTGGAGTGCGCCTTGAAAGCCCTGTGGCACCGCCGTCTCGGCGGTGCGGACACGGGCGGGACGCCCGTGCCACGGAGGTCTTGGGACGCACTCCTAGCCCGGTTGGGGCAGTGAACCGTCTGCAAAACCACCGGGGGGCTGCGGATCGGCCGGTTTCGCGGTGGGTTTTGCGACGGGGAGCTTCGGCGGCGGCGTCTCGTCGGCGAGAATGCCGGACAAGGTTGGTTTGTCGAGGGACTCGCCGCGACAGAGCCGGTCGACCTCCTCGACGTCCAGGGTTTCATGCTTGAGCAGCGCCTGGGCGACGGCCTCGACCTTGTCCCAGTTCTCATCCAGCATCCGTTTCGCGTCGGCGTAAGCCTCGTCCGCCAGCCGACGAATCTCCTCGTCAATCACCCGCGCGGTGTCGTCGGAGTAGGACTTCTCATTGATGAAGGTCTCGGGTCGCTCCATGGGGGAGTATTTCACGAAGCCGAGTCGGTCGCTCATGCCCCACTCGAGGACCATCGCCCGCGCCAGGCGGGTCACCTGTTCGATGTCCATCGCCGCACCGCTGCTGATATCATGGACATGGCGTTGTTCGGCGACGCGACCGCCGCACATGACCCGCATCGTGGCGCTGAGCCATTTCAGGGCGTAGCCGTAGCGGTCCTTCTCCGGCAGGGCCATCGTCGCCCCCAAGGCGTTGCCCCGCGGGATGATCGTGACTTTGTGGAGCGGGTCGGCGTCTTCGAGCAACATCTGGAGCACGGCGTGACCGGCTTCGTGATAGGCCGTGGCGACGCGCTCCTGCTCCTCGATGGCGCGGCTCTTGTTGGATCGACCATAGCGGACCTTGTCTCTCGCCTCTTCCAGGTCCTCCATCTCGACCATGTCCTTGTCGTGCATGGTGGCGAGGATGGCGCTCTCGTTGATGATGGCCGCCAGTTCGGCACCGCTGAACATCGGTGTCCCCCGGGCCAGCCGCATCAGGTCGATGTCGGGCGCCATCTTGATCTTCTTGGCGTGCACCTTGAGGATTTCCAGGCGGCCCTTGATATCGGGCAGCGGCACAAAGACCCGGCGATCGAACCGGCCGGGGCGCGTCAGAGCCGGGTCGAGGATGTCGTCCCGGTTGGTCGCGGCGATGACGATCACCTGGTCGGAGGTGTCGAAGCCGTCCATCTCGACCAGGATGGCGTTCAGGGTCTGCTCCCGTTCATCGTGGCCGCCCCCGCCGTAGGCGGCGCCGCGCTTGCGGCCGACGGCATCAATCTCATCCAGAAAGATGATGCACGGCGAGTTCTCCTTGGCGGACTTGAACAGGTCGCGCACGCGGGACGCGCCGACGCCGACAAACATCTCGACGAAGTCGGCACCGCTGATCGAGAAGAACGGGACGTCGGCCTCGCCCGCGATCGCCTTGGCGAGCAACGTCTTGCCGCAACCGGGCTGCCCCACGAGGAGAACGCCGCGGGGAATGCGGCCGCCCAGCCGTTGAAACTTCTTGGGGCTCTTCAGAAACTCGATGATCTCGGTGACTTCCTCCTTGGCCTCATCGACACCGGCCACATCCTTGAACGTGATGTTCGTGAGTTCCTTGTTGCTCACCCGATGTCGCGATCGGCCGAAGTTCCCCAGCATTCCCGCGCCGCCGGCCGAGGAGCGAATCTGCCGAAAAACGACGAACCAGATGAAGGCGAGAATCAGCAGCCACGGCACGATGCCGAGCAGCATATTGATCAGCGGCTGCGCGCTCGGTTCGTAACTGATGCGAGTGTCCGGGCAAGTCTCGCGGAGCTTCGCTTCCAGCTCCGGGAAGCCCATGCCGAGGTTGTATTTCACGTGGAACTCGCGTTGGGCGCGCGGCGAGCTGGGCAGTCCTTCCACGTTCTTGCGATACTTCCCGTACAGCGCATCGTCGCTGATGATGACCGTTTCGAAACTGTTCTTTTCCGCCTGCCGCCAGAACTCGCTCACGGACAGTTCCTTCGGCGGAGACAGGTTCTGTTGCACCACCATCACAATCATCACCGCGATGACGACGAAGGCGATCCAACTCATCACGCCCCGCGACATCTTGAAGCGAGGCGAGGGAGGTCGTCCGGGCTGTGGCCGGGGCGGCTGGTTGTCGGGCTGAGACCCTGAATCTGCCATCAGGTAGGTGGTCCTATAATATGAGGGCCGGCACGAGGGCACGCTGCCCGGCACCGTCCGGACGAATCCTTGAAATCTATCGGATTATAGTCGGGCGGGCCGCATTACCAATCGTCGGTTTCCATTTGCTCGACGATTCGCTCGGCCAGACGGTCCATGTCCCGCTGCATCGCGTGGAAAAACCCCTCCCCCAGCGGGCGAACGTAATCCACGGTCTGGACGAACCTTGGGTTCCGGGCCAGGATTTCCCCCGTTCTCAGGTCCTTCCAGGTGAAACTCACAACCAGCGTTGCGGCTGTCTCGCGGGGCCGGACCGCCGCAAAGTCCCGGCCGATCGTCGCCTGACGAACCTCCAGGATTTCCCCGGTGAGAATGGTGTCGGCCCGACCCTTCTTGGCCAGCTTGAACGGCGATTCGGCCTCGATTCGCTTGGCGAGGGCCTCGGTGAGCTGCAACTCCAGTCCCCGGCGGAACTCACGGGACTGGAAAACGGGGACCGCGACCGTCCGGATGCGGTCCTGGCTCGTGTTGGCGGTCTTGAAGACCCGCTCGCGTTCGGTCGAATAGCCACACCCCGCCAGGCCGAGGCTCAGAACCAGGAGCGGCAGCGGAATCCACGTTCGCGAAGACTGGATCATGGTCCGGGATTATACGCGCGGCGCGGCTCGAAGCAATGAGAGCTTTCCGGCCACAGGGGGTCCATGACAGCTCAGGCGGACGACGGCGCAGTCCCTCTTCGTAGCGTCCGCCCCCCGTGGCGGACGTCGGGACGCACATGTGCTCCGCCGCGCAACGGCCGCCACGGGGGGCGGCCGCTACATGAGAGCCGCCTGAACTGTCATGGACCCGGCCACAGGCCCCCCAAGGCCGGGGCGGCTTTGAACGGGGCGGCTTTCCCGGTAGAATGGATCACCGGAGGTGGGGAGCTCCCTGTCGCACCCCCTGCATCGGATCCCTACTCACTGAGGAGACCCCCGTGTCATCAGAGTATGCCCACGCGCCCCGCCGTGCATTGCCGACCGCCCTGCTCTTGTCGGCGTCTTTTATCGGCCTGCTTGCCGCGGCAAGCCCGTTGCACGGTGAGATCCGCTGGCGGTCGGGCGTCACGCCGCCGATGCCGGCCGCCACGGCCGAACAGGTGGCAACGACGGTTCGCGGTCTCGTCCCTCCCGGCGAAACCCGACACATCGTCATCCAATTCACCGAGCCGCTCGACCGGGCATCACGGAAAACCCTGGAGGCGGCGGGTGTGGCACTCTTGGCCCCGCTGGGAGACGACGCCTTCTTCGCGACGGTTTCGGACGCCTCGCTTGATATGGACGCCCTCGCCTCGATCGCGACCCTGCGGGCCGCCCAGGCCATCCAGCGGAACCTCAGGCTTCATCCGGTGCTCACCGCGGGCAACGTCCCGGCCTACGCGGTTGTCGGCCGGACACCGGACGAAGGCGGCGCGCCGGTCGAGGATCGTGTCGCCGTTTACGCCCTGTTTCATCCCGATGTCAAACTGGCAGACGCGGTCGCTCTGGTTCGCATGCTCGGGGCCGAGGTTCGATCCGAACTGTTCACCGTCAACGCCCTGGTGCTGGAGTTGCCGCGATCGAAGCTCGATGTGCTCGCCGACAGAGACGAGGTTCAGTGGATCGAACCGCCCCTGCCGCCGATGGACGTCGTCAACGACAGCAATCGTGTCGTCACCCAGGCCGACGCCGTGCAGGGCAACCCCTATAAACTGGACGGAACAGGCGTGACGGTCCTGGTCTATGACGGCGGCACGGGCCTCGCCTCTCACTCCGACTTCGGCGGTCGGCTGACGGCCCGGGATGCGTCCGGGTTGTCCGACCACTCGACGCACGTTGCGGGCACCATCGGCGGCGACGGCGCCGCGAGCGGCGGGACCTTTCGAGGCATGGCCCCCAACGTCATCATCGAGTCGTACGGATTCGAGTACGACGGCTCCGGCACCTTTCTCTATACGAACCCGGGAGACATCCAGACGGATTACAACCAGGCGATCAACACATTCGGTGCGGACATCGCCAACAACTCGATCGGCACGAACACCGAGAGCAACGGCTTCGATTGCGCGTTCCAGGGGGACTACGGTGTGACGGCGCAACTGATCGACTCCATCGTCCGCGGGTCGCTCGGCGCGCCGTTCCGCATCGTCTGGGCCAACGGCAACGAACGCCAGGGCACCCGCTGCAACGTCGAAGGATTCGGCTCCTACTACAGCACGGCACCGCCGGCCTGCGCCAAGAACCACATCACGGTCGGCGCCCTGAACTCGAACGACGACTCGATGACATCGTTCAGCAGTTGGGGGCCCTGCGACGACGGCCGACTCAAACCCGACATCTCCGCGCCGGGATGCGAAAGCGGAAACGACGGGGGCGTGACTTCCACCTCGAGCGCCGGCGGATACACCGTCAAGTGCGGCACGTCGATGGCGGCGCCGACCGTCACCGGCCTGTCGTCCCTGTTGCTGGGCGACTTTCGGGTTCAGTTCCCCGGCGCGCCGGACTTCAGAAACTCGACCCTCAAGGTCCTGCTCGCGCACAACGCGCAAGATCGCGGGAACGCCGGGCCCGACTACCAGTTCGGATACGGATCGGTTCGCATCAAAGACACGATCGACTTCATGCGAACCGGCAACTTCCTGGAAGACCAGGTCGACCAGGGAACCACCTTCTCGATCCTCGTCACCGTCAACCCGGGCGATCCGCAGCTCAGAGTCACCCTGGCCTGGGACGACCCGCCCGGCACGCCCAACGTTTCGCCGGCGCTCATCAACGACCTGGATCTGCGCGTCTTCGACCCCGCCTCGGCGCAGCACTTCCCGTGGACGCTCGATCCGCTCAACCCCGGCGCCCCGGCCGTGCAAACGCAGGCCGATCACATCAACAATATCGAGCAGGTTCTCGTGAATGCCCCGACGCCGGGCGTGTGGACGGTCGAGGTGGTCGGCTTCAATGTTCCCAGCGGGCCGCAGGTTTTCTCGATCGCCGCTTCGCCGCAACTCGTCGCCTGCTCGCCGACGGGCGTTGTCGGCCTCGACCGCTCCGCCTATGCCTGCAATGACACCGCCGAGATCAAGGTGATCGACTGTGACTTGAACACGAGCGACACGGTGACCGACAGTGTCACGGTGTCGATCGCCTCGGGGGCCGAGCCGGGCGGCGAATCGGTTCTCCTCACCGAGACTTCGCCGGAAACGGCGGACTTCCGTGGCATCATTCCGATCAGTGATGTGGACGCCGCCGGCGTGCTCCTTGTCACCCCCGGCGACACGGTAACGGCGACCTACATCGACGCCGACGACGGCCAGGGCGGCGTAAACGTGGTCGTCACGGCCGCCGCCGGCATCGACTGCACCGGGCCCGTGATCAGCAACGTTCAGCTTGCGCAGGTCAGCGCAAACAGCGCAACCGTCACGTTCACAACTGACGAGCCGGCGGTCGGCACCGTGCGACACGGGCTGTCCTGCGGCGTGCTCGGCCAGTCCGCGACGGAGAGCGGCTCCGGAACCAACCATACGGTCGTGCTCACCGGTCTCACCGACGGATCGAACGTGTTCTTCGTCGTCGATGCCGCCGACCTGCAGAACAACGTGTCAACCGATGACAACGGCGGCGCTTGCTACAGCTTCACGACGCCGGCCATCGTTTTCGATTTCCCGCTCGATGCCGACCCCGGCTGGACCACGGCGGGTCAATGGGCCTTCGGTCAACCCACCGGCGGCGGATCGAACAACGGCGATCCGACCGGCGGAAACACCGGCACCAACGTGTACGGCTACAACCTGGCGGGCGACTATACAGACAACCTGCCGGCGACCTACCTGACGACGACCGCCATCGACTGCTCGGGCCTGACGAACGTCAACCTGCGGTTCTGGCGATGGCTCGGGGTCGAATCGAACTCCAGCTTCGACGAAGCGACGGTAGAAGCCAGCAACAACGGCACCACCTGGACCGTCCTCTGGCGAGCGACGGACACCTTCGGCGCCGTCGCCGACACCTCCTGGCAGTTTCAGGAGTTCGACATCTCCGCCCTGGCCGACAATCAACCCACCGTTTTCATCCGCTGGGGCATGGGGCCGACCGACACGAGCGTCACCTATCCCGGCTGGAACGTGGACGACGTGCAGATCATCGCGAACCAGCAACCGCTCGCGATCGGCTTCCCCAACGGCGCTCCGGATTTCCTCGCGCCGGGTGTGCCCAACGAATTCGACGTCGACATTCAGGACCGAACCGAAACACTCGTCCCCGGCACCGCGACCCTGCACTACCGCTATGGCGCCGGCGCGTTCCAGACCGCGCCGCTGACCGCCCTCGGCGGCACCCTGTTCCGAGCCACCCTGCCGCCGGCCGTGTGCACCGACGCACCTGAGTTCTATGTCAGCGCGCAGGGCAGCGGCGGATCGACCGTCACGAATCCGGCGGCCGCACCGCTCAACACGATCACGGCGACCGTCGGCATCCAGATCGTCGCCATTGATGACAACTTTGAGACCGACATGGGCTGGACGGCAGTGAATCTCGGAGCCACCAGCGGCGACTGGGAGCGCGGCGTGCCGGTCAATGATTCCGGGTGGGACTACGACCCCGTCTCCGACGCCGACGGTAGCGGTCAGTGCTACCTCACGCAGAACGTGATCGGCAACACCGATGTCGACAACGGCGCCGTCCAACTGATCTCGCCCGCGCTCGATCTCTCCGGCGGCGGCATCACGATCGAGTACGACTACTACCTCCGCCTGACCGATACGGCCGGAGGCGTCGACCGGCTTCTGGTCGAGATCGACGGAAACAACGGCGCCGGACCCTGGATCGAAATCGCCCGTCACGACACCGACGGCGGCCTGACCTGGCGTCACCACGTCATCACCCAGGCCGACCTCGACGCGGCGGGCGTCACCTTGACATCGACGATGATGCTTCGCTTCACGGCCAACGACGCCAACCCGCAGAGCATCAACGAGTCCGGCCTCGATGCCTTCCGTGTCAGCGGGTTCACGTGCGACTTCACACCGGCGCCGTGCCCGACGGTTCCCGGCGACATGGACGGAAACTCGATTGTGGACGGCAGGGATGTCCAGGGCTTTGTCGGCGCGATGCTGGGCGGATTCGACCCGTGTGCAGACGTTGCAGCGCCGTTCAGCGTGCTCGACCCGGCCGACACGCTGGCCTTCGTAAACCTGCTGATCACCCCGTGACACCGTAGCGCGGGTTACAGGCGCGTGCCGGCGCCGCAAAGGTCGAACAAGAAGCGTCTGGTCCGTTAGAGTGCGTCCTGAAAGCTTGGTGGCACGGGCGTCCCCCCGTGTCCGCACCGCCGAGACGGCGGTGCCACAGGACTCTTGGAACGCGCTCTCAATCAGTTCGGCGCGCGCCCGGCTCGCTTGAACGCGGCGCGGCGAATGTCTCGTTAAACGCCCGCAGCGCGCCGGGCGACGCATCAATCCGCCAGTTCGGCTCGTTCTCGCGGCGTTTGTCGTAGTTGAACCAAATGACCGCCTTGACCTGCGGGTATCGCTTCAGACATGCATAGGCGTCGCGAATCCACCGCGCGCGTTGGTCGCCCTTGCCGGGCGCGCAGCCGAACTCAGACAGGATGATCGGCTTGTGCGGGTGGCGTTTCTCGAAGTCCCGCAGGGCCGCGCCGAAGACGTCCTCAAACGATTGCCAGTGGTGCCAGCGGTCGTGGTGCTCGCCGAAGTTGTAGCCGTCCAGCGACAACCAATCGACCTCCGCATCGCCCGGGTAGTATCGGTGCATGTTGTTCTTCGCGTTGTCGGGAACGCTGACGATGTTCGGCGACCAGACCCACTCGACGTTCCCGGCCCGCTCCCGGCGGAAGATGTCGCGGGCATGCCGCCACGCCGCTACGTAGGCCTTCGGATCGAGCGACCAGGTGAACCAATCGCCGTTGAACTCGAATCCGAACCGAAGCAGCACGCGCCGGCCGTCCGTTCGAGCGTCGCGCGCCCAGTTTCGCAGGAAGTCGTCGTACTCGCCGCGGACGATGGCCGGCAGGTGCGAGCCTTTTCGGTCGCCGTGCCAGGTCCAGAGCTCGAGCGAGACCATCGGCGTCGCTCCGACCGCGCGGACCGCATCGACGGCCGCCTTGGGGAAGGGGCGGCCCAGATCGCGATAGAACATGATGTAGTCGGGCTTGGATGCGAAATGAGCGATCTCCCGGCGCAGGTGCTGTTCGTACGACCGCGACCAGAGGATTTGATAGAGCCCCCACTCAGGCGGTTCGCTGCGCGTCGGGCGCTCCGGCTCGGGCCGCCCCGCGTGGATCATCAGCGCCACCAGGACCGACAGGGCGGCCAGACCACACGCGCGGTTGTAAGCGCCTTCTTGTAACACGCAATCCAGGCCCGTCAGAGGTCGGTTCGGCCGGAAAACAACACGTCCGCCATCCCGTACAAACCGGGTTCGCGGCCGACAATCCACGCCGCCGCCCGCAGCGCGCCGCGGGCGAAGACATCGCGCGACCGCGCCGAATGAACCAGCGTAATGGTCTCGCCTTCGGTGGCGAATGAGACCGCGTGCTCGCCGACGACATCGCCCATCCGCAGGCTGTGCACGCCGATCTCTCCGGGTGGGCGGGCGCCGGTTTCTCCGCGACGCCCGCAGGCGACCGCCGGCTTCGATCCACCGGCGGCCGTCCTGCCGGTGCTGATTGCGTCGGACAGCGCAATCGCCGTGCCGCTCGGTGCGTCACGCTTCGCGCGGTGGTGCGTCTCGGTGATTTCGACATCATAGGCGACATCGAGTGTGCGGCCCAGCATCTCGGCGAGGCGCAGCAAGACGTTGACGCCGACGCTCATGTTCGGCGCGCGGAGAATCGGAATCGTCCCGCCGGCCGCGCGAAGGCGCGCGAGATGCGCCTCGGTCAGGCCCGTGACACCGGTGACCATCGCGCGGCGCCGGTCGAGACAGGCGTCGAGCCATGTCATCGTGCCGTCGGGCAAGGAGAAATCGATCAGGACATCGAACAACGCCCCGGCGCGATCAGAAAGAAGGACGCCGCTCTTCCCGACGCCGGCCAGTGCCCCCGCGTCTTTGCCCAACGCGGCATGGCCCGCATGTTCCAGCGCGGCCACACACTCAAACGCCGGATCAGCGGCCGCCAGCGCAACAACGCGCCGCCCCATCCGCCCCGCCGCTCCGGCCACGGCGATTCTGTTCATGTCGCACGCACTCCACTTAGATCGTACACGGCCGAAGCATGGTCGCCGGCAAGCTCTCGTCGAACAGGCGCCTCACCTATGAGGCCCCCGAGGCCGCATCTGCGAGGCTTTCGCGTCGTCGGTCGATCGCGCCCGTGACGGCCTTGAACAGGAGAATCGCGAGAAACGCCGCCAGGCCGATACCGAAAAAAACGTACCAGATGTAATGGGCGTGGGCATAGGCCTCCGGCATGGCGCCCCCGGTCTCGATGGCCGTCCTCCATTGCTCGTAGGCGGCGGGGTCCTGTGTCTTCAGCTTCTCCGGGTTCGGGCAATACCAATCCAACGCAAAGCCGGAGAGCGCGAAGCCGATCGCCCAGGCGAAGAACGTCGTGAGGTGCTGGTAGCCGAGATAGAGCCCTTCCTCCCCCTTGGGCGCCTGCTTTGAAGCGTACTCGAGGAACTTCGGCGAGAGGAAACACTCGGCGACGCCCTGCAAGGCGATACCGATGATGACCATCAGGGTGATCGGGTGTACGGCCCACGCGCCGATGTTGAAGACCGTGTTTCCGGTCGCCCGCTGCAAGGCGGGGCTCAGGGCAATCGAGAGCGCCGAGAGCGGAATGATGAACAGTCCGATGGCGATCGCGTTTTCCGCCTTGAATCGCCGGACCAGATGGGTAATCGGGACGACCAGGATCACCACGACGAGCGGATTGATGTTCGCCAGCCACTCGGGCTTGGCGCCTTCGCCCAGCAGCCGCAGGATGTACTTGGGCATCGTGGCGTAGAGCTGGCCCTGCACGGCCCAGAAGCCCGCCACGATGAGAATCAGGCACATGAAGCGGAAGTGCAGGATCACCTTGCCCAGGCCT
>JBHHUY010000061.1:0-13424 GCA_046753965.1 Phycisphaerae bacterium
GGTCTTGTTCGGATCGCTGGGGCATCCGTCGATGCAATCCGGCGTTCCATCGCCGTCGCTGTCCGTATCGGGCACACCGCATCCGCAAGCCCCGGGATCGGTCTTGTTCGGATCGTTCGGGCAGTTATCGTTGCAGTCGGCCACGCCGTCGCCGTCCGTGTCCGTATCGGGCACACCACACCCGCACTGGCCGGGCGCTGTCTTGTTCGGATCGTTCGGGCAGCCGTCGTTGCAGTCCGGTGTTCCGTCATTATCCGTGTCCGTATCGGGCACGCCGCAGCCACACTGACCGGGTGAGGTCTTGTTCGGATCAAGCGGGCATCCATCGACGCAATCGGGCGTGCCGTCGCCGTCTGAGTCTGTCTCGGGCGTACCGCAGCCGCAGACCCCCGGATCGGTCTTGTTCGGGTCGTTCGGGCAGCCGTCGTTGCAGTCCGCGACCCCGTCGCCGTCGCTGTCCGTGTCAGGGTTCCCGCAGCCGCACTGCCCGGGCTGGATCTTGTTCGGATCGGTCGGGCACATGTCGTTGCAGTCCGGCGTCCCGTCGCCGTCGCTGTCGGTATCGGGCACGCCGCAGCCGCAGACGCCCGGATCGGTCTTGTTCGGATCGGTCGGACAACCGTCGTTGCAGTCCAGCACCCCGTCGCCGTCCGTGTCGATGTCGGGTCCGCCCGGACACTGATCGATGCAGTCGGGCACACCGTCTCCGTCGCTATCGGTATCGGGCACGCCGCAGCCGCAGACGCCGGGATCGGTCTTGTCCGGATCAATCGGACAACCGTCCACGCAGTCAGGCACGCCGTCTCCGTCACTGTCGGTATCGGGCACGCCGCAGCCGCAGACGCCCGGCGTAGTCTTGTTCGGATCGTTGGGACAGCCGTCATTGCAGTCCGCGACTCCGTCGCCGTCGGTGTCAGTGTCAGGCACACCACAGCCGCACTGTCCCGGGGCGATCTTGTTCGGATCGTTGGGACAGCCGTCGTTGCAGTCCGGTGTCCCGTCGCCGTCGGTGTCCGTGTCCGGTACGCCACAACCGCAGACACCCGGATCGGTCTTGTTCGGATCGTTCGGGCACCCATCGACGCAATCCGCGACGCCGTCGCCGTCGGTGTCCGTGTCCGGTACACCGCAGCCGCACTGACCGGGGGCGGTCTTGGCAGGATCGATCGGACAACCGTCGTTGCAGTCGGGCGTCCCGTCGCCGTCGCTGTCGGTGTCGGGCACGCCGCAACCGCAGACGCCGGGGTCGGTCTTGTTCGGATCATTGGGACAACCGTCGTTACAGTCGGCGGTTCCATCGCCGTCCGTGTCGGTATCCGGCACGCCGCAGCCGCACTGGCCGGGAGCGGTCTTGGCAGGATCGATCGGACAACCGTCGACACAATCGGGCGTCCCGTCGCCGTCCGAATCGGTCTCGGGCACGCCGCAGCCGCAGACGCCGGGATCGGTCTTGTTCGGATCGTTGGGGCATCCATCGTTGCAGTCGAGAACCCCGTCGCCGTCGCTGTCGATGTCCGGCGCCCCGGGGCACTGGTCGATGCAGTCCGGCACCCCGTCTCCGTCGCTGTCCACGTCGGAGACGCCGCAGCCGCAGACACCCGGATCGGTCTTGTTCGGGTCATTCGGACAGCCGTCGAGGCAATCGGCCACGCCGTCGCCGTCCGTGTCCGTGTCGGGCGTTCCGCAGCCGCAAATGCCCGGCGCGGTCTTGTTCGGATCGTTTGGACAGCCGTCGTTGCAGTCCGGCGTCCCATCTCCGTCGCTATCCGTATCCGGCACGCCGCACCCGCAGACACCGGGAGCGATCTTGTTCGGATCGTTCGGACAGCCATCGGTGCAATCCGGCGTCCCGTCCAGGTCCGTGTCGATGTCCTGCACGGTGACGGTCGCCTGACAGGTGTTCGTGTTGCCGTTGCCGTCGTCGACCGTCAGGGTCACGCTGTTGGGCCCGACGTTCGAGCAGTTGAAGCTGCTCGGCACGACGGACACCAGGTTGACCGAGCCGCAGTTGTCAGAGCCTGACTGAAAGACATCCGCGGGCGTGATACTTGCCTGACCGGACGTATCGAGCGAGACCGTGATGTTCTGGCAGGCGACCGTGGGGGGGGTGGTGTCCTGAACGGTCACCGTCGCCGTACATTCGGCCGTCTGGCCGTCATCCTGCGTGACACGAAGCGTCACGCCTTGCGGGCCCAAGTCGCCGCAAGTGAACGTGACATCCGGACCGAAGGTTCCGCCGACGGTCTTCTTGATTTCCAGGCTGCTGAGGACGCATCCACTGCCCGCCGTGCTCCCGTTGTCCACTTCGGCCGCCGTCACGGTGACGGCACTGCCCGAAAGAGACCGGGTGATGTTCTGGCACACCGCGGTCGGCGCCGCGCATCCGCCGCCGGCGCCGAGCGCCGCGAGGGCATCGACGATGCCGAAGCCGGAATCGCGATCGTACCCGCCCGCTTCGATATCGAGTGTGTTGCCCGTCAGAATTGTCCTGATTTGGGCCGGTGTCAGGCTCGGGTCGTTGGACTTCAACAAACCCGCGATGGCCGCGGCGTGTGGAGCGGCGGCCGAGGTTCCGAAGAATGGGTCGAAGCCCGGCGTGGCCGTCGACACGCCGTCGGCCGCGGCGACGTCCGGCTTGGGACGGATCGATCCGCCCGTCGAGGAGAAATCGCCCGGCGTGATCGGGGTGCCGTCCGACTGGTAAAACACCTGGCGCGGGCCGTCGGAGCTGAAGGTCTCGACGGATTCGCTCCCATCGAAGACGCCGCCGGCCCCACCGGCGCTGGACGCATTCACCGCCGCGACTGCGAAAGCGGCCGCGGCCCCGGCGTGGCCGGAAACCTGTCCGGCGGTCGCCTGCGCCAACCGCCCGCGATGCGTATTCAGACGCAGGAAACGGGCGGCCGCGCCGGATTTCCGGATGATGACGAGATTCGTGCCCGTGTCGTTGAATCCGCTCGAACTGATCGCCTCAAACGGATCATCGTTGCCGTTTTGAACCGCGGTCGACGCGTCAAAGATTGTATTCAGCGAGGAGTCGAGCAGATACAGGTCGTAGTCGTTGCCCGAGCCCGCGCTCGGATCAGACCATTGAAGCGTCATCAGGGAGGGAGGATCGACCGTGATCGTGTCCGCATTGTTCCCACCGCCGAAGTCGTGCGCGGTCCCGCCGATGACCGAGGGCGCGCCGATCGCGACGAAGTCTCCCTCCCAGACGCCCGCCGTGCCGTCGTTCAGGTTGCCGGAATTGCCCGCCGACGAGAAATAAACCGCGCCGTCGGCCACGACCGTTTCAACGGCCTGGGCGATGACCCCGTCCTGAAACGCCGGCTCCGCGAAATAGAAGACGTCGTCCACGATGACATCGCATCCGGCGGCTCGCAGATCAAGGATGTTCTGTGCGAAGGATGCTTGGCCGCTGAACGCGGTCGCAAAGAAAAGCTGAGCGCCCGGCGCGAGATCATGGACGATCTCCAGCATCGCCGTCCCTTCGCTCGTGCCCGGATTCCCGCTCTGGCCGGGGAGCACCGTCACCGTGGGCAATTCGCCCGACGACTGGAGCGACGCCAACGCGTCCACACTGTCAGACAGGACGCCGATCTTGACACCGGTACCGTCCACACCAAATGTGCTCCGCGCTTGATCGGCCTTATGCGCCGCATCACCCTGAGAAACCACCAGGTTGGTGACGGCCTGATCCGCCGGTCGGATCGACCGGACGGCCGCCTCGGCCGCCAGGGCCTGAACCTGCGTCAGAGGAACACGTGCGCGGATCGCGTTGAACTTCGGATAGCTGCTGACAACCTGGCCTCCCAGGGCGCCGATGCGGGCCAGCAGGGCGTCCGTCACGTCCGCACGGATATCAACCAGGACCGCGCCGGCCGCGTCCGGGAAGATCGTCTGCCGCAAGACCGGCAGCCCGGCGACGGTCGGCTGGCCGAGACTGCGCTTCGAGGCGAGCAGCAGCTTGGATGTGATCTTCTGCTGGACGGGCGTCCACGAGGCCTTCTCAGCCTCCATCGCCGCGATCTGCTGAAGCGCGCCGGCCTGAAGTTGGAGCGGGCGGGGAGACTTGCCCGGCACCGGTGCGCCACGCTGGGCCAGGGCATCCGGCGGGAAGAACAGCGATGCGAGAACAACGCACGTGACACCCATCTTCTTTCGAACGCCGCTTCTGCCGGATTCCATGTTCATTGTTTGGGTTCCTCTGGTGGATCCAAGTTACGCGCGGGGCGGATCGCGCACGTTCTCCCTCGACGGTTCACCGCCCGCACCGACATGGGCGTGGTCCCTCACCACACGCCATGAGCGGCATCAAACGCGGTTCGCCCGGGAGATGTGAGGCTGAGATTCCCTATTCCCACCCATCCTCACCTCTTCCTCATATAACAGGAACCGGATTGCGATTCAACAGATTCCGAGCATTGCGGAGCTTCTTGCCAAACCGTCCGCCCGGACTGGCCGGTGGGTTCCGATATTGAAGACCGGCGCCTCATCGGGACTCCTGCCTCATGGCCAAACTTCCCGCCCGGCTCCGCCGTTTGGCGGATCTACCCGTCACCTTGTGCTTACACGACCCCGATCTCCCGCTACGCGGCGAGATGAGCGTGTCCTGACGCACAGTGGCGCGAACGCTCCAAACATCTATGGGGTGCCCCGATGCCTTGACCAACCTCCTGCGCGTTCCCAGAATCCCATTCATGCCGCCAGATGCAGCGTTGCCGCTCAAGTCAGCCACCCCCGATGCATGGGGCCGTCGCGTGTTGGGCGATCCGTTGGCGCTATTGAACGATCACGCCCATCTCGAAAAGAAGGCCGCCGCCAACGCCCTGGAACTGTTGAACCGGTGGCCTGAGCCGAATCCGCCGGAATACTGGGTGGAGAGAATGACGGCCATCGCGCGAGACGAGGTGGAACACTTGGCCGTCGTCACGCGAATCCTCGCGCGCCGGGGTGGTCGGCTGACGAAGTACCACCGAAACCCTTACGCCGCCGGCCTCCACCGGCGGGTCCGTCGCGGCCAGGGGTTGCTCGAATTGGTCGACCGTTTGATGGTTTCGGCACTGATCGAGGCAAGATCATGCGAGCGATTCGCCGTGCTTTCGCGGATCAGCTCAGACGACGAATTGCTGAAGCTCTACTCGGACCTCTGGGCATCCGAGCACGGCCACTACCGCACTTTCATCGATCTGGCGCGGCGGCTACCGGGTGTCGAGCCGGTGGAGGCGCGCTGGTCCGAATGGCTGGAGGCTGAAGCGGAGATCATCACCGCGCAGCCGGCCGGCCACGGAATGCACAGCGGCTCGGGCTGAAACAGACCCCGCCTCGGAACGCTCCGAAGCGGGGCATGAAGAGCGAGAACCGAGGCACGCTCAGCGAAAGGCGAGGTACGAATGCTGAAATGAAGAAGAAGAGCAGCGCGACCGATTGTCCGCTCGTGCCGACGGGCGGCTTTGCCGTTTGGCGGCCCATCGACGCACCGGGTTCCCGCCCGACTCCGCGACGCCTGAAACGTGCGCGTGTATGCCCTCAGTCGCGGCGATCCATCAGCCGTCTGGCCATCTCCAACGCCGCCTCGCGCTCGCGGATCTCGCCGTTCAACTGCGCGTAATAGACGCGGTCGAGTATCTCCTTGTACCTGGGGCCGGACGGCAGCCCCAAAGCGGACAGGTCGTGGCCCGTCAGAAGCGGTGGGGGGGCGACCTCCGCCGCCGGGATGCGACTCACGCGGCCCGCGATCTCTTCGTAAGCATCACGAGCATCCCCCAAGGCCGTCGTCCGGGCGGCGAACCAGTCCATCAGGTCTCCGAACGCCGCGTGCGCCATGAGCAGCTTCAGGTCTGCCTGCGTCAGACCGGCGGGATCGCGCAGCGCGTCCTGGTGCCGAACAAGCCAACGGACGGTCTCGGTCGAAGCGTTGCTGCATCGGAGGTCGGAACAGGCCGCGGCCACCTGCTTCGGCGACAAGACGGACAGGAGAACCGCCAATCCCACCTCAAACCGGGCAGCCTCGGACAGCGCGCCGAGCGTTGCCTCGAGCGAAGCCATGTGGGACTCCACCGCCTCGGCTCCGGGCCAGAGGTGGCGGAGAAGCCCACTTCGATGCAGCAGCGAAATCGCCGTCGCCCGATTACGATCCTCGAGCATCCCCTCCAGTTCCACACGGATACGCTCGGGACTGATGGTCGCGATCTCCGCCGCATGGCGGCACAACGCCGACCAGGTGTCCGGTTCGATGGTGAACCCAAACCGCGCGGCAAACCGGACGGCCCGCAACAAGCGAAGGTGGTCTTCGCGGAAACGCGCTTCCGGCTCGCCGATCGCGCGAATGAGCCCTGCGGCGAGGTCGGCCCGACCGCCGACGTGATCGACGATCTCGTCCTTGACGGGATCACAGAACATCCCGTTGATCGTGAAATCCCGGCGGCGCGCGTCCTCCCTGGCGTCGGTGAATTGGACCGCATCGGGTCGCCTGCCGTCCGCGTAGCTGCCGTCCGTGCGAAAGGTCGCGACTTCGATCGCGTATCGGCCGATCTGCACGAGAACAACACCGAACTTCGCGCCCACCGTGCGAGTCCGCCTGAAGAGAGGCAGGACTTCCTCCGGTCGGGCCGACGTGGCGACATCGTAATCGTGAGGTTCGTGGCCCATCAGCAGATCGCGCACGCAACCCCCGGCGAAAAGCGCAACGAAACCGGCGTCTTGCAGGGTCTTCACGACACGCAGTGCTGCCTGCTTCATGGTCGCGGTCCGACGGTGGCGCCTGTCCTGGGAATGCGAGTCGCTCACGGGGCTACCTGAGAAGGGCACACCATTGGCCCGTCGTGGCGGTCGGCCAATCGTCGGAGCATTGTCACGGCCATCGTCCCCCAGTCTCGACGCTCGGCAACCACCCAGCCGCCGGGCAAGGCGTCCGGCAGCTTACAGGTGCCGGCGTGACGCCACAACGCGAGTGCGTCGGGTTCCGTGGAGATCTCGCTGCCGAGCCGGGACAGGACGTGCCCCATGATCGACTCCTCCGAAATGTCTTCGCTGAGCGGATAGGGCGGATCGATGAAGACGAGGCCGAAGGCCCGTCGCACCGCCGCCGGCGGCGCCCATGTTTCAGCGGGCCGGTTGACGATCACGACTTCCTCGCCGAGGCCGAGCGTTGACAGGTTCTTCCGCAGGCAAGCCAGGGCCGCACGATTGCGTTCCACGAACGCGCAAAACGCCGCGCCGCGGGACAGCGCCTCGATACCCAGCGAGCCCGCTCCACAGAACAGGTCGCAGACGTCGAGCGGCGGCAGGCTGCCCGGCAGAGCCAGTCTCGAACCGAGCCAGTCGAACAGCGAAGCCTTGACTCGATCGAGGATCGGCCGCGTTTCCATTCCAGTCGGCGTCGCCAGGCGACAGCCTTTGTATCGACCGGCAATCACACGCATGTCACGAAGTATAACCGCCTGCCATTGGCATCGCCCGTTCGATGGCAGGCAATGCAACGAGAACAACATCGCCGAGCACCGGGTTGCACTGACCGGCCGCCTTTGCCGTTTAGCGGATCAATCAGTCACACTGTGCCTGCTCGACTCCAGGGGGCATTGCGCGGAAAACCCGTGCACGCGCGGGAGCCCGATGCTCGCCGATAGCGACTCCCACGGCCCGGGTTTGACGGCGCGCGCCGCCATTCATAGAATCGCGCGACGGCACCGGCGCCAACCCGACCATCGAGCGGATGCCTATGAAAATCCAACCGGTCAAAGGCACGCGCGACCTCTATCCCGAGGAATTCGCGCCGATCCTTCGCATCTTCGACGCTTGGCGCACGGCCTCGCTGCGGCACGGCTTCCAGGAGTTCGAGGGCCCGACCCTCGAAATGCTGGACCTCTATCGAGAAAAGAGCGGCGAGGAACTGGTCGGACAGCTCTTTCGTCTGACCGACGCCGGCGGCCGGGAGCTGGCGCTGCGTCCCGAGATGACCCCCACCCTCGCTCGCATGGTCGCCGCGCGCCTCCACGCGCTGCCCAAACCGATCAAGTGGTTCTGCATCCCCAAGCTCTTCCGCGGCGAGAACGTCCAGCGCGGCCGGCTGCGGGAGTTTTTTCAATGGAATGTGGACATCGTCGGCGCCGCCGACGTCGTGGCCGACGCGGAGTGCATCCTCGTAGGGGTGGAGGCCCTCCGAGCCCTCGGATTGACCCATGAGGACTTCGTGGTCGCGATCAGCAATCGCCGCCTGATCGCGGCCCTGCTCGCGGCGGCGGGCGTGCCGGAAGCGGCCCACCAGGCCGCCTACGCCCTGATGGACAAGGCCGACCGGATGCCGGCCGAGGAGCTGGCCTCCCGCTGGGAAGCGCACTGCGGCACCCACATCCGCTACTCCGACTTGAACGATCTGCTGTCCGCGGAAGACCTCGATTCCCTCCGGGCGACGGTCGGCGAGATCGCCGGGGCCACGGAGGCCCTCGAAACGGCCCTGTCCGAAACCGAGCGGCTGCTGTCGATATTACAGGATTTTGGAATTATAGAATACTGTGAACTAAACCTGAAGATCGTCCGCGGCCTCGCCTATTACACCGGCCCCGTCTTCGAGTTTCACGACCGATCCCGACAACACCGCGCCATCTGCGGCGGCGGACGTTATGACGACCTGCTCGGAAAACTCGGAAAACACCCCGAGTCCGCCGTCGGCTTCGGCATGGGGGATGTCGTCCTCACCCTGCTCCTCGAAGAAAAAGGCCTCGCCCGTGCCGCCGACGACCAGGCGGGGGGGGTCTTCGTCGCCGACGCAACCGACGGCCTCAGACCGACCCTGCACCGCGTTGTCGCCGCGCTCCGGGCCGCCGGCTTCCGGACCGAATTCGCGTATGCCCGGCAGGCCCTGGTCAAGCAACTCAAGGCCGCCGTCCGCCGCGGCTGCGGGTTTGCGGTCATCCTGGGGACAGAGACGGCCCAGCGCAGCGTCGTTCAGGTCAAGGACTTCGCCGCAGGTGAGGCTCGCGAAACCACGCTCGACAACTTGCTGGCCCGACCGGAGGGATTCTTCAAACGTCCATCGTGAAGGCTCGCCGCAGCCATTACGAACTCGCTTTCGAGGCCTGTCTGGCCCGCAGGGGGACGCCGTGCGTCGCGGTTGAGGATGTCAAACATTTCGCGCGAAAACGCACCGGCACGAAACTCTTCGACTACATCGTCTATCCCACCGGCGGCCCCGCCTGCCTGGTCGACGTCAAAGGCCGCAAATCGCGCGCCAGGGCGGACACCGCCGATTGCCGCCAAAAAACCTGGGTCACCCGCGCCGATATCGAGGGTTTGCGCGCCTGGCAGCACGTCTTCGGCGACGAATACAGGGCCATGTTCGTGTTCGCCTACACCTGGGCGGAGGAGGCCGGCCCGGCGGGGCGGCCGGCGGACATGTTCGCCTTTGCCGGGCGGCGATACAGCTTCTGGCTCGTGCCCCTGGTCGAGTATGCCCGGCATCAAAAGATGCTGTCGCGCAGTTGGGACACCGTCTCGATTCCCGTTGACGTATTCCGCAGCATCAGCCGGCCTCTCGAATGCGTTTGGCCCGCGGCGCCCTGTTAGGGTGCCGGCGGGTTCCCGGCTCCCACGGACCTGAGACCTTTGCCCGCGAGCCGTTCCAGGCGTATAGTATCAAGTAGCGGCGCGACGCAGCGCCTCCAAATGCCTGGGTTCGAAGCCACAGAGAGGTTACCGGTGATTCGTCGATTCGTTCTCGTTCCGCTCGTGGCCGTTTTCTTCTTGATTTCGCCCGTCGGGGCTCAGATCAACGAGACCGAGGACATCAAACCGGACAATGTCAAGCGTCTGAAGTCCGAGCGTCCCATTCTGGAATACGTCTGCGCGGGCGCATTCATCCTGGGGGCCATGGCCGTCGGCTTCAAGCCCAGCAAACGATCTCACGATTAGCGCGGATCGCGAGGAGAACACAGATGAACAAGCGTGCCCTGATCGTCCTGTTGATCGGCGTCAACCTCGTTCTGCTGGCCAGCCTGATCCTGCTGAGTTGGGAGCCGCCCGCGGCCTACGCCCAGGCGGCGCCGCTCGGGCAGAACTACGCCGTGGTTGCGGGCGAGATTCGCAGCGGTGTCGATGCCTTGTACATCCTCGACCTCTCGCGCCGCCGCATGCACGTCTTCATCCCAAACCGGGACATGAACACGCGTCAGTTGCTTTACGTCGGCCACCGCGATCTTCAGAGAGACTTTCGCGGCGCCAGGCGCTGACAGGAGAAAGGCGGTCCGCCGACGCCTCTTGACCGATAACCGACAGCCTCCGCGGCTAAGGATGGAAAACCATGAGAGACAACAGAAACCTCGCGATCGTCATCTTCTCCGTGACCGCCGCCGTGCTCCTCGTGGGTCTCTTCCTGACACCCGGGGCGGCAAGCCGAAACCAGGCCCTCGCGATCGGTCAGATCGACCGCGGCGGTGACTACATCATGGTCACCGGCCAGTTCACCGAGAACTCGGAACTGGTCTATGTGATCGACGCGGCCGCCCGACGCCTCAATTCCTACAGCTACGAGACGACCAATCGGCAGATCATCCTCTGGCAATCGCTCGGCCTAGGCCAGCTTTCCACACCTCGCCGATAACGAATCGAGTACGAATACCAGCAGCGACCCGACGTCTCCGGCGAATCTCGCCGTTCGGCTTGCCGTTTGGCGGATCAACCAGTCACCTGATTCTCCGCCGGCTCGCAACGCCGACGCCCGGCACATGCCAACCGCCCCGCCGTTGAATGCAACATAAGATCCATTATCGGACCTTATGGGCCCGGTCCGTTCGGGTCGTTCTGGGCGGCCGCCCGCACCGTCATCGTTTCTTCTTCCTGGCAACCCTGCTCCGCTGCCCGGCGTCGCCGCTGCGGATCCGGCCGCGCAGGCGTCTTCGCTGCCATCCGCCGGCGGGACGCGACCCGGAAACCCAGACCTCCAGCGCGCCGGCGGCCAGAAACGCGCTCCGGCCCGTTTCCGTCAATGCGTAACTGTTTCGCGATCGACAGCCGACCAATCCCGCGCGCTCAAGTTCGTGAAGATGGTGGTACAACGGCCCCGCTTGAAGCTGGACAACCGATTTCAGATCCCCGTGGGTCCCGGCCCCCAGAGCAAGCGCCTCGAGAATCGCAAGCCGATCTGGATGGCCGAGGCCGTGGAAGAGTCCGGCAAGCGCCGCGCGATCCTCCTCCGTCGAGCCCCCCCGCCGGTTTCCGACTTGTTTCCTCGATGAAACCGGGCTTTCGTGCCGCACGTACCGACCCTCGATGTGATCCCCGTCGCGCCGCGCGAAGGCGAGCAGGACGCCGCCCCCCCGGTCGCACCGCACCGAGGCCAGCCGGGGGAAGAGGCCGCTCGGATCGATCGCCACTCCGGACGCACCTCGACTCGATCCAGTCCGCCGCCGGGCGGTAGACCGGGCTCGACGCAGCGGCGTCGCCTGCCCGCCTGCGTTGCGTTTCCTCGCCGTCTTGACGGTAGCCATCGCGCACCTCCTTCACATCTCGTCAACGGCAGCGTAATTATATATATCAAGAATACTGTAATAATGAGAGACCGTCCAGCACCGCGGTCTCGAAGCCGCGGCACGGCAAACGATCGGAATCCGAGATGAGGAATACGCCCGACTACCCGGGTGAACGCCCCGGCCGGCTTTGCCGTTTGGCGGATCAACAAGTCGCCCGCGTCTCCAGCCGACGCCTCACGCCGGTGACGGCACACGCCTGACGCGCTTCCGCCGGTGCGCGAGCACCCCGTAATAGGTCAACACGTAGCCGATGCTGCCGCAGACCAGCCCCACCGCCAGGCAGCCCGCGACCAGCTCGGCCCCAAGCCCCTTCAGGCCCGGTGCCAGCATCCGCCAGTAGGCGGCCTCAAAGATGTGCGTCACATTGAACGTCTCGATGAATCGTTGCAGACGCGCGCTCTGAACGGCGGCTGGCTCCAGAGAGGAACCGATCCCATGCAGAAGCCAATGACCGACCTTCCAGTTGAACAGGTAGATCGGCAGGGCTGTCAGCGGGTTGGTCAGCAGGACCGGCAACAGCCCCGAGGCACGATTCGCACGAATCAGGTGTGCAAGAATCCAATAGAGGATGATCTGAGCGCCCATCGTGGGCGTCAGACCCACGACGAATCCGAGGAAGACCCCCAGCGCGATCCGGTGCGGCGTATCATCCAGGTGGAGAATCCGCTTCGCGACCGGCTTGCGGATCTTCCGCCAAAGCCGCAACCCGCTGCTCCGATTTCTGCGTGATTGCACCGTGATGCTGTCGCCTCCTGCTGCTCCGACCGGACGATGGCCGGCTGGTTATCGCCTGCTTGAGAATGCGTCGTCCGCAACCACCCCCCGAAACGGCTCGGCGTTGTCGCGCGCGTCCGTTGGACCGGACTCCAGGTGGAGGCGGCGTCTGCTGTGTGACGCCGCCAGCCTGCGAGGAGCACCGCATCTTATACATCTTTCGTGTCTCGTGGCGACAGGTTCGCAAAGATTCTCGGACACGCGATCGCAACCCCGGACCCGAAGGATGGCAAACGCGGTCCCGAAAGACCGTACGCCGGACGGCCATGCCTTGACACGACAGCCCCGGCCGCGCTACAATTCAAACCCAGCCGACGAATCGGACCCGGAGAAACGGCGCAGAGATGGACGAGCCGCCGCCGTCGGTGCCCGCCTACAATGGGTATAAGGTAGGGATGCCTCCAACCCGCCCACCTGAGCAGCCAAACCATGCTCAGAACATCGCTCAATGAGGCGCACCGCCCTCCCGCGAGAACCCTCCGCGGCGCGCCGGCGGAGAAATGGGAGAAACCGCAGATGATGCACTCATCGCCGATGCCGTTGAGAACCGCGCTGGACATGGCCAAACGACTCCACCACGAGTTGTCGAAACACATGACCGTCGAGCAGCGCCGAGATTTCACGCGAATCGAACGGCTCATCTCAGAGGCCCAGCGTCAACACCAGGCCCAAATGACACGCGCCAGAGACACGGCCGTCTCCTCGTTGCCCGCTTCGAGCCGCCGTCCGCGCAAGGGCTGGCTGACTCGCTGAAGCCCCTTCCCGCCCGGCCTCCGCCGCAAACGCTCTGCTTTGCCGGCGATTGGGGTTCACGGATTCGATTGCCGGGTCCGGCCCCCGCATTCAGCCCATCCTCGTCCGATCTCCTTCGGACGGTCGCCACCCTCGCGATGGCGGCGTCGCTGTTGTCACGACCCCGGTGCCCACCTACCATGACGCCGTGACCGGAGTGAGCGCCTCGCCGGCGGCCCGTTCCGGTCTTTAATGAACCCCGAGTTCGCCCCCCCGGCAACGCGGACGCGGCCAAGGGGTGGTGTCTGTTGTTGAGATCGAGTGCTGCGTGATGACCCGGTCGGTTGCCTTGGCATTGCTGATTCTCGTGGCGCTCGGCGCCGCCCCTGCGAG
>JBHHUY010000062.1:0-13375 GCA_046753965.1 Phycisphaerae bacterium
CGAGGGACCGGCGGCCGCCCCTGAGATGGTGAACGATTCGCCGGCAGGTGATGCGTTATCGGCGGGCCTGAATCTCTCCGGCCCTCTCTCGGTTCCGAGGGTTGTCGCGGCTTCGTCAGCGATTGCCGGTTTCCAAGCTCAGCGTTTCCGCTGCCTCGCCGAGGCGATCGGCCTGTGAGGAATGGGCATCTGATCGAGGACGACCCAGGCGCGCTGGTCCGACTTGCGAATCGGTATCGGGCTCACTCGGACGACCGTGTCGATCCAGATCAGGGTCGCGAATCGCGCCCACTGTGCGGCATCTCGGAAGAAGCCCTCTTCCGCGCAGATGCGAGCCGTGTGAGGCTCTACGAAGCGGGCGAGATCGGCGGGCGCGTTCAGTTCGCGAAAGGCGCATCGTCCCGCGACGGCGACTGCGTGGATCGGGCGGGAAGGTCGCTTGAACCAGAGCAGGTCTCTCGGCTCGACCGCTTCGAAGGGCGGACGCCGGATGGAGGAGAGGCGGCACTCGATGCGTTTCCTGCCCGCGAGGAGCGCATCGAGGTACACATCGCGCAGGATCACAAGGTGGTGTCGCATGGGGTGACATCCGAACCGGTGTTCCATGAGTATCACCCGAATCGGCCGGTCTCACCAGAGGCGGTGCGCGTCTCCGTTGGCGTCGGGTCCATGACAGTTCAGGCGGCTCTTATGTAGCGGCCGCCCCCCGTGGCGGCCGTTGCGCGGCGGAGCACATGTGCGTCCCGACGTCCGCCACTGGGGGCGGACGCTACGAAGAAGGACTGCGCCGGCATCCGCCTGAACTGTTACCGACCCGGTGGCGTCGTGGCATCAATCCGACGCGGCGGCCTTGGGCGAAGAGACGCTCCTGGGTCGGCGCGCCGTGAGATTGCGGTCGGGGCTGCGTTCCAAGACAATGTGCGGCGACTCGCCGCCCCGTGGGTGGATTCCGTGTGCGAAAACCGCGTTGGCCGAAGCCGATAGCGCGTTTGTGTTCGTGTGAGCCAGTTGTTCTTCGTCAGTCGTCGAGGAGGCCCCGCCGTGTATCGCAGAATCTTGTGGATCGCCGTTTTTTCACTCTTTTTCGGATCGACACTTCAGGCCGCCGAGCGGCGCTATGACTATCAGCAGATCGAACTGGACAACGGGATGAAGGTCATCACGCTCGAGGACCATTCCTGTCCCGTCGTGGCCGTGCAGGTGTGGTACCACGTCGGAGCGAAGAACGAAGACCCGAAGCGCCAGGGCTTCGCCCACATGTTCGAGCACATGATGTTCCGCGGCACCGACCGCCTCGACGAGACCGCGCACTTTGAGAACATCCGTCGCGTCGGGGGAAACACGAACGCCTATACCGCATTTGATCAGACGGTCTACGTCGAGGAGCTGCCGAGCAATCAGTTGGAGATGGCCTTGTGGCTCGAGGCCGAGCGGATGGCCTTCCTGAAGATCGACGAAGAAGGGTTCCGCACGGAGCGCAAGGTCGTCGAGGAGGAGGTTCGACAGGGTCATAACAGCCCGTACGGACTCGTGCCGGAGAAGCTGCTGGCGGCAATCTACGGCGATCAGCCCTATGGCTGGACGCCGGGCGGACAGATCGAGCATCTTCGGAACTCGACGATCGACGAACTCCAGGCGTTTTGGGACAGGTTCTACGTGCCGAACAACGCGACCCTGGTCGTCGTCGGCGACGTCAAACACGCCGAGGCGCAGGCCCTCGCGAAAAAGTACTTCGGTTGGATCCCGAAGTGTCCCGATGCCGGGCGGACGACCGTGCCTCCGACAAGCCAGAAGAAGCCCCGCACCATCAAGATCGAGGAAGAGAAGGGCCCGTTGCCGATCGTCGGGGTGCTTTATCGCACGGTGCCGCAGGGGCACCCGGATGCCCTGCCGTTGCAGATTCTGATGGGGGTGTTGGGCGGCGGTGAATCGAGCCGGTTGTACGTGGATGTGGTCAAGGAGCAGAAGATCGCGCAGGTCGCGATGGCGGGCGCGTTCGGGTTCGAGAGCGACGGCCTGGCCGGCGCCGGTGGGGTCCTGCTGCCGTTCGGCAAGAAGAAGCTATTGATGAAGACGATTCGAGAACACATCAAACGCCTGAAGAAAGAGCCCATCACCGAGGTGGAACTCAGCAAGATGAAGAACCAGCTACGCCGGCAGGAGGTGACCGGGGCCCTGACGGTCGCCAGCAAGGCCGGGCTCCTGGGGCAGTATTCCGTGCTCTACGGAGATCCTGAGGAGATCAACCGTCGCCTGGAGAAGATCGACGCCGTCACCGTGGAAGACGTGCAGCGCGTGGCGAAGAAGTATCTGACGAAGAAGCACCGCATCAGTGTGCTGGTCGAACCCAGCGTCGGCGGCATGCTCAAGGGGTTGTTCGCAGGCAAGGAAAAAGAAGCGGCCGAGCCGGCCTTGAAAGAGGGCGGAAACCGGGTCGCGAAGCGGACCGGACCGAAAGCCGCCGCGAAGCGACCGCCCGGCTTTCCTGAGGCGGCGCCGAAGGCCGACCTGTTGGCTGCCGTGCCTCAGATTCCGTTCACCATGCGCAGCCTGCCGAACGGCTTGCGCGTCGTGGTCGTGAGCAACCACGAGGTGCCGATGGTGTCGATGACCCTGGGTATCAAGAGCGGGGCCTGGACGGAAGTGAAGCCGGGCGTCGCGAGTTTCGCCATGAGCATGTTGACCAAGGGCACGGAGACGCGCGACGCCAAGGCGCTCGCCGAGTTGCTGGAGTCGAACGCGATCAACCTCTCCGGCTCCGCGGGCATGGACACGGCGCGTGTCGTCGCGTCGGCCCTGCTGCCCCAGTTGGACCTCGCGGCGGAACTGATGGCGGATGTGGTGGAGCACCCCACCTTTCCCAAGGACGAGTTCGACATCCTGAAGAATCAGACCCGGATGGGGCTGATGATCTCGACCAAGTCGCCGGAGTACCTCGCTGGACGGCAGCTTCGCCGGCAACTCTACGGGAATCATCCTTATTCGCGCACGGCAACCGGCGAGCTGGAGGATATCGACGCGGTGAAGGTCTCCGATCTCAAGGCCTGGTGGTCCGCGCACCTCCGCCCGGAGAACGCGGTCCTGTATCTTGCGGGCGACATTACGCCGTCAGACGGCTTCGCGCTGGCCGCAAAACATCTAGGCGGTTGGAAAGTGGATACGCCGCTGCCGAACGTCGCCCTGCCGGAGATTCCGGCCCGGGCCGCGACGCGCATCTACCTGGTCGATCGACCCGGATCGGTTCAGAGCCAGATTCGCATGGGCCACGTCAGCCTCACACGGCGGGCCCCCGAATACATGACCGCGCAAGTCCTGGGGAGCATCCTCGGCGGCGGGTTCAACAGCAGGCTCAACAAAGCGATCCGGGTGGAGAAGGGACTGACGTACGGGGCCCGGGGCGGCTTCTCGCCGCGGCGTTTCGCGGGCCAGTTCGTCATCAGCACCTTCACCAAGACGCCGACGACCGCGAAGACGGTCCGGGCGATTCTGGAGGAGATCGAGAAGATCCAATCGGCCCCGCCGACCCCGGCTGAACTCGAGGACACCCAGACCTATATCACAGGCAAGTTCGCCGGTGACCGGGAGACCCCGGACGCGACCGTTGGGGACCTCTGGATGATCGAGACCCAGGACCTGCCGGCCGACTACCTCCAGCGCTATCTCGACGGCGTCAAGGCGACGACTTCGGACGCCGTCCAGCGGGCGGCCCGGAAGCTGATCGACAAGGCACATCTGGCAATCGTGGTCGTCGGAGAGGCGAAGGCGATCCGGTCGGATCTGGAGGGTATCGCCCCGGTGACCGTCGTCAACGCGACGCCCGAACCCGTCGAGAAAACGGGGCCCGCCGCGGGGTCCGGTACTCCGCTTGGCCGATGATCGGCCGGGAGGGCGGGTGAGGGGGCGTCTCCTGCCCGTGTGGATTCGGAAAGGGGGGCGTGCCATTATCGGTGGTTCCGGCCGATCTCGGCGGTCACGGTTTTCGGGCCGTCCGGTGGACGCATTTGCCTCCGGCCGCCATTGCTTCACACCTGGTGGGGCGGTACAATCGTTTGGGAGTGGTCGAGCGTGACCTGGCTGAGTCGGGCGACGCTTGGCCGAGACGCCCACCCGGATGGTCCGCCCGCCACGGCGGACGCAGAAGGTAAACCGCGAGAATACGACCACCAAGCCGTCGGGCCCGCCCGGCGCACGCCCTCGCGACCAAGCGAGTTCGCGACCCAAGCCCATAGGAGGCGTAACATGCAGTTCCGCTTGCGACAAGTGACCTACCTCGGAGGCCTGGCGTGGTTTCTCATCGGCGCCGTGTGGGTGGGGATCGGCTGCGGGCCGACCAGCCCGTTTCTCGCGGCCCAGTTCAACGCGAGTCTGCTGGGTACGCCGACGTTGGGCAGCCCGGCCCAGCCTCCGACCGACGGCAGCGCCAACGCCGGCGACGGGGGGGCCGTTGCGTCGGTCTGCGACCTGCCGGTGAACGAGCAGACGATCGCCGTGACGATCCAGAACGAATCCCAGCAATTCGTCGAGTTCTCGATGACGTTTCTCGTCTCGGCGGGCCCCGGCGGATTCGTTTGCGACGATCAGATTCAGGACTACCTCAACGCCGGATATAGCGACGCCATCTTGCCCGGTTCGGCCAATTCGGTCTCGGTCGGTTGCGATGTCATCTCCTTGAACAGCGGCACGCGGATCCTCAGCTTGGAGTTCGGCGTCAACCAGGGACCGCAGGCGACCATTCCGCCGAACGTCGGCGGTGATCCGACCGCGACCCTGCCCACCCTGAGCCTCCGGCGTCGCGACAACGGCAGCACCGCCATCCCGCTGCCTGAGCTCATTGTGTTTGGAAACGAAGACCCGGATTTCATTTGCACCGGCGGCACCAATCTGGGCGACCTCTGCACCCAGCGCGGGGTCGTCTATGTGAGCAGCGTCGGAATCCCGGTGGGCAAGTCGGTCGAGGCCGCCCGCCTTCAGGGCACCGTCTGTGCCGAAAACTTCGGTACCGCACCGGAATGGCGGCTCGACAAGACGCTCGATTCACAGGTTCAGCCCTTCCAGTATGGCCGAGGCGGGGCAATCATCATGACGGTGCTCGACCGCGCCAGCGACGCGCTCGACAATACCCGCAACCAGGCCGTTTGGCTGGTGACCGACGCCGACGACAACACGCTTCATTTCCCGGATCGCTGACCGCGGTCGGCCGTTGGGATTCAAGGCACCGCCGCGGCTCCGGGCGGGCGGTTCGACCGGCGTGTCGTTCACAACCTTCGTCCATGAATGAAGTTGGGAGATCTCTCCACGAAACCCACGTGGAAGAAGATTCTCCGTGCATTTCCGTTTCCACATCGGTACACTACGCGGATCGGCCGACCGGTCGCGAGGCGCCCCGGACCGTGGCGCCGCCGCCGGGTCGGGGGACGCCCGGCCCAATCGTGGAACGGATTCCTTTATTCACAGCCAGGCAGTCGGTGGAGCGCGAAACGTATGCGCGGATATGTGCTTGTATTCCATCCAAACTCGGGGACTGGGACGATCGTCTCGGAAGGCGGGCGATCCATTCCCTTCTCGGCGACGGAAGGATTCCCCGATCTCCAGGGGGGGGATGTCGTGCGGTTCAACATCGAATCGGCGGGCGTCGACGAAACCAAGGCACCCCGATCTTCCGTCCGTGAGATCGAGGTGATCCGTCGCGGCGCGGACCGACTGGCCGACACGCCTGATACCCTCGTGGAGGAGTTCTACCGCACCCTCCGTGGTGAACCGGCGCGGCATTGACCGCCCCCGAAGGACGACGGCGGAGTCGGCGATCCTCCTCAGCTCGCGGCCCCAGGTTTGGAACAGCCGGCATCTCAATAACGACGCCTTGAACACCAACGGCGGGGGCGTCGTTTCGGGATTCCATTCCACCCGTCTCCGCCATCCCTCCGATGACTTGAGCAGGACTCGCAGAAGGGGATATACTCGGCCCTCGAGTACGCGGCGGTGCCGCGTCGCCTCATTTGTGGAGGAAGAATGATGGCGAGCAGATCCACTGCCATGTCGGGCATATTGCTTGTTCTGAGTGGTCTGGCGACCGGTTGCCAGTCGCCCACCGGCGTCGTCGGGGAGATGGTGCAGATCGGCACGACGCATGTGGCCTTCCTGGGGCCGCCGGCGGCCTATCGGACGCTCCATCCACGGCTCGAGAAGCTGTTTGCCAGGCCGGTTGTCTTCAACACGCAGCCGAGCGGGCAGGCGATCGCGACCCAAATGGAGCAGGGGAACATCGCCTTCGCCATCCTGTCCGCAGGCGAGTACGGTTCGATCGCCGATCCAGGCAAGTTGAACGTCCTTGCCGTCGGTTTGAACGCTCTGGGGCAGCCGAAGCGAAGGGCTCACATCATCGTTCGAGCCGACTCACACGTGAAGTCGATCACGGACTGCGCCGGCAAACGCTTTGCGTTCGGGACCCATGGTGATCTCTTGACGGACAAGGCGGCACAGGCGGCGTTGGAAGCGGCGGGTGTACCGGTGAAGAAGCTGCTTCCAGAACTCCTCACGCCGCCGCCGCTGGGTCTGGAGGGGCGGCTCTACCTCGGTCACGATACGGCAAAGACGATCGTCTATGACCCGACGGTCAACGCCGGCGTGATTGACGAAGTGGACTACGAGAAAATGCCGCCCGACGGCGGCAACCTCGTGACGGGCCCCTCGAAGGACCAACTGAAGATCGTCGGCGGGACGATCGCCGTCCCGGAGACGGTCGTCGTCGCGGGGCCGTCCGCGGACCCCGCCCTGAAGCAGGCGCTGAAGTCCTACCTGATCAACGAGCTGAAGAACGATTCGAAGGTCTGCGACCAGATGGGCCTACGGGGCTTCACGGAGCCGGACGATCGACTGTTCGATGACGTCAGACGGATCCTGGGCCAAAACAAGTCGTAGCACGATCTGCGGCCGGCAGAACTGGATAATCACGAAGACCTTCCAGACGGACCCCGTATGTCCACGTTGACCCCACCACGACTCGCCGTCTCGACGTGCTCTGCGCGGGATCGACTTTGCGTGCGATCCGCGGTTCTTCGTGATTGGGCGGTTCTGGGGGCTTGGTTCATCGGTCTCAGCGCGGCCTATTGGATTGCGGTGTTCCTCGTGGACGGGAGGCCGGGCTTTCCATTGGACGACGCCTTCATCCATCTCCAGTTTGCGAGAAACCTGTTCGAACGCGGGGAGATGTCGTTCAACCCCGGTATCCCGAGCAGCGGTTGTACCGCGCCGGCATTTCCCGTGCTGTTGGCTGCCGCTCATTCGCTGGTTCGGGATTGGTACGCCGCGGCCTATCTCGTCTCCGCCGTGTTCAGCCTCGGGACGGCCTGGGTGGTGTACGCCATCATCCTGACATGGACGCGCCGACGCGCTTTGGCACTCTGGGCCGGCGTGCTCACGCTCGTCGCGAGCCCGACGGTCACACTGGCCTACAGCGGCATGGAGGCACCGGTCTATTGCTTCCTTCTCCTTTCAGGCCTGTGGCTGTACGGACGCGGCACGATGGGGGGACGATTCGCCGGGACGGCTTTCTTCGCCCTCGCGGTCTGGTTCCGGCCTGAGTTTTTCCTGCTCTGTCCGCTGGTCTTGCTGGAGCGTTGCGTGACCGCATTCCGCGCCGGCCGCGGCCGCCTGCGACGAGTGTTCCTCGAGTCGATCGGCATTCTGGCGTTCTGGGGCGTTGTCGCCGTCTCCTATGCCGCCTATCACTGGCATCAGGACGGTCATTGGGTGCCGACCACCTTCGGGGCCAAGGTCGCCGCGCCGTTTGCCCTGAAGCCTGTGTGGTTGGAAGGGTTGCCCGCATTGCTGCGGCGCGGCAGTTGGGGCCATGTCCTCCTGAACCTCGGTGTCTGGCCGATCCTGAATCTGACCCTGATCGGCCTCGGCATCGGTGCCATTTGTCTGCCCCTGTCGTTCGGACTTGGCAAGGCCCTCGGGGCGCTCTGGAAGGATGGCGGGCCGGCAGCGAGCGGTTGGCGGCTTGCGATCCTCATTCTGATCGGTTACCCGCTCTTCCGCGCGCCAATCGACCCGGCCGGCACGATCTGGTTTCAGGGCCAGCGGTACTTCGCGCATCTGACGCCACTCGTTGTTCTGATCGTCTTGGGCGCGTTGCCGAAAACCGGCGCCGTTCTCGCGAGGCCGGTCTGGGATTGGCGGGGCCTCCCCCTTTCGATTCAGAGGCGCCGGACACTTGCGTGGGCCTTCGGAGCGAGCCTGCTGCCCGGGGCCGTGGCCGTGCTGTCCGTCGGCAACATCAACGACATGCAGGTCAATCTCGCCGAGTGGTTGCGCTCTCACACGCGCCCCGACGACCTCATCGCGACAAACGACATCGGCGCAATCGCCTTCCTCACCCGGCGGCCGATTCTGGACACGGTCGGGCTTGTGGAACCGGAGATCGTCGAACACTACAAGGCCGGTGGAACGCCGGAGGCGTATCTGATGCGGCACCATCCGGCCTATGTCGTTCTCTTTCCGAGCTGGTACGAAGCCCTCTGCCGCCGGGAGGACCTGCTCGAACGCGTGCACGGCATCCGGCTGGACTTGAATGTTGTTTGCGGCGGTTCGGAGATGGTTGTGTATCGGCCGAGGTGGACCGCGAGAAGTCCGGATGCCGTCACCCGCGCGGTGCCGGACTGACCGCCCCGCGGGTTGGACTTGCGCGGCGGCAGCGGATTCAATGAGCGCGCCGCCGGATTCGCCTCGTCCACAGGCGAGCGGACCTCCTCGCGCAACGGCCGCCACAGGGGGCGGCCGCTACAGGTATCGCGGCAATCCGCTCGCCGGGTCGCGGGCCGGCGGCGGGTGGGTCGGGGGATATGGGAGACGATTGATGCACACGTTCGGCGACCTCGTGTTTTCCACCGTCGTTCGGCGCCAAACGCGCGTGCGGGACGGCTTGCTGATCCTGACAGGCAGCATGCTGCTCGCGGCGTGCGCGAAGGTTCAAGTACCGGGGCCCGTGCCCTTCACCATGCAGACGTTTGCCGTTGTGTTCCTCGGGGCGATGCTGGGGGGCCGGCGCGGCGGCTTGTGCATGATCCTCTACCTTCTCGAAGGCATGGTCGGCCTGCCGGTCTTCGCCGGCGCGGTGGCCGGCCCGGCCTATTTCGCCGGGCCGACCGGCGGCTACCTGTTCGGGTTTGTGCCTGCGGCGTTTCTGGTGGGGCGCCTGGCCGAACGCGGGTGGGATCGGCGGTTTCTGGCGGCGCTGGCGGCGATGGTGCTCGGCAGCGTGGTGATCCTCGCCGCCGGCTTCGCCTGGCTGGCCGTCTTGAGCGGTCCCCGCGTCGCATTGGCGGTCGGTGTCGTGCCCTTCCTGCCGGGGGCGGTGCTCAAGGCCCTGCTTGCCGCCGCCGTTCTTCCGGCCGGCTGGAAATGCGTCCGTTTCGCCGAACGCGCCGACTGATCGGCTCGCGGCAGGAATACGCAGGCCGGATTCTGCGTTCCCTCCCGCCGGGAGAGCACATCTCCCGATGCCATGGCCGAACCAGCCTGTTGGTCTGAGCCATATGCATCGACAGGCGGGACACAGCTCTTCGTCTTGATGTGTGCCGTCCGCGAGTGTGCCGCCATCACTGCCGGACCATTGGATTACGGAGCGCGACGTTGATCGAATCGCATCTTCTGAGTCGGATCGGCGGACGCGTGTTGTGCGGCGTGTGTGTCCCGCTCCTCTTCGGAGTCGTTCCAACGGGTTGCAGCGGCGACTACACCATCCGGGTCGACCTCGCGGAGAAACGTCCTCGGTTCATCATGCATGCGCCGACCTGGGGTCGGCCCTTTCGTGGGCCGAAGGTCAGCGCGTTCGCCATCGCGAGCAATGAAGACGGCGAGCTGTGGGAGCTGCGGTCGACCGATCCGGGTGGCGAACCCGCGCGTCGGTTGACGTTCGTCTATGGCGAGGTGCCGCCGGGGTTCTTCCAGGTGTTTCCGGCCGACGACGCGCGGCCGAAACCGCTTCGCCCCGGCCGGACCTATTTTGTCGGCGCAACCGGGCCGGCTTCGACGTTTCGCGCGGTGTTCGCCCTGCCGGTCGGGCGTTCCGGCCCGCCGACCGACGCCGGATTGCTGCCGACCCTTCCGCCAAGGCCTGCCGGATGACCGGCCCGCGTTGCGCAACGCGGCGGCCGGATCTCCGTGGTTTCGACGCAGAACTTCGCCTGCTGCTCAGTTTTTTCACGTCGGTAATCTCAGTTCCTGTTTGCAGTTAGCGCTCGAACCGGAGGCCCGGTTCGTCCGACGCGGTTTGGTTGGCACGCCATGTGCTCCGTCGAGGACGCCACGAGCGCGCCCGTCGAATGGCGCGCAGGGAGCAGATGCCGATGCGCGACACGCACGAACCGTTTGTATTCGCTCAGCGTCGAGAGGACCGGGCCTCACTGCCCGACTGGCGGACGCTGGGCGAGCGTGTTCGGCGGGCGGCTTTCGTCGCGACCGTGACGCATCTCTCGCAGGGCGAAGACCTTGAGCAGCGACAGGCGATGTTGGAAACATCGCGGGGCCAATCGGGTGGATGACCCATGGTGTATGGACTCTGGCTTTCCGCGGATGGACTGCTGGGCCAGCAATACCGGCAGGACGTCATCGCGAACAACCTCGCGAACGTAGACACGCCGGGCTTCCGGCCCGACCGGGTCGCGTTTGCAGAACGACTGACCGAATCGATCAGTCGTGTCTCGGTGCGCACGCGCCATCCCGTTCTCGATGCCGCCACCGGCGGCCTCTTCGAGACGCCGGTCTATACGGACTTTTCGGTGCAGGCCAACCTCATCGCCTCGAGCAGCCCTTTTGATGTGGCAATCCTCGACGGCGGGTTCCTGACGGTGCAGACCGCAGACGGACCGCGATACACGCTCGACGGGCGCCTGACGATGGACCGCGACGGAACGCTTCGTCATGCGGCGAGCGGCGGCGCTGTGGTGGATGCCCGGGGAAAGCCGATCCTGCTCGATCCTGCGGCGGCGGGCGATACGCGGATCGACGCTTCCGGCCGGGTGTTTCAGGGCGACACGCGGGTGGGCGAGTTGGCGCTGGTGGGATTCGAAGATCGACAGCGGCTCGAGAAGGTCGGCCGGAATCTATACGACGGTCAGCATGCGAATCTCATTCGATCGCAGGGATCCGTGCGGCAATTCGCATACGAAGCCTCGGCGGTCGATGCCGCGGCCACGCTCGTGGACATGATGGCGGCCACCCGGGCGTATGAGATGAACGCCTCGATGATCACGATGCAGGACGAATCGCTGGGACGGCTGGTCAACGACGTGGGACGGATCGGATGATGACGATGCAGCCGACGGACGACAAAGACGCGAATCGACCGGCTGAGACGATCCGCGAGCGGCCGAAGCGTTTGAACCCATGAGTGTACACGTGCGCGGGCGTCACGCTCGTGACCGCACCGGCAGACGGCCGGTGCCGCAATTGGGTCGTCTTGAGGTATTCCAAGGGTAGAGGATCGCGATGGCGATACAAGCATTGCATACGGCCGCGACGGGCATGCGGGCGATGGACACCAAGCTCAGTGTCATCGCCAACAACCTGGCCAACATCGACACGGTCGCCTTCAAGAGGTCACGGGCAAACTTCAACGATATCCTGTACCAGACGCTGGAAGAGCCCGGCTTGAGGAACGGGCTTGATCAACCGTTGCCTCTGGGTAAGCAGGTGGGCATCGGCGTTCAGCTCTCCAGTACGCAGCTCAACTTCACACAAGGCTCCGTCAACCAGACGGACCAGCCTTTCGATATCGCGATCGAGGGGGGCGGCTTCTTCCAGGTGAATGCCGTCGTCAACGGGGAAGAACAAACCGTCTATACGCGAGCGGGCAACTTCACCGTCGACGCCAACGGGCAGCTGGTCTTGGGCAACACACCCGGCGCACGTCTCGAGCCGGTCGTCACGATTCCGCAGGACTATACGGCCGTTCGGATCAGCCAGCAGGGGTTGGTCTCCGTGACGGTGTCCGGCGCGACGGAGTTCCAGGATGTCGGCCAGATCGAACTGGCTCGGTTCATCAATGACCAAGGGCTCAAGCAGATCGGCAGCAACCTGTATCAACAGACCGACGCATCCGGGCCGCCGATTCTGGCCAATCCCGGCCAGGACGGAGTGGGTCTGCTCAGGCAGAACAACCTGGAGCGGTCCAATGTCGATCCGGTGCGGGAGCTGGTCGAGCTGATTCAGACGCAACGAGCCTTCGAGTTGAACTCACAATCGATCCAATCTGCGGACCAGACTTTGCAGGTATTGAATCAACTGAGGCGGTAACCATTGATTTCCCAAGGAGTGGGACGAGGACGGCGGAGACGTCAACATGATGGGGCATAATCGAACATGGTTCTTCACGGCGACCTTGTCGCTCACCCTGACGGCGGGTCCGGCGATGGGCGGCGACATCCGGGTTTGGCCCCGGGCCGTCGTCACGGCCGACACCATCACATTGGGAGACATCGCGGAGATTCGCGGACTCGGTCGTGAGGAGGCGGGGCGATTGTCCCGCCTGGTCGTGCACGGCGCGCCCCGTCCCGGCGGGTCGGTTCTCGTCCGGGCCGGCGACATCGGCGGCGCGCTCAGTGAAGCGGGCGTCAATCTCGGCGATGTCCGGGTCTTCGGCGCATCGCGTTGCAAGGTCTTCCGACCGCGGCCCCCGCGAACGTCGCTCCGGCCATCGGGCGAATCGTCCGCCTTGCCGAAGCACAAACCCGTGACACGTCCTCCGAAACTGGGGCCCGCGGGTCGCGGCCTGCCCGCCGACAGCCTCGAAGCGGTCCTGCGAGAGTACATCACGGCTCGCGTGCCCCACGACGACGGCCGCGTCGACATTCGTTTCAGCCCGGTCGCGAAGAAGGACCTCGCCCTGCGCGGGCCGGACTTCCGCTTCGTGATTCATCCACAGGAACGCCAGCGGCTCGGGCTGCTCAGCTATGAAGTCTCGGTTCGCCGCCGGGGCGAGGAAGACCGGACCGTCTCCGTTGCGGCGGAGGTCTCGCTGATTCGCGATGTCGTGGTAGCGCGTCGGACCATCAATCGCGGCCGGATCATCGCAGGTCGCGATCTGAAGCTGGAGGAGCGCCGGTTCGTCAGCCAGGACGCGATCGGCCTGACCGATCTGACGGCGGCCGTCGGGCTGCTGGCCGCCCGGTTCATCAAGTCGGGCGAAATGCTTGATGCTCGATCGCTGCAAGCGAGGCCGCTCGTCCGACGAGGGGACTCGGTGAGGATCCTGGTTCGCGCCGATGGCCTGGAAATCCGAACGACCGGCAAGGCTCAAGAAGCCGGGGCGCTCGGCGATTTGATTACATCCTGTCGAGGAGAAAGAAACACAACATCTTAGTCGTCCTCGAAG
>JBHHUY010000063.1:0-13278 GCA_046753965.1 Phycisphaerae bacterium
GGCCGAACGCACGGACGATATCGAAGTCACGCGCAGATTCGAGAGACAACATCGGAACCATATGCCGCACCTTGCGGCGTCCGCGAACAGGTCGTTCGCCCACGGTTCGCGTCGGAGAATCGGGCGGCGCGGCGCGGCCTTCCATTGTCCGGAGTTGCGAATACAAACGATCGTACTCGGCGTCCGGAATCGTCGGCCGACCTGCATGGTATTGCCGGTCGTGTTTCATCACGGTTGTCCTGAGACTTGCAGCCGTCATTTGCGCGCCTCCCGGTACCGCTCCACGTCTTCGCGCCGCACAAGTCGGGTCACACGCCGCCGAGTCACGACCGGTAGTCTGCCGTGCTCGACGAGGTAATGCACCGCCTGGCGAGTGATGCCGAGCAGTCGCGCGGCTTCGGATAGGGTGATGAGGTCGGGCATGGTGGTGGTCCTCCTCAGGGCCGGGCCGGTCAACTAGTCGATGAGGACGCGACCGGGTCATCCGATTGTAACACGTCCGTTGTCCGGCCCGCCGCGCGTCGGGGCGAGCCGAGGTGACCCCGGGGTATCATCGCAACGGGCTCTTCCGCCTATCCCGGCGGCTGCGGCGGGGCAAGGGGGTCGGCGTCTTCGGAGTCGGATTTCATGCCAGCGTTACCAGTTGATCGGCCGGTTGTCACGCTGTTGCTCGGCGTGACTGCGAGCGGCAAGACCGCGGCGGCGCTGGAATGGGCAAGCGTCCTGGGCGCCGAGATCGTCAGTGTCGATTCGATGCAGGTCTACCGCCGGATGGACATCGGCACGGCCAAGCCCGCCGTCGCCGAGCGCGACCGCGTGCCGCACCATCTCATCGACGTGGCCGAGCCGCACGAGTCTTTCAGTGTGGCGCGCTACGTTGAGCTGGCTGACGCGGCCATTGCCGACATCGCCGCCCGCGGTCGCCGGCCTCTGCTCGTGGCCGGCACGCCGCTTTACCTGATGGGGCTGATGTACGGCGTGTTCGACGGGCCGTCGGCGGATGCCGCGTTTCGCGCGGAACTCAGACGGCGGGCCGAGCGAGAAGGGCTCGCGGCGCTACACGAAGCGCTGCGCCGGGTCGACCCGGTCGCGGCGGAGCGCATCCATCCGAACGACTACAAGCGGATCGAGCGCGCACTGGAGGTTCATGAACTGACGGGCAAGCCGCTCTCGGTGCAGCAGGCGCAGTGGTCGTCGGAGCACATGCGCTATCCCGCGACCGTCGTCGGCATTCGCCGAGAGAAAGAGGATGCTTCTCGGCGGATCAATGCCCGCGTCAGGGCGATGATCCGCGCGGGCCTGGTCGATGAGGTGCATTCGTTGCTTGCCGAGCCGTGGGGATTGGGCGAACAGGCGCGCCAGGCGCTGGGCTACGCACAGATCATCGAACACATCGAGGGCCGGATGTCCCTGGAGGCGGCGATTGAACGGATCAAGATCCAGACGCGTCGATTGGCGAAGCACCAACGGACCTGGTTCCGGAAGTTTCGGATGACGAAATGGGTGGACGTGTCGCCGGAGGAGGATGCGCCTTCGATTTCCCGGCGGCTCGCCCTCGCCTGCATCGGCTGACGGGCGGGCGGCCTCGGTGCCGTAGCCGGGCACTCATCCAAACCCGAGGATGGGTCGTTTCGTTCGGCGGTCGATCGTGCCGACCAGCGCGTTCATGATGAGAATCGACCAGTAGCACTCGCCCTCGAGCACGCCGTAAAGCCGCATGAAGATGGTCAGGACGCCGATGCCGGCGGCGAAGATCAGTTGCCCCTGCACGCGGACCGGCGAGGCGATGACGTCGCCCGCCAGCAGGAAAGCGCCGAGCATGATCTGTCCCGCGGTCAGGTGGTACAGGACGTAAGCCAGTCCGACGGCCCGACCCTGCTCGAACTCGAGGGCAGGGAACCAGCGGTAATGCCCGGACAGTTCGACGGGGAGAATCGACGCGGCGAGGGCCGCCGCCGCCAGAACGGCGACCGGGAGTTGCCATCGAAGATACCCGCGGTAGATCAGATAAAGCCCCATGAGAAGGATCGCGAGGGTGCAGGTTTCGCCGATGTTGCCCGCGACGGTGCCGAGCACCGTGTCGGTCCAGGGCGGCAGGGCGTCGCGGACGAGCGGCTCGAAGCGCAGGTCGCCCTCGTTGCCGAGGCCCCGCTGGGCGAAATGCCGGAGGATCAGGACGGGGCGTTCCAGGAGAAGGGCATCCTTTCCGTCGGGCTGCGGCGTCGCCAGCCAGCCTTGATAGTTCGACACGCGGCCATGATTGGACAGATCGCCCCAGAGCAGATGGCCCGGCGCCAAGACCGGTGAGATCGCCAGCGCGCCGGCGAACCCCAGGCGGTTGGCGAAGAGGAACTGTACGACAACGCGGCCCACGAGGGTGGGATGGAGCAGGCCGCCGAAGACACCGACCCCCGCGGCGATGGCGATGACCGACCCGATGACGGCCACATACCAGGGCGCGGTGGCCGGAAGCGTGAGGCCGAGCAACAGGCCGTAAAGGAACGCCCTTTGAAGCCGGCCCTCCCCGCGCCGGCCCATCAGCACACCGAGGGCCACTTCCGAAGCGACGGCCGAGAGCGAACTGACGATCAACAGCTCCAGGGCGGTGCGGCCGAACAGGATGACGCCGGCGAGGCCCACGACCGAGGCCGCCAGAATCCACGCGCGGACGATGTCGTGATGGGTGTCAGCGCCGAGTCGATGGGGGGCGACGCCCGTGAGGCCTTGCTCGGGAGCGATCCATGCTTGTGTCGTGGTCACGGTGTGGCACCCGCTGACGGTTGCATCTTCTCGAAGCGTGTTCGCGTTCGCCGAATGGTCTCGGCCAGCGGCAACTGGGACGGACACACATAGGTGCAGAGCCCGCAGTCCAGGCAGCCGCGCAGCCGCGTGAGCTCCAACCCGTTGCAGCTCGGACGCGCCTCGAGGTCGAGGAGCCTGGGCGGATCGATGCCCGCCGGGCAATCCTCGACACACCACCCGCAGCGGATGCAGGGAACCGGCACGGCCGGCTCTGCGTTCGCGAACAAGAGCAGGGCGGTCGTTTCCGCCGTCACCACGGCGTCCTCATGTCCGAGACTCAGCCCGGTCAGCGGTCCGCCGAAGACCGCCCGGCGCACCGGCGCCGCGATCCCGACCTGTTCGGCCACGTTCCGCATGGGCGTGCCGATCGCCACGCGGTAGGTTCCGCCCCGTTCGACGGCATCTCCCGCGACGGTCATGGTCACATGGGTGACGGGGCGATCGTCCAGCAGGGCATCGGCCGCCGCCGCCACCGCCGACAACGGCAGCACGACCGCCCCGGCGTCCAGGGGTGTGCCGCCGGGCGCGATCTCCTGCTCGAGGAGCGATTTGACCAGGATGATGGGGTGGCATTGCGGGTAGGGGTTCGGCAGGGGGGCGATCTCGATGTGTCGCCCTTCCGCCTCGGCCCGAAGCCGTCGGACGACCCGCCGATGCCGAAACGGCAACGCCAGGACAGCTCGCGACACGCCCAGCGCGTCGGCCAGCTCGCAGGCCGTATCGATGATCCGTCCGGGCATTTCGACGAGCATCCGCAGCTCCGCCGTCAGGTAGGGCTCGGTCTCCATGCCGTTAAGGATCAGATCGGTGGCTTGTGCCGCGATCGCCTCCCGGATCAGCAGGTGCAACGGTGTGCGCGGCCGCGAACACATCACACCGCGCTGGGCCAACTGCACGATGAACGACTCGTCCTCCCAGCCTTGGTGTCGGGGTGTCGCCTCGTCCCGGCCGTCCGGCTCCAGGACGGCGCCGGGCAGGTAGCCGTCGAGCGTCGTCCAGACCCGCGAGAACGCGGTGATGCGCCCCGAGGTCGGCGCGTGGACGGGCAGCCCGTTCGGGCCGACCGGGTGCGACAACCGTTGCCCCGCAATGACGCGGTCCCCCGTCCTGACGACCGGCGCCGTCTCCAGGTCGCGATGGACGGTCAAGGGGACGTGCAAAGGCCCTTCGACGTGGAGCGTCTCGATCGGCAGCCGCGCCGTGATCGACTTGTGGTCGGGCAGGAACAGCCCGCCGTCAAAGGCCTGCCGGGGACCGAGAAGGTCGAGTAGAAAAGACACGCGTGGCTCATTCCTCCGACGGTTCGACTCGATCGACGCCGGGCCCGGGTTTTCTGCCGCCGCGGTGCAGAGGTTCGCACGCGGCGGGCCTCAGCACTTCGATCCGCGGCGGTGCATCTCCGGGCCCTGCGCGCGAGGAGGTTCTGATCTCGCCCGGGATCGGCCGGGCATTCTACGGCGGCCGTGGGGAAGCGTCATCCTGCCCGGTAGGTCGAACCACGGCAGGGCGGCGTCGGTCACGCGTCGCGCGGGAAAGGTGCGTCTCCGGCGCGCCCGAGGCGCGTCTCGCGGCCCCGGCCCGCCGCGTGATCGGTGGTCGAAAGGAGTCGGCCGACCAGGTGGCCGCCGAGAAGAATAGTGCCGAGAAGCATCGCTCCGTGTTTGAGCGTCGCGATCAGGAGCGAGGAGACGCCGAATCGTTCGATGTAGAGGGCAATGAAGTCCTGCCGGATGTCCCAGTTCAGTTTCGGCGGATTGCCTGGAGCCACCGCGTCATAAACGACGCTGCCGACCAGATACAGACCCAGCGACCATACGCCGCTCCAGAGCAGCCATCGCCGGGCCCATGATCCGCCGAGACCGGCCCGCGAAAACACCCGCCAGTTCAACGCGATGAGCAGCGTGAGACCGGGGACTCCCTCGGCCAGCATCCTCGGGCCGCCGTAGACCAGGGCGCCGTTCCAGGCCCACCATTTCGACATGAGGAGCCATTGGCCGACAAACCCCAGCGCGATCCATCGCCCCAAGTCCGCGGCTTCGGCCGGTCGGCGGGTGCTCTCGCCGCCGTCGTTCTCCAGTTCGCCGCGTCCGTTTCCTGCGATGCGGCGGCGCGCAAAACCGATCGCCGCCGCGCCACCGAGCGCGAGGAACGGCGAATACACCAGCAGACCGCATGTCGGGCTGAGCATGAGTCCGGCCAAGCCTTCGGCGAGCGGCGCCTCGAAGCGATTCCGGCCTTCGGCGCCGTAGCCCGTGTCGAACGGACCGCCGAATGCTCGGGCGTTGTAGGCGAGCGTGAGCAGCGGAAAAACCAGTCCGCCCGCGAGGACAAACCCCAGGTGTCGGCGCCAGGTCCGGCGGGTGACGAACACACCCAGCGGCATGACGGCCGGGAAGATCGCCGGCAGACGCGAGGCGATCGCGAGCCCGGCGAGTATGCCCGCCGCCAGGGCCCGCCTCCGGGTCGTCTTCGGAGTGCTGACGATCGCGAGAAGGAGCGCGACACAGAGAACCGGCAGCGTCTGGTTCGAGAGTTGGCTGGTCGCTGCGTGCAGAAGCGTGGTGCCGAGCACCGTCAGAAGGACGAGCAGTGCCGCCCAACGCCCCGGCATGAACCGACGGAAGGTGATCGCCAGAACGCCCGCAAACAGGGCGGTGAACACGAGGGCGGCGAGTCGACCGAGACGCAGCAGGGCGGCTTCGTCATGGCCGGCGGCCTGTCCCGAACGCGGCGCGGCGCGGTCGGCGCCGAAGGCGACGAACGGCGCGAAGATCGGCGCGGCCGCGACGCCCGTCCAGATCGGGTACCGGGAGAAGACGCCGCGATCGGTGCGGACGGCCCAGTAGTTTCGTGTGAGACGGGTGTCTTCCGGCGCGGGGAGGAACTCGCTCAGTTCCACGTTTCCCTGGCGGAGGAGGCTGACCGGCAAGAGTGCGTTGGGGATGTTGTCGTTGCTGATGGATCGGATGTTGACGACGGCCGATAGCATGGCGACCCACAGCCCGATCAGGACGCCGAAGCGCACCGATGAGGTGGGGCGGTCGTAGCTTCGGAGGGCGTCCGACAGTCTCAGCACGATCCGCTTGGCTCCCATGGCGGCTCGCGCGGGCATTCCGTGCGACGCCGACCCTGGTTTATCGAACCGATACCCGTGCCGGATTACCCCGGAGCGCGGCGGCATGGGGCAAGGCCTTTCCCGCGGGGAGGGGGCGTCGAAACCCGGTTCGGCGGCTCCCCGAGGGATTGCAGCGCCGCGGAGGGATGGAGTACAATCGCAGGACACATTGGGAATCACGGCCTCTCGCGACCCGGCGGAATCGGCGGCTGGGGGATCGTCGCGAAAGGGGCAAGGCGTGCGTGCGGCGAGTCCTGTCGGCGACGGTGCGATGTGTTCCGAAGGCCTGCCGGGTCGAGCGCCCGACCGGCGTCTGATCGATTCGAGGATTGGATCCATGTTCACGGCGAAGCTGTTCTCTTTCACCCGAACCCTCCTCGTGTTGCTGGCCGTCGGTCTCTTGTGGCCGAGTGCGGCCGCGGCGCTGCCTGCCCAGCAGGAGACGGTCGTCTCCACAGCCTCGCTCGATGGGACGCCTTCGACCGGCAAGAAGAAGCGTAAGAAGAAGAAGAAGAAGAAGAAGCGCAAGAGTCGCAAGAAGGGCAAGCGACGGAAGAAGCGGATAATCCGCTGGGGCCAGCGACGAAACGAGTCGAACGAGAAGTATGACAAGCGGCTTCGGCGCGTTCTCGCCAAGATCAAGCAGGACAAGAAGGGGGATTTCGCGGGCGGGATGATCACGAACGGCGAGGAGCAGATCCGGATGTGGACCTACATGGGGCATCCGTTCATCGTCCGCACCGACATCGACAAGGAGTTCACCGCCGACACCGTGATGTACATGGAGATGCTGCATCGCGAATACAGCGCGGCCTACAAGAAGTTCCTGGGTGTCAAGGCGGACCTGAAGGAACCGATCGAAGTCATCGTCTTCGCGGATCGGGCCACCTACATGAAGAACGGCGGTTCGCCGGGCAGCGGCGGGTTCTTCATGTCTTTCGCCCACCTGCAGGGGGACCGCGGCCCGTTCTGGAAGGCGAAGCACTACCGGCTCCAGCAGTTCACCGACGGCATTACCCACTTCGCCAAGTGGCCCAAGGGAACCCTCAAGCACGAGGCCGCCCACATGGAGCTGCAACTGCGACTGGGCATGAAGGCCGATCCGCGGTACGGCGGCCTCGGCATTCCGATCGGCTGCCCGCGCTGGTTCAACGAGGGCCACGCCTCGGTGTTCGAGTATTGGGATTTCGACAAGACCGTCGAGGAGAATCTGAAGCTCGTTCCGGATCGCGGCCGCTATGCGCCGGTGATTCGACGCCTCCACGGCACCGAGGACTGGAAAGACTTCGATTATGTCTGGACGATCGACCCCAAGACCTGGGCGCACGACATGACATCCAAACAGGGGTTCCTGAACTACGCCCAGGCCTGGTCGCTTTGCGCCTACATGATGACGGGCGGCAAGACTGGCCGGCGGGACTTCCGATCGGTGTTCGATCTTTCCAAGCGCGTCGGGGTCGACCGCCAGACCACCTATCACGGCGATCGGATGCGGGCCTGGTCGGCACAGTTTCCCGAGGAGGTCAAGTCGCGCCTGGAGGAGCACTGGAACACCTGGGTGTCCAAGAACGTCTCCCGAGATGAGGAGGTGCCGGACGAGGATTATTTCCTGCGGCGGATGGGCTACGATCCGAGCGTGGTCGACAAGCTCGTGAAGTTCTCAAAGGACGCGGCCGAGGAAAACAGCAAGTGGGTCAAGAAGGAAGTCAAGCGCCGCAGAAAGAGCAGCAAGATCGAGAAGTAGCCGGAACCTTGCGCGCCGCGCGGCATCCGGTCGCCTCACCCGATGTTCGGCGGTTCATTTCGGCCGTCACACGGCAAGCCGATCCGCGGCTGTTCAACCGCGCGGCGGGCGCTCACAGCGGGCCGAGGCCGAGGTTCACGACGATTCGGCTTCCATCCACGAGATCGACCTTGAGGTTCGGATCGGCGAACCGGATCGTGAGCGCCTGCGTCGCCCCCGAGGCGAACCGCAGGGTGTAGGCGCCGGCCCGCATCACCTCGAACGAGTATCCCCCCGCCTGGTTGGTCGAGGTGACCGCGTCGTCGAGCGATACCGTGGCGCCGGCCACACCCTCGCCGTGGTCGTATTGGCCGTTGCCGTTGGCATCGTCATAGACCACGCCGAGGATGAACGGATTGTCCGAAGGGTTGGTCCCGTAGTCCTGGGTCTGCATGATGGAATCGGTGAAGGTCAGCCCGTCGGTGGATCGGGTGAAGCTGCCTCGCACGATGCTGATCCCCACTTCGCGGAACTGAGGGTTCAACATCGTCACCCGATGGCCGCGCCCTGCGATGCCGGTGTCGATGAACAGGTCGTTGTGTTGTGTTTCGATCGTCTCGACGGGATCGAGCGTGCCGGTCGTGCCGCGCCAGGAGAGATTCTCTCCCGCGACGATAAACGCGAAGCCCGCGTCGAGCATCCGATCAAACGGTGAGACACCTTCGGGGGTGTCGTGTTCGAAGTAGTTTCGATTGAGCATGTCGTCGCTGTGTTGTTTCGCGGCCCGGCGGAGTGTGGCGTTCATCGCGACCGCAGGCTTGGGCGTCGTGTTCAACTGACCGGGGATCCCCTCGTCAACGGCGATGCCGTCGGCCGCCGCTTCCTGGGCGGGGCGCAGCCGGGCCCGGTTGATGCGCTCCAGGCTCAACTGTTCGAGCAATGAGGCGGCGACCGCGGGCGTCGCGCCGGCGCTGTTGCCGCCGGAACCGCCCGCGCCCGCCGCGCCGTCCTGGCCCGCGCCTGTCAAGCCGCCCGCGGGTGTCGTGTTGCACCCGGTTGCCCCGATTACCACCGAGAGGGCGACAAGGCCCAACCGCGATGCTCGAAGACGCCGCCACCAGTCCGGGATCATCAAGTCTTGCTCCTGCGTGAAAGCCGACCCGCCTGCCGCGCCACGCGCTCTGCGTTCAGTATAGTATTCAGGTCGCCAAGCGTCGCGACAACCCGCGCGGGGGGTGCCGGCCGTCCGGCCGACACGGCTATACTATCCCAATCGGCACAAGACGCGTTTTTCCTTCGGATGCGGCCGGACGGCCGAGAACAACATGACCGACACGAGAACGCAGGGCGGCTTTCCCGAGGTCGCCGCCATCCTGCCGGCCCTGAACGAGGCCGAGTCCCTTCGGCGGCTTCTGCCCGATCTCGCCCGATTCCGGCTCGGCCAGGTGATCGTCGGCGACAACGGCTCCACTGACGAGACGGCCCGGATCGCGCGGTCGCATGGTTCGGACGTCGTGCATGAGCCGCGACGAGGCTACGGCGCGGCCTGCTGGGCGGCCATGCGGAAACTTCGCGATGACATTCAGGTCGTTCTCTTTCTCGATGCGGATTCGAGCGACGACCTCTCGCGGCTGCCCGATCTGGTCGATCCCATCCTCGACGACCAGGCCGATCTGGTGATCGCCACGCGCGACGCCCCGACGGTGGAGGAGGGCGCCCTGTCTCCGCAGCAGCAGTTCGGCAACTGGTTGGCGGTCCGCTTGATGCGGTGGCGGTGGGGCTACCGCTATCGCGACCTGGGTCCGTTCCGTGCGATCCGCCGCCAGGCCCTCGACCGGATTCAGATGCGCGATCGTGCTTTCGGCTGGACGGTCGAGATGCAAATCCGCGCCCTCCAGGAGCAGCTTCGCATTCGGCAGGTCAGCGTGCACTACCGCCGACGAATCGGCCGCAGCAAGATCGGGGGGACGCTGGTCGGGTCGGCCAAGGCGGGCTACTGGATTCTCCGAACCATCGCCCGGCACTGGTGAGACTCGCGCTAACACCGGCACCGCTGGATCGTCTTTCTTCTATGGCGGCGCCGGCTACCACGCATCCGCCTGCTTCGGACCCACGGACGGCTGTCCACTGGCCGGCGACCCTCATTGAGTACTCAAACTGAGCAGTTTGTGCTCAATATGCACTGTAACATTGGCGAGCCGCGGGCTTTAGCTCGCACGGCCGTTTGATGCAGAGAAACGCCGACCCAGGCGCGAAAAGCCGCGCGGACTGGAGTCCGCGGCTCTTTTTCGCGGGAATCGGTCAGTTTGACTTGTGTAGACTTCGCGGGGACGGGAAAAGGCAGACTGCGACCGACTGAACTGCCACAGGACAGGAAACGGGGGAGGATTCCACACCGCGATGGACCGTGCGATGCAACGCTGCCGACTCTCAGTCATCCTGGTGCTGGCGATGTCCGGCGGGATGTCCGCACCACCGGAAGCCGACCTGCCCGACGAAGACGGCCGGGTGACCATCGAGGGAAAGACCTACGAGATCTACCCGCCGGAGAAGCTCCGGCAAGCCGGGCTGGACGTTCCGGAGATCCCGCCGGAGGAGAACGCGGCATGGGTCTACCTACGGGCCATCAACCGGATGGTTCCCGCACCGGAAGATCTTGCCGATGCCTTGAAAGCGGCGGTCGAGGGGACCTGGCCGCAGGGCGAGCCGGGCGAGCGCCTCGCGTCGTACCTCGATCAAAACCAGACCGCGCTGGACCTGGCGCGACAGGCGTCGGAAATGCCCGACTACTACCTGCCGTTCTTCCGGGGCGACACGGATGCCCTGCTGAACGCGTTGTTGCCTTCGCTCGGGGCGAATCGGCGGCTCGCGAAGCTCCTTGCCGCCCGTGCCGCCTACCGGGCATCCGCGGGGGACGCCGCCGCGGCGATCGACGATTGCCTGGCGGCCCAGCGCATGGCGATGCACGTCGGCCATGGCCAGACCATCATTGAAGGCCTGGTCGGTCTGGCGATCAGTGCGACGGCCGACCGCAGCCTCCGGCGACTCGCCTCGTCCGGCGTCGCCGATCCGGAATCATTGCGGGCGGCGGTGGCGGAGATGGAGCGTCTCGAAGACGGATTGCCGACCTTCGAAGAGATGGTTCGTGCCGAGGACCGCTGGCTCAGTCGGACCGTGGACGACCTGATGGAAGTGCCCGGCACCTTCGGGGCGATCACCTCGGGCTTCAGCGGCGCGCCGGCCGCGCGGCGCGAACCCAACGGCTGGTCGCGACTGTGGGCGGCCCTGAACCGTGTCTATTATCCCGAACGAGCGATCAAGCGCCATTTCAAGCAGTACTACGAGACGCTGATTCGCGCCAGCCGTCCCAAGGAGGACGGTTCGGTGGGCGAGATCATCGAAGAGGATGCACTTCTCGCACGGATTCCGGCGTGGGATGTGGTCTCGCGAATGCTCATGCCGTCGCTCGCTCATGTCTACGAGGTGACGCTGCGCGGGCGGAGCAACTTCGTTCGGACGCGGGTCCTGCTTGCGATCGAGGCCTACAAGGCGGATCAGGGCGCGCTCCCGCCCTCGCTCCACGCGCTCGTGCCGGCGTACTTGTCCGATCTGCCCGTTGATCCGATGACCGGCTACGAGTTCGACTATCAACCGTCGCCCGATGTTGAAACCACCGTGAAGGGGTTGGCCCTCGTGACCCGCCAGAACGCCGAGGCTCTTCGCAAGAAGCGTCGTACACCGGCGATCCTGAACCCGCGGGCGTCGCGGTGGCGACGATATACGCGTCGCTACGTGGAGCGGTTCCGATTCACGGCGTCGCAGGTTGCCTCGGCCGAGGCGATTCTCCGCGACATCGAGGCGCGGGCTGCCGCGTTTGAACGGACGCAGGGCGCCAAGATTCAAGACCTGATCGATGCCGGCCGAAACGAGGCCGCCGCCAGGCGGATGGGCCCGCTGAACCGCCTGTTCGAGGAACTGAAGCGCCGACTGGACACGCTGCCCACCACGAAGCAGCGCGCCGCGGTAGAAAAACCGACAGAGCCGGAGCGCCGCTGAACCGACCTCTCCGCACGGGCGGCTCGGCCGCGGCCCCAACGGCGGATCGCCGGCGTTGGAGGCAAGTTGTTACGCGGCGGTTATTGCAGCCCGGAATCGGGAGACAAGGGGGAAGCAGGACCCCTGGTGCGGAAACCGACGCCGTGCATCATCCTCTTGTTGTCCTCCACGGGGGGGAGTCTCCACGAGGCTCGATCATGAACACTGCCATTCGTTTTCTCTGTGTGCCGGTTCTGCTGTCCGTTGTCGGCGCGGACCTGTCCGCCGCGCAGGCTGGCGAAAACCGTCGACTGCTCGACATCGTTCCCGACGACGCGGGCATCGTCTGTCTCATTGAGCGCCCCGGCGTCGCGTTTCATTCGAACATGCTCGAAGCCCTCTCGGGAAGCGGCGACGCGGCGGAGCTGAAAAAAATGAGGGCGATCCTCGACGCGGTCCGCCATGCCCCCGGGCCGATCCTGGTCGGCTACATCCATCCCTCGCGGCCTGGGAAGCGGCCGGTGGTCTTTGTCGCGCTCCGGCCCGCGGGCCCGGCCTCCACCTTCGACGCCTGGATGGACAAGCATCTGCTGCCGGCGATGCGGATTCTGTTCCCCGTGGGTCCGGGCGGACGCGTCGTCGTCGATCGCAGGCGGATGGCCACCCGCATCGTCGCGCAGCCGGGCGATCAGACCCTTTTCGCCTTCGCAACGAGAGGCGGACTGGTCTTCGGCGCGAACAAACCGCAACTGGCCCTGCAATGGAAACGCGGCGACTGGCCGAAGAAACGCTGGGTGGCCGTGCCGGGCGTTCGGCGGCTGCTCAAACGATTGCCCGCCGAGTCTTCGGTGCGGTTTCTGGTCAACCCGCGACCCTGGCTGAAACTGCTGCCCGAGCCCAAGCCGAACAGCACCGACGAACTGGCCATGAAGGTCTTGTCGCCCAGCGACGTGCAGTGCGCGGCGGTTGATCTGGACTGGCGACGCGCGTCTGTCCATCTGCGGCTGAGTCTCGCGCTCGCCGACGAATGCAAGGGCATCGCGCGCGTCTTGTCGCGGTCGCCGAGCGCGGCAAGGACCCTGGGCGTGTTTCCCGACGACTTTGTGGCCATCGGCCGAATCGGCTGGGGCAGCGCCCAGGCCGTCGTCGACGGGCTCTACGGCCTGACCGATGTATTTGATGAAACCATCTCCGCCGAGTACCGCGAAGACCTCGCCGCCTTCGGCGCCAAGACCGGCGTTGCATGGGACACGGCCGTGCTCGGCAACCTCGTCCACGAGTTGTCCTTTGGCATCCGGGTCGATTTCACGCGGTCGCCACCCGTCGGTTGGGCCGCCGTCGCCCCGCTGCGTGATGCGTCTGCCTTCACGCAGCAGTTGGATCGGTTGATCACCCATTTCGGGCTCACGTTCGAGGACGCGAGCATCGACGGGTTGGCCATCCGAAAGGCCGTCGGCACCACGCCGTTTTCACTGGCGACGTCGGCGGGACTGCTGATTCTGGCCGACACGCCCGAGGCGGTCGCCGACCTGGCGAAGCGCGCGGGCGAGAAGAACATCCGACGCCCGACCGGCGAGAACCTGCGGGCCTGCTACGCGGGCCT
>JBHHUY010000064.1:0-13256 GCA_046753965.1 Phycisphaerae bacterium
TGCATGAGCTTCGGAATTGAATCAACCGATCGTCAGGTTGCTTACCAACCGGACCAGACGATTGATTGTCTCTGTGCTTCCGAGGCGTGCGTCGAGAGAATCCGTCGTTTCCTTGACGATCGCGCTGCCGACGATCGCTCCGTCCGCGACGCGGCACACGGCCTTCACATGGGCCGGCGTGCTGATGCCGAATCCGACGAGCACCGGCAGGTCGGTCGCGGTCTTGATCTGCTTTAGATGCGGCGCCAGGTCCGGCGGAAGCGCGTCCCGCGCGCCGGTGATGCCCTGCACCGAGACGTAATAGAGGAAACCCGAGGCGACGGAGGCAATGCGGGCCTGCCGGTCCGGCGGTGTCGTCGGGGCGATGAGCATCGACAATCGCAGATTCACCCGGCGCGCGGCATCGGCCAGGGCCGGCGCCTCCTCCAGTGAGATGTCCGGCACGATGAGGCCGTCAAAACCGGCCGCCGAGGCCCTCTCCACGAACGTCTCAATGCCGACGCGGTAGACGATCGACGCCGAGACCATCGCCAGCAACGGATACCGAATCGCGTCGCGCAGCTCGGCCACCGTGTCGAAGATCTGCCCCGGCCGCACTCCGTTTGACAGCGCCGTCGTGAAGGCCTGTTGGATCACCGGTCCATCTGCGATCGGATCGGAGAAGGGAAACCCCAACTCGACGCCCCGGATCGGCAGGTCATCCAGCCGACGCAGCAGCGCGGCGGTTGTCTCCAGATCGGGATACCCCGCCGCCAGAAAGGGCCAAAGGCCGGGCGGCCGCTGCGCCAGCACGGTGTCGATTCGATTGGCGCGTGCCTCTTCTGTCATGCGTGTGAGAACCCTCGCATCAGGTTCCTCCGCCGATCTTCACGCCGCGCAGCCGGGCCACTTCAACGCAATCCTTGTCGCCGCGCCCCGAGAGGTTGACCACAACGGTCTTCTCCCGCCCCCACCGCGGCGCCTGTTCGATGACGTGCGCCAGGGCGTGGGCCGATTCGAGGGCCGGGATGATACCCTCCGTCCGACTCAGCAGCTCGAAGGCCGCCAGCGCCGCCTCGTCGTCCGCCGAGACATATTCGACCCGGCCCGTCTCGGCCCAGTGGGCGTGTTCGGGGCCGACGCCGGGATAGTCCAACCCGGCCGAGACCGAGTGCACCGGCAACGTCTGACCGTCGTCATCCTGCAAAACGATGGTCTGCATGCCATGCAGCACGCCCGGCCGACCCCGGGCGATCGTCGCGCTGTGTCGCTTCTCAAGCCCTTCGCCCGCCGCCTCGACGCCGATCAGCCGGACACCCGCGTCCTCGATGAATGGATGGAACATACCGGCGGCATTGCTGCCGCCGCCGACGCACGCGACCACGACATCCGGCAGGCGGCCCATCTGTTGCATCGTCTGTTGCCGGGTCTCCCGGCCGATGACGCTCTGAAAGTCGCGAACAAGGCTCGGAAACGGGTGCGGCCCCATGACCGAGCCGATGATGTAGTGCGTCGTGTCAACCGTGGCGATCCAGTCCCGCATCGCCTCGTTGATCGCGTCCTTCAAGGTCTGCTGGCCCGACCGGACCGGCACGACTCGGGTGCCCAGAAGCTCCATCCGATAGACGTTCAGCCGCTGCCGCCGGACGTCCTCGGCCCCCATGTAGACCACACACTCCAGCCCGAACACCGCCGCCGCGGTCGCCGTGGCCACGCCGTGCTGCCCGGCCCCGGTCTCGGCGATGACCCGCCGCTTGCCCATCCGACGCGCAAGAATCGCCTGTCCCAGAGTGTTGTTGATCTTGTGGGCCCCGGTGTGGTTGAGATCTTCGCGCTTGAGGTAGATCCGTGCCCCCCCGAGGCGGTCGGTCAGTCGCCCGGCGAAGTACAGCGGGCTGGGTCGGCCGACGTAGGCGTCGAGGTAGCGCTCCAGTTCCGCCCAGAAGTCGGGATCGGCCCTAGCGGCCCGGTAGGCCGATTCCAACTGCTGGACGGCGGCCATCAGGGTCTCAGGGACGTATTGCCCGCCGAATCGCCCAAACCGCCCCGCGGCGTCCGGCCAATCCGCCGCCGATCTCTCCGGCGTCGTCATCGATGCCTCCCGTTTCACAGGCCCGGATGATAGTGCCAAAGGCTTTTTGTCGCCAAATACGGCCGGTGGAGTATTCCGGCCGGGCAATTCAACCGATAGAATAGAGCATCATGCCCAGCAGTTCCTACGATTTCGAAACCGCGGAAACCTTCCGTTCGCCCACGGTCCGACAGATTTCGGTGTTCCTCGATGATCGTGTGGGAATCCTCATGCGCCTGTTTCAGGTGTTCGAAGGCACCGATATTCGCGTGGTCGGCATGTCCATCGTCCACGCGATCGACTGCGCGATTGTCCGCCTGCTGTGCGACGACAACGACCAGGCAATCGAGATTCTCAAGCGGCGGGGCTTCCCGTTCAGCGAGGCCGAGCTGGTCGTCGTCGCCGTGCCCCCCGGCCACGGCCTGATCTCGATCTGCTCGGCCCTGCTCGCCGGCGAGGTCAACATCGACTACGCCTATCCGCTCCTCGTCCGGCCCACCGGCCGCGCCGCGCTGGCCATTCACACCGACGACGTCGAAACAGCCGTCCATCTGCTCAAGCTGCGCAAGTTCACCGTCCTCGGGGAGGCCGACCTCGGACCGGGGCCCCTGCGGTAGCGCCGGCTTCCGGCAAGTGCACCGACTCTGTAATCACGGCGTGCGACAACGCTTCACAGCCACCCCAGTCGCCGCGCCTGCGCGATGAGCGGCACGCGATATAGCCACAGGGCCACGCCGCTGGCAACGAGCGCGATGACGATGAGGCCGATCTTGATTCGCAGCAGCTTGCGATCGAAGCGAACCAGCGCTGCGTTGTCCGTCGCGAAAGACTCGATCAGCCGGCAACGCGACTCGATGCTCCCGTGGCGCCAACTGGGAGCCTCGCGCGGGATGCCGTTCAGGTCGGCGATCTTCCCGAGCGTCCTACCGAACAGGTTGGCGGCGCTGATGCACAGGCCGGCCGATCGGCGTTCGCCGTGGACGGGACAAGCGGCGACGCACCGCCGAATGTCGGGTGTCACGCAGCGAACACTGAACAGGTCGGCTTGGCGTTCGAACTTCCGTGAAAGCCAACTGAACCCGAACAGCCACATGGCCAGCAGTGTCGATAACGCGACCAGCTGAAGGATCCCCGGGTCGATGCTCCGATCGATGTAGAAGAGCAGGTACATCGCCCCGCCGGCGGCGTACATCGACACGACAGCGAACACGCCGAAGAACGGCAGATGCCAGTGTCGCACATGGCCGGCCTCGTGTCCGAAGACGGCCTCGATCTCGTCCTCGTCCATCGTCTCGAGCAGTGCGTCGGAGATGAGAATGTAGCGAAGCGGCGCGACGAATCCCATCACCGCCGCGTTGACCGCCGTACCGTGGGTATGCCACAGGAGGATTTCGCGGTACCGCAGGCCGATCCGCTTGCAAGTCGAGGCGAACCGTTCGCGCAGCTTGCCGGCCGGCAGGGGTTCGGTGGCCCAGATGTATCGCATCATCACCGGGGCGAAGGCCAACACGATGACGGAAACCGTTCCCAGCGCGCCGTTGAGAATGATGTCCTGAATTGTGCGATCGGCCGGGAGGTTGATGAGCCGTCCCGCGTAGTTCTCGATCAGGTGCTTGGCCAACACGATGATGCTCATCGGCACGGCCAGAATGAGCAGTTGGTGCCGGACCTTGTCGAGGAGGTAACCAAACAAGGTCGGCGGTGCGAGCGACGAGGCGTGCCTGGCGCGCCCGAGGGTTTCGATCGCGGCGTTCCGGCCGTGGTTCGGCGACTCGACCGGCTCCGCCGCGTCACCGATCGCCTCGGCCCGCAGCCGTTGTTCGACGGGAAACAAGAGGGTCCAGATGAGCAGCAACGACCCGAAAAAGGGCATGAGCAGCAGGAGGTCTCCCACCAGCGGAAACCTTCCCAGGCCCCACCCCGCGCGCACCAGGCCGGCCCAGGGCGTGAATACCATCGTCAGCACAAGCCCGCCGGCGAGCACGAAGAGGAAAACCTGCTGATAGAAGGCGTAGGTATCGGCGGCGGCATCATGCCCGTCGCCCGTGCCGTCGAGCCGAGCCAGCGTCTTGCGGCGGGCGATCCAGGCCAGCGCCCAGACGATCAGGAACTGCCCTGCGATGACGGCCAGGGTTCCGAACAACGGCAATCCGCGTGTCAAAGGCTGTCCGGCAAAGAGGTTACATTGCCTGGGCGGCAGGGTGTCGCTCAGAACGAGTGCGAAGGCCAGAATCACGACAAAGTACATGGGCGCCCATGGTTATGGAAATGCGTGGTTTCCGCCAGCCGGGGCCCCCGTCCGCGGCGGGCGGCTCTGAGCATGCGACATCCGCCCGTGAAATCGGTAATAATAGGAGAGCCCGGACGTTTGACCTCATGGGAGTCTTGCGGGCCAAGGGTTCGAGTGTCAAATCGTAGGCCGTACGAGGACCATTCGGACCGGTGTCCATCGCACACATCAAGGAGCACAAAGATGATGCGGAAATGTGGTTGTTGCGCAGCGGTTTTCCTGTTCTCGGCGGCCGGAGCCTGTTTCGGCTGGGAACCACCGGCCGCTGACAAACCGGAGAAGCCCGCGAGCCGCGTCGCGCGCCCGGCCCGACTCGGTGCCGCCGGCCGGCAGTTGGACTCGATCACGAAGGAGCTGAACCTGGATGCGGAGCAGGCCGCCGCGGTTGCCAAGCTGCTCGATGCCCACCGCGACAAGATGCGGAACATCAGTGCGAGCTTCCGGCGGAGTCCGGAGGAGATCGAGGAGATGAAGGCGATCCGCGAGCAGATGCGAGAGGCCCGGGAGGCCGGCGACCGCGAGGCGATGGACGCGTTGCTCGCGTCGCTTCGAGAGATTCGCAGGGCCCGTCAAGAAAAAATGGCGCCGGCCAAGGAGCAGATGGAGGCGGCGAAGCAAGCCCTCCACGACGGCATCAGCGAGCTTCTGCGTGAGGACCAGCAGCCGAAGTTCGAGAAACTCTGGAAGCAGCGATTCTTCCAAGAAGGACGGCGGCGCGGACCGGTGCGGAATCCTCGCGCGCTGCTGGCGTTGGTCAATCGCCTGGACGATCTGAAGCCGGAGCAGAAGAAGCAGGTGGAAGACCTCTTCCGGCAGTTCCGGGAAAGTCAGAAGCGGAATCGTGAGAATCCGTCGCCCCAGGCCAAGAAGAAGAACCAGGCCAAGCTTTTCAACGACGTCCTGGCTGTGTTGACGCCGGTCCAACGACAGAAGATCGAGCGGCAACTGCGCGGTCGCGGCGGCCGAACCACCAAACGCGACGGGCGAAAAAGCCCGGGCCGTTTTCGTCGCCCCGGAAACGACACCCAGGGCGAGGACGCACCCAAGAACGACGGCAACCCAGGCTGACGCCGATTCGACTTCGATCATCTACGATGCTCAAACTGAGCATTCTCCAGAGGAAGAGCCACGGACGTCAGTCCGCGCGGCCTTTCGACCCTTGATCGGCCTTCGTCTGCACCAAGCGGCCGCGCGAGCTAAAGCTCGCGGCTCGCCAGTGCTGCATTACATGTTGAGTACAAACCGCTCAGTTTGAGTACGATAGTATCTCTTCAACCGGAGAGGCTGATGCGCGCCGGAGCACGACGCGCGACCACCGGCTACGCGCTCCGTCTGCGCGACACTCCCTCAGCCCATGACGGATCGCACAACCGGTATCTATTCAGTCGATTCGTGTTGATGTGCCGCCCGCGCGCGTTCGATCGCATCGAGCAGCCCCGGGCGATTCTGACTCTGGATGGTGTCTCCATCCAGGTCCCACTTCCCGAGCGGCTCGGCGTCACGTGTGGAGATGTAGGCGTATTCCGTCGCGCCGACGCCGCCGCCGGGAATGTAGACCCCCACGCGGGCCACCCGCTCCCAAGGAATGTCAATCGTTCCGCAACAGCGGATCAGCCGGGCTCCCTTGCCCGTCAACACAAGCCGCCGCACATAGCCCCTGACGAAACCGACGAGGGTCAGCGCGAGGACCGCCGCGGCCGATCCCTTCATCCAGCCTTCCGTGTTCGTCACCAGAAGGAAGACCATCAGGCCGCAGACGGGCAACATCACGATCAGGTAGATCGCCAAGGGCGTCTTGAGGAAGGGCCAACTCCGGCGTGGAACCGCGACGCGCATGGCAGCCATGTCGATTGGGGGTGAGCGGATGGATCAATGCTCGTAGTAAGTATGGCTCGGTCGCCCGGCCAGAATCTGCTCCTTGCCCCAGTTCACGACGTTCCGAAATGTCTCGGAGGCGATGAACCGGTCGAACGCGTCGCGACTGCTCCACTCTGAGAGAATGACGTAATGCTGTGGGTCGTCGATGTCGCGGAACATCCCGGAGTTGCTGTGCCCCTCGATCGTCTCCATCGCCTTGAGCACCTTACGGAATGCGTTTTGAAAAACCGCATCCTTGTCGGGGAGCACCTTGTAATTCATGCCGATCGTCACCATTCCTCTGTCTCCTCATGATGCCGGATCTGTGCCTTCCATGTCAGTCGACGCCGTGTCATGCTACCGCCGACCGATCGAAGAGGCCATGGCCGGTGGAACCCGCACGATACCAGAGTGTGAGAATTCGCGTCAGGCGCCTGGGTTGTCCGGCGGCGGTTCCACACGAAACACCCCCCAGATCAGCAGCGCGGCCATCGCCCAGCCGATCAGGAAGCCGGCTGCCGTGTTCACCGCCATGCAGGCGCCCGCGGTCAGGACCATGACGAAGAAATCCACGCGCGCCGTCTGATCGCGACAAACCAGGGCGAGTTCCAACCCACTGAACACGAGCAGAACGCCGAGCACGGATTGGGGAAACTGCTGAAGCAGGGCAAACAACGAACCGCCGAAGGCGATGCCGAGCACGACCTTCGCCGCCCCGAGCATCACCACACTGCCTCCCGTCCGCGCGCCGAAGCGATGCTGCGCCGCGAGGCCGCCGGCCCCGTGGCACATCGGCATCCCGCCGAGTGGGCAACAGATCAGATTCATCAGCGAGACCGAGACGGCCACGCGTTTCGGCGCCGCGGGCCGGCTGGGGAACAAGTCCAGCGACAGCGCACACACGGCGATGACCGAATTCAGCGTCGTCAGCGGCACCTGCGGGAGCGTCCCGCGCAGAAGACCGATCCGCCAGTCCGACCCGTTCGACAGATCGGGCAACACCCACGCGGGCGCCAAACGCAACTCCGAAAGCAGCGCAGGCTTCGCGGCGAGCAATGCGACCAGACCGACCAGGAACACCACCAGCGCGCCGGGCACGCGCGTCGAGAAATAGAACAGCAGAACCAGCCCGGCGCAAAGCAGGCCCAGACCGATGCTGTCCGGACCGATCAGCCCCCCCGTGCTGGCGATCATGTCGATGCCCTTGGTCAGCAACTTGAGGCCCAGCGCCAGTTGAAGGCCGCGGACGACGCTTCTGGGGATGGCCCGATTCAGCCAGTCGATCAGGCCGGTCAACGCGAGGAAGAGCATCACCCCGCCCGTCGCGATTCCCGCTGCCAGGATTTGCGATTGGCTCAGACCTTCGTCGATCGCGACGGCGGCGATCGCCTTCATCGGCTGAACGGGCATCGGAATCCCGAACGCCAGGCCCGTCACGAGGTTCATCAGGCCGGCGCAGACCAGGGCCGGACCGAGTTGCAACCCACACCGGTTGACCATGCCGACCAGGAGCGGAATGAACGTGCCCAGATCGCCGAGGGCGCCGCCCATTTCAGCCCGGTCGAAGCGCATCCGCGGTGGCGCGTTCATCCGCTCATCGGGTGTGGGCCCTCGCATGGGTTGGTGGTTCTCCGGTGAGGAAACGCGTTTCGGAAGTTGCGGCGGCCTTCGCGCTGATTCGCCCTGGACGACGCCATGCTATTTCTACCTGCCGGTCGAGACAAGGACCGTCACCACAAGGCGCGCCGCCTGAGCTTCTTGTATTTGCCTTGCGGTCAATCTAGCATGCAGTCTGGTGTGTGCCGGCCATCGTGCGATCGCACATCCGATTCTGCCGGCCGGCCGCGGAGACCTCGCCTTGTTCGGCGGGTTCGCAGTCACCGCATGCCTGATCGCCGCGGCGGCCGGCGCGCCGAACGCCGGCGTTCCGACGGCCCCGTCCGCCCCGGCGCCCCAGCGACTGATCTTCGTCCAGATTCCCACACGTTCGCCCGCGGCCGAAGAGCAAGCCCGCCACCCGGGCGGTCCGCCCGACTTGCTCCCTGACGGCAGCCGGATCGTCGCCTTCGACCCTGCCGAACCTGCGAAAGGCGTGACGGTTCTCACGAACGGATTCGCCGCCGCCGGTCGACCCGATCTGTCCTTCGACGGCCGGCGTGTTCTTTTCATCGCGAAGCGGAACCCCGCCGAGACCTTCGGGGTCTGGGAAATGGGTGTCGACGGCAGTGATCCGCGACGCGTGACCGACCCGTCCGTGTTTTGCGCGGATGCGATCTACCTCTCGACGCTCTACACAATCGACGCGGACGCGCCCTTCGAGCAAATCTGCTTTCTTCGGACCGGCGGTGGTCGTTGGGGGAATTTGTACACCTGCCTGCCGGACGGGACGGGCGCCACACAGATCACGTTCAGTCCCTACGGTGTTTCAGACCCGTATCTGCTTCGTGACGGGCGGCTCCTGATCAGCAGTCCGCTGCCGGCCTCGGAACGCGGCGCGCCGGGCCGCTGGAACGCGTCTCTGCTGACCGTTCATACGGACGGGACCGACCTGTTCCCCTTCGCCGGAGTTCACGAGTCGCCGGCATTTCGAGGGATGGCCTGCGAGACCAGCAACGGGTGGGTTGTCTATGTGGAGTCTCGCGCGGGACGCATCGAGCGCGGCGGGTCGCTCGTCGCCGTCAGGCCGGCGCGGAGCCTGCACACGCGACGGCCGGTGGCGGGCGAGAAGGAGGGCACCTATCTCACCCCGACCGCCTCGGCCGGCGGCCGGCTGCTCGTCGCGTTTCGCGGACGGCAGGCGAAAACCTACGGAATCTATGACTTCGATCCGAAGACCGGGAAGCGCGGAGCGTGTGTGTACGACGCCCCGGATTGGGATGAGGTTGACGCGCATGTGATCCAGCCGCGCCGAGCGCCGGCGGGCCGGTCAAGCGTGGTCGACCGCACGGGCGACACCGGCTTCCTCTATTGCCTCAACGCCTATCTCTCTGACTCACAAGCAACCGGGAAGGCCGCCGACCAGAAGATTGCCCGGTTGCAGGTCTACCGCGCGATCCGCCGGAACCCGAGCGCGACCACAAAGGTCTCCCACACACTGAGAGACGGCATCATCACCGAGAAGCTTCTCGGAGAGGCGCCCGTCGCGCGCGACGGTTCTTTCTACCTGATGTTGCCGGCGCGCATGCCGTTTCGCCTGCGAACTCTGAACGCCGACGGCGGCGTTCTCCGATCGATGCGTTCCTGGATCTGGGTGATGCCGAACGAACATCGAGGTTGCATCGGATGTCACGAGGACCGCGAGCGGGCGCCGCCCAATCGGCAACCGTTGGCACTGCGGCAGGCTCCGTCCCGACTCAGCTTGGACGGCCGGAAGGCCGCGCGCAGCCCGGCGTCTAACAGATAGCGAGAGACGCGAATCATTGGAGGGCGTCGGCTTCACTCAAACTGAGCAGTTTGTAGAGGAAGTGCCGCGGACTTCAGTTCGCGCGGCTATTCGAGCCTTGGTCGGCGTTCCTCTGCATCAAACGGCCGCACGAGCCAAAGCTCGCGGCTCGCCGATGTTATACTGCGTATTGAGTATCAACTGCTCAGTTTGAGGACGTTTCCATGGGCGCGATGACCGAAGCGATCAGCCGGCTGCTGCTCATGCTGGTGTTCGTGCCGGCGGCTCCCTCGCCTCAAGCGGCCGAGTTGCCCCGCTACGTCGGGCAACAGGTCTGCGTCCGCTGCCATGCAAAAGAGCAGGCGCCGCCCTGCCGCATTCGGCCCATTCCGGAGCACCGCCGATCGTTCCGCGCTCTGAGTCAGCCCGAAGCCGGCGAAATCGCGGCGCTGTGCGGCGTGGTCGGCGACCCGAAGCGCAGTGTGATCTGTCTCGGTTGCCACGCTGCCGCCGCGGAGGCCGGCCCGCGCTGGACGCTCGACTCGTTTTCACTCTCGGATGGCGTGCAATGTGAATCGTGCCACGGGCCGGGCAGCCTGCACGACCGGGCGCATCGTTCCGGCGTTCTTCCCATCGCGGGCGCGCGGCGCGGCTCGATGCGGTCACTCCATCAGCCGAGTTGCCGAACCTGCCATCGCCCGCGCGCGTCCCATCGGGCCGTCCTCGACGAGGGCTATCGGCGGTCGCTCGTCAATGCGTTCTACAAAACGCCGATCAACCTCGCGGTGTCACCCGACGGGACTCGGCTCTACGTGGTCGCGGAACACAGCAACAGTCTCATTGTGGTTGAGCCTGCGACCGGTCGAGTCCTTCGTGAAACCAGGGTCGGCCTCCGCCCGCACGGCGTTGCGGTCGGTCCAAACGGCGACAGGCTGTTTGTCACCAATCGACTCAGCGACAGTGTGACGGTCATCGATGCGCGCGACGGCCGGGTCTGGTCCGAAATCCCCGTTGCCTCCGAACCGCACGGTCTGGCCGCCGACGCGCAGGGCCGAATGATCTTTGTGGCGAACACCGGCGACGATTCGATCTCGGTGATCGACAGCCGCGCAGGCCGAGAGGTCAAGCGGTTGGTCGGCGGTCGCGGACCCTGGGGCATCGCGCTGGCGCCCTCCGGCCGATCGATCTACGCAACGAATGTGCGACCGCAACCGGCGCGGTTTCGCGAGCCGCACTGTTCGGAAATCTCGATCATGGACTCCGAGGCCGCGACCGTCCGAAACCGGCCGATCGTTCGGGATGCGAACATGGTCAAGGGGATCGCCTTCATCCCCGCCGGCCCCCATCGCGGTGTCGCACTGTTCACCTTGATGCGGACCAAGGCCCTTGTTCCGGCGACGCGCCTGGCTCAGGGGTGGATGATCACGCACGGTCTGGGCCTCCTCCGGCCCGACGGACAAGTCGATCAGGTCCTGCTCGACCTTCCGAACAGCAGCTTTCCCGATCCGAACGACGTGGCCGTGAGCCCCGACGGGCGATATGCCCTCGTTTCCAGCGGCGGGGCGGACCGCGTCGCCGTGCTGGATGTCGACCGGCTGATGGCAACCGTGACGCGGGCGTCGGACGAGGCGCGGGCGGACATCCTGCCGAATCACCTGGGCACAAGCGAGCGGTTTGTGATCGCTCGGATTGATGTCGGGCGCAACCCGAGAGGCGTGGTCTTCTCTCCGGATGGCCGGCACGCGTATGTCGCCAACGCGCTGGACGATACCGTAACGGTCGTCGAAACGATCGGTTTCACCGTCACGAAGACGATCGACCTGGGCGGCCCGAGCACGGTGACCGAGCTCCGCCGTGGTGAGCGTCTGTTCCATAGTGCGGACATCACGCGCGGGCAACAGTTTTCCTGTCAGAGCTGCCATCCGGACGGACACACGAACGGCCTGACGCTGGATCTGGAACCGGACGGCCTCGGCCTGAAGCCGGTTGAGAACCGTACCCTTCGGGGTATCCTCGATACGAATCCGTTCAAGTGGGAGGGGACCAACCCGACCTTGTCCCGCCAGTGTGGGCCCCGCTTTGCCGTGTTCCTAACGAGGCTGGCGCCGTACAGTCCGACCGAGCTCCGGGCACTTGTTCGATACATCCGGACGATCGAGCGACCGCCCAACCGGCGGCGGTCTCCGGACGGACTGACACCCGCGCAGTATCGAGGCAAATTGGTGTTTGAGCGCGCGATCGACAACGACGGCAAGCCGATCCCGGTCAGGCGGCGGTGCATTACGTGCCACAGCGGCCCTTACAAGACCGCGCAGACGCAGACGGCCGTCGGAACAACCATGTGGTTCGACGCCCGCGTCGAGTTCCCCGCCGACGAAGGCCGCGTCTTCGATGCGAAGGGCTACGGCAACCTGGGGCTTTTCTTCTTTGCCGACACCGGCATTCCCTCCGGCAGACTGGATGTTCCGCATCTGAACAACGTCCGGGATGACGCGCCCTACCTTCACAACGGCAGCGCGTGGTCATTGGAGGAGATCTGGACCCGGTTCAATCAGGTAGAAGGTCACGGGGACACCCGCGACCTGACGCGAGCGCAGTTCAACGACCTGATGGCCTATCTTCGAGCGCTCTGAGCATGATGCGCGACCACGCACAGCTTGCCGGGATGACGCTTCGGTTCACTGCCGCGTGTGCGCTGGCAGCCGCCGGCCCTTCGCAGACCTGCGCAACGCCCGACCCCGTGAGCATCCCGCCGATGGTCGGGTACATCTGGCAAACGATGACGACGCGAGACGGCTTGCCCGACGATCGGATCGGCACGATCCGCATCGTCGACGATTCGATCTGGGTCGGCACCGATCGGGGCCTGGCGGTGCTGACGGGCGGCGTGTGGAAGACCTGGAACCATGTCGATCGATCGAAACGCACGCCGCTGCCGCCCGTCTCAGCGATCGACATCGATCGAAGGACGGGGGACCTGTGGCTGGGAACCCGAGGCGCCGGGCTGCTTCGCCTGAGCGGCGGACGCTTTGATCGTTTCGACCAGATGAACAGCGGCCTGGCCGGCGATTTCGTTTTCGCGCTGGCTGTCGTGGACGGCCGTGTTTGGGCAGCGACCAACGGCGGCGTCAGTGTGTACGATCCGATTCCGCGGGAGTGGACCCTGTACCTGGAGCGCCGGACCGACAGCCCCGAGACGCCGATCACAGACCTGCGCCCGGACCGAGCCGGCCTGAGTCTCTATGCCACTGCGTGGTGCGCGGGCGTTCGGCGATTCGGCACGCGCACCGGGCGGCTTGACAGCGTATCACTCGCGCCAAGCACCCGCGCGGTCGATCACGACGATTCGGCGAAAGCGATCGGCGCCGCTTTGGCCGTCGATTGCTCGGCAGGCGTCCTCTGGTGCGCGACTCCGCGGCGACTCTACCGTCGCGATGTCGACGGTACCTGGGCGTCTCGCCCGATTCCCGCCGACGTCACGCGCGGCAGTTTCGTTCGCTGTCTGGCCGCTCGAAGCACCAGCCAGGCGTGGCTGGGCACCGACGGTGGTCTGCTCGTGCTGGCGAACTGGTCCTCGAACACATGGGCTCGATACGGCGCCCGCAAACCCGACGCGTCCCCGCGCGCCGCGGTGGGTCGTGACGGCGTTGTCGCGGAGCACGTGCCGATCCCGACCC
>JBHHUY010000065.1:0-13205 GCA_046753965.1 Phycisphaerae bacterium
ACGTGACGCCCGCATTTCCGGCAACTGACGCGCCGGGCGGAAAAGGTCGGGCTGAGTTGAATGGTCCCGCCGCACTTGCACTTGAACGACTCCCACCCATCGCTCTTGCGACGATACACGCGCGCGGCCGCCGGCGGCTCGGGCGTCCGCTTCGCGCCGGGTTCCGAGGAAGGGTCGGCCTCCGACGGGACATGCTCCCGGCCGCAGCTCGGGCAGTTGAAGTGAGCCAGCGTGAGGTTCGACGGAATCTTGATCCGCATCCCGCAGGCACACGGAATGAGCAGGAAGGCCGCGGCCTGATCGAGCACGGCCACGGCCTCGCGGGCCCGTTCGATCGCGTCCTGCTTCGGCTCGGGCTGCGGCGAGGCCTTGCGCGCGCGGACGCTCGTCTCGGTCTGAAGAAACGCGCGATCCAGGCAGGCGCGGGATTCGCCGAACACCTTTCGGTAGGCGGCCTCGTAGTCCACGAAGCCCGCGGCGCCCATGCTGTTGAGGATGGCGATCCGCTTGTCGAGCGGCGGGTGCGTGGCGAACAGCCCGGAGACAGAAACAGCCTGAAGCGGATTGACGATGTAGAGCGGGGCGAGGCCCTTGCTGACGTGCTTCGCCTTGCGCGACACGCGGCCGATCTTGCTCAACGCCGAGGCGAGGCCGGGCGGATATCGCGTGAAGCGAGCGGCGCAGGCGTCGGCGAGGTATTCGCGCCGGCGCGAGCAGGCGAAGAAGAGCAACCGTGCGAGGATCGGTGCGACGATCGCCAGGACGATGGCGAGAAGGAAGAGGATCAGTTGCGCCTGTCCGCCGCCTTTCGAGGAGGACCGCCGCCGGCCGCCGCCGAACCAGAGCGACCGGAGGAAGACCTCGGAAATGAGGACGATGCTGCCGACCATGACCGATGCGAGCGTCATGAATCGGATGTCGTAGTTGTGGATGTGGCCGACCTCGTGGGCGACCACGCCCTGAAGCTCGTCGCGGTTCATGCGTTTGAGCAGGCCGGTCGTGACCGCCACGGCCGCCTTCTGCGGTGTCCGCCCGACGGCGAAGGCGTTGGGCGTGGGATCGTCGATCAGGAAGACCCGCGGCGGCCTGGGGAGGCCCGCGGCGATGGTCATCTCCTCCACGACGTTCCACAACCGGGGCACGTCGCGCTTCTGAATCTCGATCGCGCCGGCCGTTCGGAGCAGCACGGCATCGCCGCCGAACAGGGCGGTCGTGGTGAGAATGAGCCACAATCCGGCCGCGACCGCAATGCCGATCAGGCCGCCGGTGTTCAACAGGTCGTAGGCGTGCGTCGGCTCGACGGAACCTCGCGGCAACCCGTAGGAAGCCTGCGTGAAGGCGGGCACCTTGTAGAGCAGGACGCTGCCGATCGTGTACCCCAGTGACACGAGCAGCAGTCCCATCAGACCGATCAACAGCCACGACCGGCGCCGGTTTCTTCGGATGGCTTCCCACATGGATGACGGACCGGTCTCGGGTCGGGCCGACCGGACGGGCGTCGGCGGCCCTGATGGGTCGGGCGGTTCAGGAGAAACTGACCTTGGGGACTTCGCGCTCGGCCTGGTCTTCCAGCTCGAAGAACTCTTCCTCTTCGAACTTGAACAGCCCGGCGATGATGTTGGTCGGCACCGATTGAACCTTGGTGTTGTAGGTCATGACGCCGTCGTTGTAGAACTGCCGGGCGAAGCTGATCTTGTTCTCGGTCGAGGTCAGCTCCTCCTGGAGCGCGAGGAAGTTCTGATTCGCCTTCAGGTCCGGGTATTGCTCGACCACGAGCATCAGCCGGCCGAGGGCCTGGCTGAGTTCGCCCTCGGCGCGGGCCTGCGACGCCACGCCCTGGGCGCTGACCGCCTGCGAACGCGCCTGGACGACGTTTTCAAGGGTCTCTTTCTCGTGCCCCGCGTAGCCCTTGACCGTCTCGACCAGGTTGGGGATCAGGTCGTGTCGCCGCTTGAGCTGCACGTCGATCTGGGACCAGCCGTTGCGAACCTGGTTGCGCAGGCGAACCAGCCCGTTGTAGGCCGCGACGGCCCAGAGCAACACGACGCCGCCGATGATTGCGATGGTAACGAGCGCGGGAATCACCTCACTCTCCTTTCATTTCATTCCGGCGCGCCGGGTCGATCCGGCGGAACGCCGCCGTCCGTCTCCAGTTCGCCGCGGTAACACCGGCCGAAGAACTCGGCCACGGCGCGATCCGCGCCATCGCTCGCCGAACCGACCAGTGCTCTCATCTCGCCCCGGTCGAACCAGAGCCCGTGCCCCCGCGGGCAGGCGTCCAGTTCGAGACCGGCGGGACGCTCCAGGTGGATCTGTCGCAGTCTTCGGCGACATCGCGGGCACCGTCGCGCAGAGCGCGCCGTTCGGGTCGCGCCCTCGATCGCACCGGACAGCCGGCCGGCGTCCGCGCCGGCGCGGTCCGCGATGATCTCGATTTCGCCGGCATCGAGCCAGGTGCCCCGACAGACAAGGCAGTGATCGACCTCGACGCCTTCGAGTTCGATGATGACCATCGGCTGTCGACAGGCCGGACACATGCGGCACTCCGGGCGGCACCGTGCGGCCTGGGCCGACGATCCCACGCGTACTCTATCATGACGAAGGCGCCCGGACGATTATAAAGCCGCGGCCAGGGTCGAACGGGGCCCATGACGGTTCAGGCGGATGACGGCGCAGTCCTTCTTCGTAGCGTCCGCCCCCTGTGGCGGACGTCGGGACGCACACGTGCTCCGCCACGCCACGTCCGCCACGGGGGGCGGACGCTACATAAGAGCCGCCTGAACTGTCATGGACCCGGTCGAACGCGGATCGAGCGTCACGCCCGGTGGTAGATTGTCCAACCGAGATAGAGGCTGTAGCTGGCCAGGAGCACCGCCCCCTCGCGCCGACTGACCTTGAGGCCCTGGGCCACCATCGGCCAGAGCAGGAAGGCGGCGAAGACCATGACCGGCAGATGGACGTGCAGCATCTCGTCATTGAACGGCAGGGGGCGGATGACGCCGCTGATTCCCGCGATGGCGGCGATGTTGTAGATGTTGCTGCCGACCAGATTGCCGAGACAGATGTCGGGATGCTTGCGATAGGCCGCGATGAGCGAGGCGGCCAGCTCCGGGATGCTGGTGCCGAAGGCGACCAGGGTCAGCCCGATCATCTCATCACTGACGCCGACGCCGCGCGCGACCCCGATCGCCCCGCGCAGGAACAACTCCGATCCGCCGCTGAGGAGCACGAGGCCGACGCCGAGCAGGATGAGATTGATCAGGGCGGACCCGCCCCTGGGAATCAGACGGTCTTCGGCGAAGGACTCGGCAATCTGGGCCTTCTCCCGCCGCGCGATCTGAACGGCGAAGGCCATGTAAGCGGCGAGCACAATCAGCAGCAGCCCGGCGTCGATCCGGGAGAGTTCGCCGTCCCACACCAGCACGAAGAACAGGCAGGAGATGCCGATCATGATCGGCACCTCGCGACGGACGAAGGTCGCGGTCGATTGCAGAGGGTAGATGGCCGCCGTCGCGCCGGCGACGAGCAGGATATTGAGGATGTTGCTGCCGACGACGTTGCCGCCGCAGATGCCCACGTTGCTCCGCAGGGCGGCCATGGCACAGACGACGAGTTCGGGCGCCGAGGTGCCCAGCGCCACGACCGTCAGCGCCACGACCATCGCCGAGATGCCCAGCGCCCGCGCCAGCGCGGCGGCGCCGCGGACGAGCAACTCCCCCCCGCCCACGAGGACCACGACCCCCCCCAGAATCATCAGAAGATGCGACATCATGAGGGCGGTGAGCGCCGGGCGGTCGTCTCGACGGGCACCGTGCAGCTCACTCCCGCCGCCGGGGGGAGCCTCGGCGCAAATCCCGGTGGTCGGCCGGAGCCGCCGCCCCGGCGGTGGAGCGACGGGCGCGTTCCCATTCGGCGACGGCTTCGAAACAAGCGGAAGTCGATCTCAGTGTCCACAGTAGTCGATGATCCTGGCGATTTCGCTGCGCAGGTTGGCCCGCGGGACGATCCGGTCGACGTACCCGTGTTCGAGCATGAACTCAGCCGTTTGGAACCCCTCGGGCAGTTCGGTCTTGACCGTGTTCCAGATGACGCGCGGACCGGCGAAGCCGATCATGGCCTTGGGCTCCGCCAGGATCACGTCGCCCAGCGAGGCAAAGCTCGCCGCGACGCCGGCCGTCGTCGGATCCGTCAGAACGGTGATATACAGTCCGCCCGCCGAATCGTGCCGGGCCACCGCGGCCGATGTCTTCGCCATCTGGAAGAGGCTGACGAGACCCTCCTGCATCCGGGCCCCGCCGGAGCACGTGACGATGACAACGGGGAGCGACTGGTCGGTCGCGCGTTCGATGGCGGCCGTGACTTTCTCGCCCACGACGGCTCCCATCGAACCCATGACGAAGAAGGGGTCCATGACCGCCAGGATGACGCCGCGGCCCTTGATGTAGGCGCGCCCCGTGAGGACCGCCTCGGCGAGACCCGTCTTCTCCCGGGCCTCGGCCTGGCGCTGCCGGTAGGGCTTCGTGTCCGTCCAGCCCAGCGGATCGGTCGAGACGAGCCCTTCGTTGAACTCTTCAAAGCTGTCCGGGTCGGTCAGTTGCTGGATCCGTGCGCGGGCGCTGACGCGATAGTGGTGGCCGCATTCGGGGCAGATGCGCAGGCGATCTTCAAGCACCTTCTTGAAAATCATCTTGCTGCAGCCCTGGCAGCGAAGCCACAGTCCGTCGGGAACGTCTACTTTCGCCATGGCCCACCCGCTTCGTTCGGTTCTACGCTGTGCTTGATGCACCCGCCGCCGGTCGCACTCCGCCGCGTCGGTCCATTATACTCATACCGAGCGGTTTGAGTACAAACTGCTCATGTGAGCCAATAACTGACGGCTGATAGCTGATAGCTGACGGCTGAAACCGAATACTGAATACTGACAACCCGCCCCTACTCCATCGTTCGCGGGACGTAGGGCATGTCGACGATCGAGATGGTCTTGATCTTGACCGGCTTGAGGGGGCGGTGTTGTTCGTCGCCGGTGAGGGCGCCGAGCTTGCGGAGGGTGGCGAGCGATTCGGGCCCCTGGATCCGGCCGAAGGCGGTGTAGTGGCCGTCCCAGCCGGCCTGCCGCGCGAGACAGATGAAGAACTGGCAACTGGCGGAATGGGGGTCGCCGTCGATCAGGGCCATGCCGACGGTGCCGAAGTCGAAGGGGGTGTCGTTGAACTCGGGCTCGAGGGTCACGCCGTCGTCCCGCTTGCCCGTGCCGTCGCCGACCGGGCAGCCGCCGAGGATGAACTGGTTGGGATAGATCACGTGAAAGGTCTTGCCGTTGTAGAAACGACGCTCGGCCAGTTCGATGAAGTTCTCGACATGCCTCGGCGCCTTGTCATAGAAGAACCGCATGGTCATGTTGCCAAGGGTGGTCTCGATGATCGCCTGCTTGTAGGGCACGACCTTGACGGTCACGGGTTTCGTCGCGACGGCGCCGCCGTAGGGCTTCCATTGCAGCACGAAGGTGCCGCTCTGATGCAGGCCGGGATAGAACCGGGCCACGTCGAACCGCAGGCCCACGGTCGCATAGGGCGCGACGACGATGGCGGGCACGGGGAACTCGGGCTTGCGCATCACCCGGTCGCCCATTCTCGGGTTCTGTTCCGACGCGACCTCGAGGCCGCGGAAGTTCACGCCGGAGAAGACGTGCTCCAGCGGGAGCCCCATGCCGTAGTCGGTCTGGGTCTTTCCCTTCAGCGCGCCGGGCACATCGAGGGTGACGGGTTCGCCGGTCCGGTTGTTGACGACAAACTCGACGACGACCGGGCTGCCGACGGGAAGCGTCGTCTTGTCGACGCGGAGCATGACGCTGATGCGTTCGGCCAGGGGGCGTTCGACGGCGGGGGACTCGGCGGAGTCGTTCGGAGACTGTCCCGGTACAAGGATTGCGAACCACAGGATCGTTGAACAAGCCAAACCCGTCATCGTGCCCTCGCGCCCCCTGTGGTGTTGTGGGATCGGTTGCCCGCCCAGTGATGAGATGAAGTTCCCGGTGTGTTCGTCGGTTGTTGCATCGGCGCGCCTAGGCGCCGGTTCCCCCGAGGACCGCCGAGACGGTCCGGCAGAGGATGAGGAAGTCGAGCTTCAGCGACCAGTGATCGATGTAGAACAGATCGAGCCGCATCCACTCGGCGAAGCCGACGCGGTGGCGGCCCTTGATCTGCCAGATGCAGGTCAGGCCCGGCCGCATGCTGAGCCTCCGCCTTTGCCAGCGATCGTATTGCCGGACCTCGGCGGGGATGGGCGGCCTGGGGCCGACGATCGACATGTCGCCCTTGAGCACGTTGAAGAGCTGGGGCAACTCGTCCAGGCTCCAGCGGCGGAGAAAGCGGCCGATCCGCGTGACGCGCGGGTCGTTCACAATCTTGAAAGGCGGACCGTCCGACTCGTTGCGATGCGCAATTTCTGCCTGTCGACGCTCCGCGTCGGCCCCCATGGTCCGGAACTTGTACATCCGGAACTCCCGCCCGTTGAGGCCGCTGCGAAGCTGCCGGAAGAGGATCGGCCCCGGCGAGGTCAGTTTGATCAGGAGCGCGCATACCACCATTATCGGCGCGGTCACGATGATTCCGATAACTGCGAACAGGATATCCAGGCCCCGCTTGACGGTGAGCAATTCCGGCAGGTGCCGGGCCGGGGCATAGGCCAGCAGCGGCAGGCCGTGGAGGTCGACAATCTCGGGCAGGCTGTGGCATACGATGGACTCCGCCCGAACATAGGCGGTCACCCCCACTTCTTCGCAGAGCCTGACATGGGGCAGCATGTCGGCCAGATGTTCGAGTGGGGCACAAAAATGGACTTCATCGACAACGCGGCGGTCTAATATCGGACCCAGCTCATTGAGGCCGCCGAGCACCGCCCCGGCTTCCACTCGGGCCTCGTCATGTTCCCAGGGGCCGCGCAGGTGCCCGACGACGCCGGGCCGCCCCCAGGTCATGGATCGAAGCAGGCGGCGGAGCCGGATCGCTTCCCGGCCGGTGCCGACGATCAGCACCTGTCCCCGCTGCCGCGCACCGAACCACCGGCCGATCCGACCGCTTATACCGCGGACGGCCAGGGTGGTGGCAGGGAGCAGGGCGGCGACGAACCCGATCTGGCTGCGGGGATATCGCTCCCGCTCGAAGAGCAGGGCGAGTGCGGCCATCAAGAGGGCGAGGAGGGTGGTCGCGGCCAGGCTCGCCCGGAGGGCCGACGGCCAGGATCGCCAGCGAGGCTCATACCAGCGGAATCGCGAGAGAATCAGCGGCCAGGCCACCGGCAGGAAGGCGAGCACCTTCAGGTGGATGGGCACCGTGTTCCCGAAGACGGGGTGGAGCTCGGGCCAGGCCGTGTGCATATGGAGGTGACAGCGGAGGAAATCCGCCAGCATGTAGGTCGCGAGGACCGTCACCGCGTCGGCGACGATCCTTGCCGCCCTGAACTGTCGCCAAGCCGAGGAGTGCGTCATCACCCAGTTCGAGCCCGCCTGAGCCGCGGGCTGCCGACGTGCAGGAGAAGCTTCACCGCGGCGGCTGCCCGCGCGCGGCCCATACCGCGACGGCGTCACGGCATTATACGAGGCTATTGACGGTCCTCCAGCTCGTGCAGTTGCTTGAGGAAGGCGCTGTCGGTTGACAGGATCAGCCGGGTCTGGCGACCGAGGGTCTTGCGGTAGGCTTCCAGCCGGCGGAGAAAGGTGTAGAACTCCGGCGCCTGCCCGAAGGCCTCGGCGGTGATTCTGATGACCTCGGCGTCGGCCTTGCCGCGGATCTCCTTGGTGCGTTTCTCCATTTCGCCGTCGATGTCGTCGAGTTCCTTCTGGGTCTGGCCCGCGATCTTGTTCCCCTCTTCCTCGGCCTGGGATTCGTACAATCGCGCGATCCGGGTCCGTTCGGAGCGCATCCGCTCGTACACCTTCTGCCGGACGGACTCGATGTAGTTGATGCGTTTGATCTGGACGGTGACCAGCTCCATGCCGTAATTGGTCTCCTTCAAGTCCTGGGCGGCGATGCGGGTGATCTCTTCCTCCATCTTCTGGCGGCCAGTCACGATCTTCGCCTCGCGTTCCGCCCAGTCCCGCCCGAGTTCCTGGCTTTCGTATACCAACGGGTTGTTGGTGGAGCGGACGGCGTCGAGCAGGTCGTTCTTGGCCACCACGGCGCGGACGGCCGAGTCCACCAGCTCATCGAGCCGGTGTTGCCCCTCGGTGTAGGTGCCGACCACGGTGTAGAACTTCATGGGGTCGACGATCCGCCAGCGGGCCCAGGCTTCGATGTAGATGCGGCGCTTGTCCTTGGTGGGCATGTGTTGCGGGTCACCTTCCCAGGGAAGCAGGCGCTTCTCGAAAGAGATCATGTCCTGCACGAACGGCATCTTCCATTGCAGCCCCGCTTCCCGGACCTCGCGAACCGGGCGGCCGAACTGTGTCACGACGACCTGCTTGCCCTCCGGCACGACGAAGACGCTGCCTCTCAGCACGACGAGTACGACGAGAACGAGAATGACGCCAATGAATCGATTCATCGCGCACCTCCCTTTCTGCCCGTGATTGACCCCATCTCGCCGTCCAGCGACAGCAGCGGCAACATGCCGCGGACCGATTCGTCGATGATGATCTTCTCGCCGACCTGCCCGAGCACCTGCTCCATCGCTTCCAGATAGAGACGCTCGCGGGTGATGTCCGGCGCCTGCTCGTACTCCTTCAACTGAGCGAGAAAGGCCTGAGCGCGACCCTGGGCCTCCTGGACGACCTTCAGGGCATAGCCTTCCGCCTCCAGGATCGCCTGGTCGCGGCGCCCCCTCCGCGCCGGCAACAGCCGGTTGCGTTTGCCCTTGGCCTCGTTGACGAGCCGCTCCTTGGTCTGTTTGGCCCGGTTGACCTCATCAAACGCGTCCTTCACCGCGTCGGGCGGCGTCGCGGATTGAAGCTTCACGGCGCGGATGTCGATCCCGGCTTCAAAGGAATCGAGCATCGCCTGCATCTCCCGCTTCGCGTCTTCGGCGATCTGTTCGCGGCCGGTCGTGATGACCGAATCCACGCTCACATCGCCGATGATCCGTCGCATGACCGCCTCGGACACCTCGCTGATGAGTTCGCGGGCGTTCTCGGAGGCGTTCTGTCCCGGATCGCCTCCGATCCTGAAGAGATAATGTTTCGGATCGCGGACGCGATACTGCACGACCCATTCCACGTGGGCCAGATTCAGGTCGCCGGTCAGCATGCGGGAGACGCGATCGCTCTCCTGCGTGCGCGGAGCGAAACGCGTTCGCCGTCCGGGGACCTCGGTGCGATAGCCGAACTCGATCGACTGGACCTTGGTGACCGGGACGCGGTAGACGCGGTCGATCGGCCATGGCATTTTTCCGTGCAGACCGGGGCCGGTGGTTGCCTGGTACCTGCCGAAGCGCAGGATCACGCCCTTGCTGTCGGCCTCGACCTTGTAGAACATCGTGAAGCCCTCAAACACCACGATGACCACGGCGGCGATCGCCAGAATGACGCGCCGATGGCGCTGCCAGTACTGAAGAAACTCCTCTTGTGCATTCTCGAATTCCGTATTGGCCATGGGTTACTCCTCCACGTTCACCACGTTCTTCGCGACGGGCAACCTGGGGTGAACGACTGGACCGGGGGGATCATAGCACAAAAGCGGATTATAACCCCCGGCATTCTTTGGAATCTCCGGCCGACTCGCGGGGCGCCGGCGCGACCCCGACCGTGGGGCGGTCGCGGTTCAGCCACGCCCGCAGGCGCCGGAGCCCCTCGTCGATCGACACGCGCGGTTCATAGCCGAGATCGCGCCGGGCCGCGGAGATGTCGAACCAATGCGCCGTCGAAAGCTCTCGAACGAGGAATCGGGTCAATCGAGGCTCGTTCCGAAGACGGAACACGCCGTGGATCGCTTCCATCACGCCCGCGGCACAGAGGGCGACGCCGCGCGGCACGCGACCCGTTACCGGGGGGAGGCCGGCGGCGGCCAGGATGCCGTCGATCAGCTCCCACAGGCCCCGCGGCTCGCCGTTCGTGATGAAATAGGCCCGGCCCGCGATCGGCGCGCCGGGTTCGAGCCGATCGGCGGCGAGGAGATGCGCGTCGGCCGCATTGTCGATGTAGACCGAGTCCACCTTTTTGTCCTCCTGGCCGATGCGCCTCAGGCTGCGGCTTCGGGCGATGATCCGTGGCACGAGATGGTTGTCGCGCGGCCCCCAGATCAAATGCGGCCGGAGCGCCACCGTTGCGCGGCCGGGCCCGTTTGCCCGCAGGACCATCCGCTCGGCCATGGCTTTCGTCCGGGGATAGGCGGCCTCGAACCGGTCGGGATAGGGGGCGGATTCATCGACGCCTTCCTGGTCGCGGCCGTCGAAGACGACGCTGGGCGAACTCGTGAAGACGAGCCGGGCGATGCCGTGGGCGCTGCATCCCGCGAGCACGTTCTCGGTGCCGACGACGTTAGCGCGGTGGTAGTCGCGCTCGTCACCCCAGATGCCCGCCTTTGCGGCGACGTGGAAGATGACATCGCAGCCGCGACAGGCGGCCACGACGGCCGTGCGGTCGGCCAGGTCGCCCCGGACGACGTCAACGCCGAGCCGCCGCAACTCGGGGTAGTCGCCGCGCGAAAAGCTGCGAACCCGATCCCCTCGCGCGAGAAGCCGCTCGACGATCGCCCGGCCGAGAAACCCGCCGCCGCCGGTGACCAGTGCCCTCATCGTGCTTGCTCGCGCCGGAGCAGCCGCGCTTTTGGCGGGTGGGTTTGGGTTGTTAGCGGATTCCGCATCGTGGACCTCCGGTTCGCAGTCTCCGCGCCGCCCAGACGGCGAGTTGTTCGCGGAAGATCTTGGCGTTGTGGCGAATGTCGACCGGAAACGCGGGATGGATCAGAAACGTGCGAATCGATCGCGTGTGGTCGTGTCGGACGGCCAGGTCGCGGAGTTCGCGCAGCAACGTCGCGCGGTTGCCCGCCGGTTTCTCCCCTCCGCTCGGCGAGGTGTCGCCGGTCGGAGGCTTCTCCAGTTCCAGACAGACCACCGGGCGCTGGTCCGGCGGCCGGCCGACGCCGACCAGCGCCGAACGATAGACCGCCGGGTGCCGGTTGAAGACCGCTTCGCATGGGACGGTGAACAGGGTTCGCTCGGCCGTGATGACGCGGTGCGCCTTTCGCCCGCAGAACCAGACGCGGCCGCGCGCGTCCAGATAGCCCACATCGCCCATGCGGTGCCGGATCGCGTCGCCGTCGGGAATCTTTGCCAATCGTGTGGCGGCGGGATCGTCACAGTATTCCCGCGTGACGACCGGCCCCTTGACGACGATCTCTCCGATTTCGCCCGCGGGCAACTCGTGCGTGTCCGACCAGCGCTCGATCGGCGCGTCGGTGATTCGGATGATCCTGAGTTCGACCTCGGGGACGGGACGGCCGACGCAGGTGCCTCCGCCGGTTTCGGAGCGCGCGGCCGTCTCGCCGAGGATCTCATCGCTGCCGATCGACGCGACGGGCAGCGCCTCGGTCGCGCCGTAAGGCGTGAAGACCTGCGCCGGCGGCACGAGCATCCCGGCGAATCTTCGCAACGTCTCCGGCGGCATCGGCGCGCCGGCCGAGATGACACGGCGCAGCGACGGCAGCGTGATGCCGTTGGCCGCGCCGTAGCGCCCGACGCGATTCAACAGGGCCGGCGAACCGAACATGTGTGTGACCTGCCGGTCCCGGATCGTCTCGATGATTCGCTTCGGGTCGACGTCGGCGGGCCGGGTCGGGTCCATGTCGGGGATGACCGCCGTCATCCCCAGCGCCGGATCGAACAGGGCGAACAGCGGAAAGGTGGGCAGGTCGATCTCACCGGGTTGAACCTGGAAGTGATCGCGAAGGATGCGGACCTGCGCGTCGAACATGCCGTGTCGATAGAGCACGCCCTTGGGCGGGCCGGTGCTGCCGGTCGTGAAGATGATCGCGGCAGGGTCGTCCGGCCGGGTTGGGGTCATGTCGTAAGGCTGCCAGGGATCAAGACGGATGTCTGAAAGCGTCCGGCCGCCCCAGCCCCACCGCCGGCCGACCGTGATGTTGGTTCGAATCGACTTGAACGCGGCCGGATGAAGCACGCGCAGCAGGTGCGCCAGGGGGATGCCGATGAACGCCTCGGCCCTGATCTTCGCCAGGCAGGCGACCATCCGGCGGCGGCCCATGCCCGGGTCGATCAACACCGGCACCGCGCCCACCTTGTAGAGCGCGAAGGTGAGAATGAAGAACTCGGGGCTCGGGCGAACCATGAGAATGGTCCGCGTGCCGCGCCGGATGCCGGCCTGTTCCAGACCGTGCGCGAAGCGGTCGGTCTCTTCGTCGAGTCGGGCGAACGTCAACTGACGGTAGGTGGCCCGGCCTTGTGCATCGCGACGCGCGACCGAGACGATCGCCTGCCGGTCCGGCTGCCGGCGGGCCATCTCCGGCAGATACGCGGCGACGTTGACCCTGTGTTCTGACACCGTTCCGGCTTCCATTGGCAACACCAACCGACCCGCGACTCAACAACCGTCGGGTTTCCCGTGCGGACTCTCAGTCGGAAGCGGATGCGCCGACAGAAAACGCCGCACCAACGGGGTGATCGCCTCGCCCGCATCTTCCAACACATAATGCCCTGCATCGGCGAAGGTGTGGACCTCGGCCCGGGGGAACCGCCGCCGCCATTCGTCCAGGAACCGGGCGTCAAAGACGAAGTCGTGCTCGCCCCAGCAGATCAGCATCGGTACGTCCGCCAGCCGATGCAGGTTGTCTTCCACCGATCGGACGAGGTCGTAACTCCGGTCGCCGGGGCGGAGCGGGATATCCTGCACGAATCGCAGCGTCGCGATCCGGTTCCTCCACGAGTCGTACGGCGCCGTCAGGCCCGCGCGGACTTCGCGCGACAGCCCCTTGTGCGTTGCCATGCGCGCGGCGCCGCGGCTGAAGAGATTCAGCCCGCGCACGGCCAGCGCCGCCGGCAGGCCGCCGTCGCGGATCAGCCGCAGTCGAAGCGGCAGGCGACCCGCCTGCGCACGACACCGGCTGGAAGCCGGTGCCACGGGGGAAGCGGGTGCCGGGGCCGGCGGCGGCAGGAACGCCGCGGTGTTCATCACGACCAGTCGCGCGATCCGCTGCGGCCGGCGCAGGGCCCAGGCCATCCCGATCATGCCGCCCCAGTCATGCACGACCAGCGTGACG
>JBHHUY010000066.1:0-13168 GCA_046753965.1 Phycisphaerae bacterium
ATTCGACCAGGAGCGGCAGGCCCTTCTCTTCGGCCCGGACCCGCATGAGAGAACGTGCCTCGGCAACGATTTGGAAAGGCGAGAAGGGAATTGTCTCGATCTCGAGCTTGCCGGCCTCGACCTTGGAGATATCCAGGATGTCGTTGATGATCGCGAGCAGATGCTCCCCGTTCTGTTGAATCGTGCGAACGGCGTCGATCCGATCGGCGTCCGACAGGTCCGTGTCCAGCAGGGTTTCCGAAAAGCCCAGGATGGCCGTCATGGGCGTGCGAATCTCGTGGCTCATGTTCGCCAGGAATTCCGACTTGGCGCGGTTGGCCGACTCGGCCGCCTTGCGCCGGGTGATGTCCCGCAGGATCCCGGTGAACAATCGGCGATCGCGGAAACGAACCTCACTGACCGCGAGGTACAGGGGAAACACCGAACCGTCTTTTCGGCGGCCGACCACCTCTCGCCCGACCCCGATAATCGCCGAGCGGCCGGTCTTCAGGTAATTGGAGAGGTAGGTGTCGTGTTCGTCCTTGTAAGGCGACGGCATGAGCATGTTGATGTTCCGGCCGACAAGCTCACTCGCCGGGTAGCCGAAGATGGTTTCCGCGGAGCGATTGGCGGATTCGATGATGCCCCGGTCGTCGATCGTGATGATGCCATCGACCGTGGCGTCCAGAATGCCCCGGATGCGTTCGTGGGTTTCCTCGGAAGCCTGCCGCAGCGTCTCGCTCTCCCGGAGCAACGTCGAGTGATGCGTCAGCATGGCTTCAAGCAGGCTCTCCGTGGTGACCGCCCCGCCGAACGTCTCGTCCGCGCGGAATACGGACAACGCGCCGATCGGAGACTCGGACACGCACCCGCCGATTTCGTGAAGCGGCGTGTCTTCGCCGACGCCCTCGGCGCATGACGGACAGAGCAGGTCGGCGAAGATCCGCGACGGGGACGTGACGAGCAGATCCTGAAGCTTGACGAGGCCGGAGAAGGAACCCCCATCGAAGACCGCCACGTGGCTGACCCGTTGTGTCCGTACGTGCTCAAGCAGCGAGTTGAAACGCGAATCCGCTTCGACGTGAATCACCCTGTCACTGATGGCGTCACGGGCAATGGGCGACCTCACAGTTGCTCCTCCAACAGGAGTTCGGCCTCGATATCGAGGTGAAGAACTTCCTCGTCATTCATCAGAGGTTTGAGTCGCCGGACGACCACGTCTATCAGCTTGTCCGGTGGCACCTTCCGCAAGATGCTGGAGCGGACCAGGATGTCACTGATGACGTCATCTTCGAACTCGACATGCTCGAAGACATCCGCGTTCAACAGTTCGAGCATCTTCCTGAACGCCGAACAGCCGATCGGCGATCTCCTGCCAAGGACGAGCGCGTCATGAACGGGGGGAATCCCGAAGTCACGAACCCGAAACCTCAGGTTGATCGACCCTTCACGGGGTTCCAGTTTGGCCATGTCACGACCTCCATGCGGATACGCGGCTCAACTTCGATCTGCAACTCCGGCCCCGGGCCCACATCCCGCGCGACGGCGCATCCCAACCTCTGGGGTTGATCGGTCAGCTTCGCGGCGTCTGGCTCATCCCGCCGCGCTCGCCGCCGGGAGCCTTTCCGTGGCAGGAACCCTTGGTCCGCTGCACGGGGCGTCTCCCCTTCTCGAAATGGTCGGCCGACTGGCCTCAAGAGTCCAGCCACCTTCTGTATCGGTTGCCGCCGGGGGCCGGCATGACATTCCGATTCGGAAGGTCCGGAATCTCTATCTCATCAGCCTGTGGATGTGTTTCCGCACTGGCCGGCATCCCGCTCCGCCGCGAACCGCTCGAACGCACCGAATTCGGCCCCCATCTCGTACGCCTTGCCCTGAACCGGCCGGCAGTGTCGGATGACGGCCTCCTTTGTCACGCTTTCGGCAGACTCCGGCGCTGGCAGATGGACGCGGATCAGTGTGCCCGGCACCATCGCGCTTGTGCTCAGGAACGCGATGCCGTGTTTCGAGACGTTTCGCGTCTTGACCTCATATGGTATCTCGGAGCAGCCCGGCTTGACGATGACAATCAGAATCGTCATGCCACGGAGCGTGTGACGCTCCGACCTCCTCTTGCTATCAGCCGGATCGACCTGCCCGGCATCAAGGAGTTCGAGGATCGCCAGCGTCTCCTCGTCGCTGAGTCTGAACTTCTGGATGGTGTCCGGGGCGCCTTGCATCATCGCGGCCTCCGCGTTTCGGCCACGGCGGGGCGCCTGCCGGGCCCGGCCGCGCGACCGCGCTCCGAGACGCTTGTCCGCCGTTGTCAGTCGGGTTTCGCCGAGGCCGGCCTCCGCCAATGCGTTCGGCGCGGGTTCATCGTGAGGTGACAGGCAGGCCCATTCTGGGTTTCGGCAGGATTGGGCAACGCCCTGAAGGGTTTCTTGCCGCGCCGTGGCGACACCAAGCGGACTCGCGAGGTCAAGATTAATTGTGCAGGCCACGGCGGTGCCGGGCAGGCTGCATCCCTGTCCGGCCCACAAAGCGGCGCCGGCGTCATTCCTCGGGGCAAGAATCACGCCAAGCCGGGGCAATCCACGGGCTAAGCGCCGCCCGCCAGATAGCGCCGAATGCGCGAGCGGATGGCCTCGCGCACCTCACGGAAGGCGCGGAGTCTCTCTTCTTCGCCGCCGCCCGCGGACGCCGGATCCTCAAACGGCCAGTGATGCCGCTCCGGTGCTCCGGGAAACGTCGGACAGGCCTCCCGCGCGCCGTCGCACACCGTGACAACGACGTCGAACGGTTGATCGGCCAGCGCGCTGACAGGCTTGCTCGCATGCGCTCCGAGATCAATCCCGATCTCTTGCATCACGCGGATGGCGAGCGGGTGGACGTAGCCCACCGGGCGCGAACCGGCCGAGAAGACCTCCCACGCACTGCCGCCGAGCCCGCGCCAGAGCCCTTCGGCCATCTGCGAGCGGCAGGAGTTCCCCGTGCAGAGAATCAGCACGCGCTTCGGTCTGTCGGGGGTCGGACACATGCGATCGACCTCTTGATGAACTTCCTCCGAACGGTAACGAAACGAACCGCGTTTCGCTCTCTGCCTCACCCGGTCACCCCGGCGGCTGGTTCTCCAGAGGACCGCCGCCGAAAGCGCAGCGCGACGTGGACGAGCCCGACCATCACCGGCACCTCGACCAGCGGGCCGATGACCGCGGCAAACGCCGCGCCGGAACCGATGCCGAAGACCGCCACGGCCACCGCGATGGCCAGCTCGAAGTTGTTGCTCGCCGCGGTGAACGCGATCGTGGTCGTCTTGGCGTCATCCGTTCCGAGTTTCCTGCCCATCCAGAACGAAACGAGGAACATCACGACGAAATAGACACACAGCGGGATTGCGATGCGCACCACGTCCAGCGGCAGGCGCACGATGAACTCCCCCTTGAGCGAGAACATGACGACAATCGTGAAGAGCAGCGCGATGAGCGTGATCGGCGAGATCTTCGGGATGAACTTCGCCTCATACCACCGCCGGCTCTTCACCTTGAGCAGGACGAAGCGCGTGAGCAGGCCCGCGATGAAGGGGATGCCCAGGTAAACGAAGACGCTCTCGGCGATCTGGCCGATCGTGACCTGCACGACGGCGCCGGTGAGGCCGAACAGCGGCGGCAGCACGGTGATGAAGCACCAGGCGTAGACGGAATAGAACAACACCTGAAACACCGAGTTGAAGGCGACCAGCCCCGCCGCGTACTCGGCATCCCCTTTTGCCAGATCATTCCACACGATCACCATCGCGATGCAGCGCGCCAGGCCGATCATGATGAGCCCGACCATGTATTCCGGGTACCCGCGGAGGAAAAGGATGGCGAGGAGGAACATCAGGACGGGGCCGATGACCCAGTTCTGCACGAGCGACAGCCCGAGCACCCTCACATCCCGAAAGACGTCGCCGAGCTCTTCGTACTTCACCTTCGCCAGCGGGGGGTACATCATCAGGATCAGCCCGATCGCGATGGGCACGTTCGTCGTGCCGACCTGGAAGCGCTGGATGAAGCCCTCGACGCCGGGGAAGCCGTATCCCGCTCCGACGCCCAGCGCCATCGCGAGGAAGATCCACAGGGTCAGGAATCGATCCAGGAATCCAAGCCGCCCGGGGCCTTCGGTTCGCAGGGCGCCGGCGGCTGTCGCGTTTCCCATGTGTCGCCTCAGTCCCGACAGCAGGGCCCGGCCGGGGCCTCCCGAAGTCGTTTCAAGTCTGCCTGGAGTACGTCCATCTCGCGCAGGCAGGACTTCACGCAGCCGAGCAGGGTGCGCTCGAGTCCGCCGGTGTGCGTCCGAATGGCGTAGTACTTCCACTTGCCCAGGGTTCGGACGCGGACCAGCCCCGCGCGCCGCAAATAGGCGAGATGCCGGGACACCTTCGGCTGGCTTTCGCCGAGTACGGTGCACAAGTCGCAGACGCAGCGCTCGCCCTCCAGGAGCAGGTTCAGGAGCCGCAACCGCGTCGCATCGGCGAAGGCCCGAAACAGGTCCGGCGTGGTATCGATGGCCGACGTCATATACGTGTAAACATATATGTCCTCAACGGCGGCGTCCAGCACACCGGTGGGACGATCCCGGGCCGCCGCGGGCAGGCGCCGGCTCCATGACAGAATCGGCGGGACGGAGGATACGCGTAGCGGCCGCCCCCTGTGGCGGCCGACGACCGCGGATGGGCCTCTCTTGCTTCGACGTCCGGCACAGGGGCCGGACGCTACGGCGACACCGTGTCGGGATCGCCGCGAAATCTGCCATTCGCCCGATCGCGGCCGGCGGCGCTTGACCTTTCATTTTGTTAGGACTATGTTAGGTTATGGCAGCCGGTCCGCGGTCCGGGCCGGTCTGGATGACGGCCTGTCTCGAACGCGGGAGCAAGTGACATGCGGGCGGATCGGATTCCACTCGGCGCCCTCAGCGCGCGCCAGCGGCGGATCATCGAGCGGAACCTGCCGCTCGTCCATTTGACGATCGGTCGCCACGGCAGACTGAGTGATCCGGACGCCGTCGGTCGGGAACGCAGCGAGCTGTTCCAGGAAGGGTGTCTCGCCCTGATCGAGGCCGTGCGGACGCATGACCCGTCGCGGCACGGCTCGTTCGCCGCCTTCGCGATGGCGCGGGTCCGCTTCGCCATCAGCCGATTTGTGCACGAGCACCAGAGCCCGGTCCGCGTGCCCTTCGTCACCCAGCGGCGGCAGCGATGCGCGGTGGGCCGTGAGCCGGAACGCCGGCACCGGCCCGGAACGCTGCCGCGCGTGGTCGATGAACCGCCGGATCCAGCCCGCGTCCCGGCGGCCGACCGGAACAGCCACCCGGCCGAATCCTGCGGCGAGACCGTCACGGTCGGCGAGCTGATTCGGGAGCGTTTCGATCGGGCGCTGCGCCGGGTCGTGGACGAGATGCGGCACGATCCCCGCTGCGCCGAGGGGAACCGGGAGGTCGTCGACCGCTGCGTCGCGGAGCGATGGACGGTTCCGGAGGCTGCGGCCCGGACACCGATCCGCCAACTGGCCCGGACCCTGGCGTGCTCGATGGGCCGAATCACGCATTGCGAGGAGCGGTTTCGGAGGCGGATCGCGGCGGAGCTCGAGGCCGACAGGACGTATCAGGCGTTGAGCCGGCTGGCCCGATCGCGGCCGTCGGGGTTCCGGCACGCGCTGCAACGCCGGGAACGGGCCCGGCAAAGAGCCGCCTCGCGCGAGCCGTCCCGCGAGGCGGCCCCCGCGTAGTCCGGCGGCCGGTTTCCGCCCTACCGCGGCCTTGGAAGCTCGCTATAATCGCGCCGAACAGGCCCCTGAGATGCGGACGTCTCCGGTGTCGATCAAGTCCGGTTCGGTCCCATGCAACGCGCCCCGTGGATAACGGGTCAGATGGGAGACCAAGCAGCCCACCCGCGTCGGCCCGTGTGCCGTGGATCGCCGAACCGGACTTGTCGGCATCGGTTGCTCATCAGCGGCGCCGGGGGGCCGGTCCAGGGCGCAAACCGCGGGCCGGCCGGCAGGGTTTCTTTCAAGGGTATCCGTCATCGCGCCGCCGGGTCGCGATCTGACAGCATCAGGGGCATCCCATGTCCTATACCGTTCTGGCGAGGAAGTTCCGGAGTCAGACGTTCGACGAAGTGATCGGGCAGAGCGCGATCACAACCACCCTCAAGAACGCGATCCTCCAGGACCGCGTCCATCACGGGTACCTCTTCTGCGGCACCCGGGGCGTCGGCAAGACGTCGATGGCCCGCATCCTCGCCAAGGCCCTGAACTGCCTGTCGGCCGACGGGCCGACCATCGATCCCTGCGGGCAGTGCGATTCGTGCGTCAACATCGCCCGCGGGGAAGACATCGACGTGATCGAGATTGACGCCGCGAGCAACACGGGCGTCGACAACATCCGTGATTTGCGGAGCACCGCCATCTACCACCCGGCTCGGTCGCGCTTCAAGATCTTCGTCATCGACGAGGTCCACATGCTCAGCCGTGGCGCGTTCAACGCCCTGCTGAAGACCCTTGAAGAACCGCCGGGCCACGTCAAGTTCATCTTCGCCACGACCGAGGCGCACAAGATCCCCGCCACGATCCTCAGCCGCGTCCAGCGGTTCGACTTCCGGTCGATCGCCGCCGAAGACATCGCGGCCCAGCTTCAGCGCATCTGCACCGCCGAGTCGTTGAACATCGAGGAAGCCGCCGCCAAACGGCTCGCCCGGCTCGCAAACGGTTCCATGCGCGACGCGCTCAGCCTGTTGGACCAGGTGCTCTCGATGGCGGAGAAGGACATCACCGCCCAGATCGTGGACGAACTCTTCCCCGCCACCCACGACGAGGTCCTTTCCAGCCTGATCGACCGGCTGGCCGACGGCGACGCGGCGGGGGCGCTGGCGGTCGTCGATCGATGCCTCGGCGGCGGCGAGACGCCCGATCTCTGGTGTACCCGGCTGATCCGGCAGATTCGCGACCTGATGATCCTGCGCACCTGCGGTCCGGAGACCGACCTGGTCGATGTGCCGTCGGCCCTGCGATCGCAGCTTGTCGAGCAGTGCAGCCGCTTCGATGCCGGAACCTATGTCTACATGATCTCGGTTCTCGAGGAGCTGCGGCGGATCGTCAAGTCCAGCGAGGGCGCCCGCCCCCTCGTCGAGGCCGCCGTCATTCGTCTGGTCGAGGCGTCGAACTTTTCCTCGATCGAGACGCTGCTGGCGCACGTGCAGCCCGGCGCCCCCGCGTCATCCACCGCCCGGCCGCCCGCGCCGCGCCGCGCGGTCGGCGCAAAAAAAAACGCGCCGCCGGTAGTTGCTGACAGGCCGCAACAGGCGCGCCTCGCGCGGTCGGCGGCCGTCGAGCGGCCCGCGGGCGCCGAAGCACCGCAGGTGCCGCTTCCCCCGGTGGCGGGGCGAACGACGCAGGAGGACATCCGGTCGGCGCAGGCCGTCCCGATCGTGCAGACGGCGCTCGACCTCTTCGGCGGCCGGATCGTGGAAGTCCAACAGCCGCGACCGGACTCGGCCGGACCGACCGACCCCGAGACTCAAGACCGCACGGAATAGGGAGACCCCATGTTTGGAAAAATCGGTGATCTGGCCGGGATGATGAAGCAGGCCAAGGAGATGCAGTCGCGGATGAAGGAGATGCAGGACCAACTGGCCGGCGCGCGGTTTGAAGCCGACAGTGGGGCCGGCGCGGTCCGCGCGACCGTGACAGGCAAGCTGGAGCTGGTGGCGATCAAGATCGACCCGGCCGCGACCGGCGACGTGGAGATGCTCGAAGACCTCATCCTGGCGGCCGTCGGCGCCGCCCAAACCAAGGCGGCCGAGGGGGTCAAGGCCGAAATGCAGAAGCTCACCGGCGGCCTGAATCTGCCCGGGCTGGACGGCCTGCTGGGAGGTTGATCGCGCGCCGTGGCCGAATCCGACCCCTCTTCATTGACACGCCTGAAGGAGGAGTTTCAAAAGCTCCCTGGCATCGGTCCGCGGAGCGCCGAGCGCCTGGCGTTCCACATCCTCAAGTCCGACACGCCGGCCGCGTTGGCCCTGGCGGGGGCGATCCGCGAGGTGAAGGAGCGGGTCCGGCACTGCCGAATCTGCTACAACCTCACGGAGACCGACCCCTGCGCGATCTGCGCAGACCCGCGTCGAGATCAGGGACAGGTCTTCGTCGTCGAACAGCCGAAAGACCTGATCCTGCTCGAATCGACCGGCCTGGTTCGCGGGGTCTACCACGTTCTGCTGGGCCACATCGCCCCGCTCGACGGCATCGAGCCCGGCGACCTGACGCTCGACGCCCTGATGGCCCGCGTCAAGGCGGGGGGCATCAACGAGGTCGTCCTCGCGACGAACCCCACCCTGGAAGGGGAAGGCACGGCGCTGCACATCAAGAGCCTGCTGGCCGACCGCGAAGTAAACGTCACGCGTCTCGCGCGCGGCCTGCCGAGCGGTTCGCAGATCGAATACGCCAGCCGTGCGGTCCTGGAAGACGCCATCAAGGGCCGCCGGACTTTCTGACGCGCCGCGAATCCGGGCGCTCTGAGATTTTTCGATCCCCGGCGGCTCGGCCGCGTTTCGTCTATACTCCGAAGACTCGGGGCAGAGAGTCCGTATTCGACGCGGGAACGGTCGATGGCCGGTTGTAAGCCGCCCGCTCGCGCGAGCGCGCCCGCGCACTGGCGATCCGCTCGAAACACATCACGATCGAAAGGAGAGCCGAGATATGAAAACGAGAACGACGGTCTGCATAGTCGCGTTGTGCGGCGTCCTGGCAGTGGTCGCCGGACGCGCCGCGTCACAGGAACCCGCCGGCGCGGAGAAAGCGTTCAAGCCGCCGAGCCCTGAGGAAATGCAGAAGGCGATGGCGGCCTACATGAAGCTGGGCCAGCCCGGTCCCAATCACCGCCATCTCGAACCGCTCATCGGCAAGTGGGACACGGTCTCGCGCATGTGGATGGCGGGCCCCGATCAACCGCCGACCGAATCGAAAGGCACGGCCGAGAACCGCTGGGTGCTCGACGGCCGGTTCATGCTGAGCGAAGCGGAGAGCCTCATGCAGATGCCGAACCCCGCCGACCCCGAGCATCCGATGAAGGTGCCGTTCAAAGGCATGGGGCTGACCGGCTACAACAACTTCAGAAACACCTATTTCGGATCGTGGGCCGACAACATGGGCACCCAGATGCTGACCTTCAAGGGCACGCGGAATCCGCAGAGCGGCGAGTTCGTGTACTACGGCGAGATGGATGAGCCCTATCTCCCCGGGATCGGCCAGGTCGTGGGGCGATACGTGCGATACGTCACGCGGATCATCAACAAGAACAAACACGTGCTGGAAGTGTACGACCTGCACGTCGGCGAGGACTACAAGGCGTTCGAAATCGTCTATACGCGGAGGAAGTGATCCCGTCGCGGCCGCGCGCGCAGTCCGGCCGGCGAAGCGCCGGTGTCCTGCGCGAAATCGACAACCCCGCAATCAGAAAGTGAGGAACAATCATGGCAGGGCAGGTTCAACCGATTCCCGAAGGGTTCCGAACGGTCACGCCGCAAATTGTCGTCAAGGACGGCGAAGCAGCCATCGCGTTCTACAGGAAGGCGTTCGGCGCCGAAGAACTCTGCCGCATGCCAGGCCCGGACGGCCGCGGCGTGATGCACGCGGAGATCAAGATCGGCGATTCGATCATCATGCTGAACGACGAGTTCCCCGGCTGCGGGCCCCGGGCGCCCACGTCGCTCAGCGGCTCGAGCTCCGTCGTCCACCTCTATGTCGAGGACGTGGACGCCGTGTTCGACCGGGCGATCCAGGCCGGCGGCAAGGCGATCATGCCCGTGTCCGACACCTTCTGGGGCGATCGCTACGGCATGTTGACCGATCCGTCCGGCCACTTCTGGTCGGTCTCGACGCACAAGGAAGACCTCACGCCCGAGCAGATCGGCGAACGCGCGCAGGCCTTCTTCTCGAAGCAAGGCTGCCAGGGCGAGCAGTAACGAATCGAGCAAGAATCAAGAACAGCATGATCGACTGTCGGGCTGAATGCGACGAGCGGCTTCGCCGTTTGGTCGAACGCCCGTTGGCCTGTCGCCCGACGCCGAATCGCGAGGTTCCCCTCCGCGCCGCAGCATCAGCGTGGTCCGGGACCCGCACGGCCCGCGGCGCGGGCGAGCTGCGCCTTCAGCACCGCTTCGAGTTCGGCAATGGTCTGACAATCGATCACCACGTCGTCGCGGCGGTGGTCGATCGACTGCCCGGCGATGCGCGCCGCCCATCCGCCTGAACAGGAGAGGGCCACGATCGGCCGGTCATACATCCAGGCATAGGCGATCTCGCTCAGGGTGCCCGCCGCGCCGCCGATCACGAGCATGACATCGCCCGCAATGCCGGTGATGACGTTTCGCGCCCAGCCCATGCCCGTCGGGATGTGGTAGTGCGCGAAGGGGTTGACGTCGTTCATGTCGGTGTGCGGGGTGACGGCGAGCACGACGCCTCCCGCCTCGGCGCAGGCCTTCGAGGCCGCGGCCATGATGCCGTCGCGGCCGCCGGTGACCAGCGCGGCGCCGAGCCTCGCGACGATGCGCCCGGCATCTTCGGCGAGCGCGAGCATGCGCGCGTCGGCCTCGCTCGAGCCGATGACGGCGACCTGCAATCTGCGATTGGTCTTCATCCGAGGATCCTCGACCGGCGCGACATCGCGTGCCCTCCAAGAAGCCCTTGTGGCACAGCGCGGCCTTCGGCCGCAACCAAAACGTGGCACAGGCGTCCCGCCTGTGGCCTCACCGGCGAGACGCCGGTGCCACAATGTTCTTCGTGTGGCGCGAAGATTCTAAACATCAGTAGTACGGGCGCCCCGCCCGTGTGCGCACCGCCGAGACGGCGGTGCCACAGGGCTTCAAGAACGCGTGCTCACGCCTCCGCCTCATGTTCGGCGAGCTTCTTCTCGATCAGTTCGCCCGCCAGACGCGGGTCGGCCCGGCCCTGAGAAGCCCGCATCACCTGGCCGCGAAGAAAACCGATCGCCTTGGCCCGTTTCTTGCCGCCGGCCAGGGCATCCCGGACCGCCTGCGGGTGATCGGCCAGGGCCTGATCGATCCAGGCGGCCAGGGCGCCTTCGTCGCGCTCCTGGAGCACGCCCAACTCGCGGGCCACGTCGATCGGCGACGCGCCGCAGGCCCGATCCTGACACAGGCGCTCGGCGACACGGGCGGCGGCCGTGGCGCTGATCGTGCCATCGCATACGATCGCGACAAGTTCGGCCACGGCCTTCGCCGAAACCCCCAGATCGCCGACGGTCGTGTCGGCCGCCGAGGCCAGCGCATTCCAAATGCCGATGAACTGCTTGGCCAGCATCCGCGGCTCGGCCCCGGCCGCGAGCGCCGCGTCGAACAGATCGCCCGTCGCGCGATCGGCGAGGATGATCTCGCAGTCCTTCTCCGACAGGCCGTGGTCCTGCATGAAGCGCCGCTGCCGGGCAACGGGCAGTTCGCCGACGCGCTCGCGCAATCGACTCAGAATCGTCTCATCGGTCGTGACCGGCACCAGGTCGGGGTCGGGGAAGTACCGGTAGTCGTGCGATTCCTCCTTGCCGCGCTGAAACTCGGTGACCCCCCGCTCGTCGTTCCACCCGAAGTTCATCTTGCCTTTGTTCTCGAGCGTGTAGCCGTGATCGGCCCGCCATGCGGCGATCTGCCGGTCAATCTCGTACTGGATCGCGCCGCGCACCGAACGAAAGCTGTTGAGGTTCTTGATCTCGCTGATGGGCGTCCGGTACTCCCGGCCGTCGTGGGTGATGGCGACGTTCACATTGGGCTCGAAGCGCATCTGCCCTTTCTGCATGTCGGCCGATGAGATGCCGAGATGACGCACCAGCCGCTGGAGTTCCACGCAGAAGATGTAGGCTTCGTCCGCGCTTTGCAGATCGGGCCGCGTGACGATTTCCAGCAGCGGCGTGCCGGACCGATTCAGATCGACGCGGGTGTGGTCCAGGCCCTCGTGCAGGTTCTTGCCCGCGTCTTCTTCGAGGTGCGCGCGAAGGATGCCGATCGACTTGAGCCGACCGTCGGGCAGCGGGATTTCAAAGCAGCCCGGTCCGGCCAGCGGCAGGTCGTACTGGCTGATCTGGTAATTCTTCGGCAAATCGGGGTAGTAGTAGCTCTTGCGATCCCACTTCGTGAAACGGGCGATTTCGCAGTTCAGAGCGAGGCCCGCCGCGAGGGCATACTCGAAGGCCTTTCGATTCAGAACCGGCAGGGCGCCCGGCAGGCCCATGCAGACCGGGCAGACCCGGCTGTTGGGCGGCGCGGCGAATGCGACCTCGCAGGAACAGAACAGCTTCGTCCGCGTCAGGAGTTGGACGTGGATCTCCAGGCCGATGATGGGGCGGGTTTCCGATGTGGGCATGATGCGTCGGGTCACCACAGGCGTGCGAAGCGGTCTCTTCGGGATCGGCCCGCTCCGGCGGGCAGAACCGCGCGGACCGATTGTATCCGAGCCGGCTCCCGTGGAAACACGGCGCGTCGGCTCGGAGGCTCGCGAATCCGCCGGGTCGGTGGTTGCGGTCGGCCGCCGGCGCGCCAAGAATCTCCATATCCCCGCGGGGCGAGGGAACGCGGGGGCCCTGCCCTCCCGTTGGAGAATCCATGGAGACCGAAAAAGCCACGTTTGCGGCCGGTTGCTTCTGGGGTGTCGAGGCCGCGTTCGCAGAGGTGCCGGGCGTTGTCGCAACGACCGTCGGGTACATCGGCGGCACGGTGTCGGACCCGACGTACGAACAGGTTTGCACAGGCCGGACCGGTCATGCCGAGGCCGTGCAGGTCGTGTTCGATCCGGCGAAAGTGTCCTACGCCGAGCTGCTTAACGTGTTCTGGAAGTGCCATGATCCGACCAGTTTGAACCGACAGGGGCCGGACGTCGGGTCGCAGTACCGTTCCGCCGTCTTCCATCACAACGAGGAACAGCGGGCCGCCGCGGAGGCCTCGAAGGAGGCGCAGGCGCGATCGCGGCGCTTCGCCTCGCCGATCGTCACGGAGATCACGCCGGCATCGACCTTCCATCGAGCCGAGGAATATCACCAGCAGTATCTGGCCAAACACGGCCAGGCCGCCTGTCCCTCGAAGCCGAAGTAGGATTCTCAGACTAAGTGTGTGTCCTAAGAGTCCTGTGGCACCGCCGTCTCGGCGGTGCGGGCACGGGCGGGACGTCCATGC
>JBHHUY010000067.1:0-13145 GCA_046753965.1 Phycisphaerae bacterium
GCGCGAGCTGAAGCTCGCGGCTCGTTGAAGTGCTGCCCGCGGCCGGCGACGGGGGTTTTGTCCCGGGCGGCCCGGCGTGCTATACTAAGGGATTCGGAGATTAAGACAGATTGAAGTGGAATCAGGTTATTGGGAAAGACAGCATTGATGTGTAACGCACCCTTGACGGAATCGGAACGCGCGGCGCGCGACGCCGCGATTCAGGAGTTTGTGGACAAATTCGCACCGGGCAGCGAGGCGGATATCTACGCGAACATGCTCAGGACGGTCTGCCGAATGTCTCGAGACGGGACGAGCCGGGGCGACGCGAAGCTGTGCGACAAGGCGCTGGCGGAACTTCGGTACGCGTTCAAGACCTTCGCGCCCTATGAGCACATTCCCAAGGTCTCCATCTTCGGGTCGAGCCGCACGCCGGAGGATCATCCCGAGTATCTTCAGGCCGTGAAGTTCGCCGAACGGATGCGTCAGGAGAACTGGATGGTCATCACCGGCGCGGGCGACGGCATCATGAAGGCCGGTCACGGCGGCGCCGGGAAGGAAGCCAGCTTTGGTGTGGCGATCCGCCTGCCGTTCGAGCAGCGAACCAACGACATCATCGAGGGCGACAAGAAGCTTGTGAATTTCAAGTACTTCTTCACGCGCAAGCTGATGTTCACCAAGGAGGCGAAGGCGGTTGCGTTGTTGCCGGGCGGGTTCGGAACCCAGGACGAGGGATTCGAGGTGTTGACGCTCGTCCAGACGGGCAAGGCGTCGATGGTGCCGATCATCCTGATCGACGCGCCGGGCGGCACCTACTGGCAGCACTGGCGGACCTATGTCAAGGCGGAGCTGCTCCACAACAACATGATCAGCGAAGAGGACATGCATCTGATCACAGTGACGGATGACGTCGAGGAGGCGGTGCAGGAGATCCTCCAGTTTTATCGCCGGTATGATTCGTCGCGGTACGTCAAGGACAAGCTGGTCATTCGGCTCAACTCGCCGCTCCCGGAGGGTGTGTTGCCGCAGCTCCAGAAGGATTACTCGGATATCATCGAGTCGGGCACGATCGAAGAGTCGGCCGCCCTGCCGGAAGAGAACGGCGAAGCCGCAGACAAGCCCCGGCTGGTGCTCCAGTTTGACCGGCGCTCGCACGGCCGGTTGCGGCAGATGATCAACTATATCAACTCCGTGGACGCGCCCACGACCGCGCGGGCGTAAGCCTCCGGGGCCGAGGCGGCGAGCCCACCTACTGGACGAACCCGACCGCATGCGCCGAACACTGCTTCTCGCATTGGTGCTCCTGATTCCGCCGGAAGTCACGGCGGTCGTCACGCGACTGCGGGCCTATCCGCGGCGCTTCGCAGTTGTGGTGCCGGGCGGGCTGTACCGAGGCGGATATCCCTCGGCGGCCCAGATTCGCGGGCTGGCCGGTCGGGAGCGGGTTCGGACGATCGTCAGTCTGACCGGGCGGACCGAAAAGCCGGCCGAGCGTGAGATGCTGGCCGCCGCCGCCGAGCTGCACCTGCGGGTGCTCCGGTTTCCAATGCCGGGCAACGGATGCGTGGATGACTGGTCGGTGCTTGATCGTGCCGCCGACGCGCTCAGCCGTCGGTCGGACTGGCCGATCTATTTTCATTGCCAGGCGGGCAAGCAGCGATCCAACGCGGTCTTGGCGGCTTATCGGATGCGCCACTGCGGTTATTCACTCCGGCAGGCCTTGGAGGAGCTGGAGCGTCGCTACGGGCTCGACGCCGCCGGCAAGGAACGTCTTCTGGTGGAGTACTTGACACGGTATGCCGAGCATCGTGGTTTGAGTCAACCGAGCGCGGGCGAGAAGACGCCGGCGACCAACCGGCATTCGGCGGAGATCGGGCGCTGGTCCGGTCCGGATTGAGGTTTCTCGATGCTGATTCTGATGCAACAGGGCGCGACGCGGGAGCAGATCGAAGCGGTGTGCGCGCGTGTGACGGACCTGGGCTATACACCGCACGAGATTCCGGGCTCGATCCGCGTGGCGATTGGTATCACCGGGAACCAGGGCGCCCTTTCGCCGGAACAGTTCATGCACCTGACGGGGGTTTCGGAATGTGTCCCGGTTTCGAAGCCGTACAAGCTGGTCAGTTGTGAGGTGAAGCCGGAGTCGACGGTGGTGGACATTCGGGGCGTGAAGGTGGGCGACGGTGGTTTGCGAATCATCGCCGGGCCCTGTTCGGTGGAGTCGCGAGATCAGCTCTTCCGGACGGCCGAGGCGGTGGCCAAGAGCGGCGTCAAGCTGCTCCGGGGCGGGGCGTTCAAGCCGCGGACCTCGCCCTATGCCTTCCAGGGCATGAAGCAGGAGGGGCTTGCCCTGCTCAAGGAGGCCGGCGAGCAGTTCGACCTGCGCATCGTCACCGAGGTGAAAGACTCCGTCACCCTCCCCGAGGTGGCCGAGGCGGCCGACGTGCTCCAGATCGGGGCGCGGAATATGCAGAACTTCACGCTTCTTGAAGCCTGCGGACGATTGCGAAAGCCGGTTCTGCTCAAGCGCGGCATGAGCGCCACGTTGAAGGAGCTGTTCATGGCTGCGGAGTACCTGCTCTCGTTGGGCAACTATCAGGTCATGCTCTGCGAGCGGGGCATTCGCACCTTCGAGACGATGACTCGAAACACGTTTGATCTTTCCGCGGTGGTGCTGATGAAGCGTCTGACGCATCTGCCGGTGATCGCCGATCCGTCGCACGGCGTCGGCATCAGTTGGGCCGTGCCGCCGATGGCGAACGCTTCGGTGGTGGCCGGCGCCGACGGCGTGATGGTGGAGGTGCATCCGGAGCCCGAGCAGGCGCTGTCGGACGGGCAGCAATCGCTTACGTTCGAGCAGTTTGCGAATCTGGTCGGCGAACTTCGCGACCTGGGCACTTGGCGTCGGCGCGGCGCCGTGGAATAGGGGCGCGTCCGGACTCCTCTCGGAGCGCGTCACGAAACCATTGTGGCACGGGCGTCCCGCCCGTGGCCGCAGGACTTTCAGGGCGCACGCTTATCACGGCTCGATCGCCGCGTCCGGCACGGGCCGGAAACCGGCCGGCCGGGGCGAGATTGCAGCCGCCCTTTTGAAAGCACCCGGGGCGGCGGCTATATTCTCCCACGTCGTCGCAGGTGCGATCGGTTCCATTGGTCCATTCAATCGGAAAGCGAAACACGCATGGGTGTCACCAAATCGCAGGTGCTCGAGGCCCTTCGAAACGTGCGAGATCCCGAGCTGGACAAGGACCTCGTGGCCTTGAACATGATCCGTGGCGTCGAGATCGAGGCGGATCGCGTCCGGCTGGAGATTGAATTGACGACGCCGGCCTGTCCGCTCAAGGATGCGATCAAGGCCGATGTGGAGAAGGAACTCGGCAAGCTGGGGGTTCGCCAAGTCGAGATCACGTGGAGTGCCCAGGTCCGGCAGACGCCGCAGTCGCAGATGTACATCCCGGGTGTGAAGAACTCGATCGCGATCGGCGCGGGCAAGGGCGGCGTGGGCAAGTCCACCATCGCCCTGCTGACGGCCATGGGCCTTCAGCGCGAGGGCGCGACGGTCGGGTTGCTGGACGCGGACGTCTACGGGCCGTCGATTCCGAAGATGATCGGTCTTGAAAACGAGAAGCCCGGCGTTCGCGGCGAGAAGATCCTGCCGATCGAAGCGCACGGCCTGAAGGTCATGTCGATCGGGTTCATGGTCGAGCCGGAGCGGGCGGTCGTCTGGCGCGGGCCGATGGTCCACGGGGTGATCCAGCAGTTTCTCAGCCAGGTGGACTGGGGCGAACTCGACTATCTCATCATCGACCTGCCGCCGGGGACGGGCGATGTTCCGCTGACGCTTTCGCAATCGTTGCCGATGACCGGCGCGGTGATCGTCTGCACGCCGCAGGAAGTCGCGCTGTTGGACGCGATCAAGGCGCTTCGGATGTATCAACAGCTCAATGTGCACATTCTCGGGATCGTCGAGAACATGAGTTATTTTCGCGCGCCGGACACGGGCAAGGAATACGACCTGTTCGGCCGCGGCGGCGCGCGGAAGGCCGCCGAGCACATTGATGTTCCGTTCCTCGGTGAGGTGCCGATTAATGTGAACATTCGCGTTTCGGGTGATTCGGGCACGCCGCTGGACAACTTTGAGGGCGGCGACGCGACGACGCGCGAGGCGATCATGTCGTTCGTGCGAAACATCGCGGCGCAGGTCAGCATGCGAAACGCCGAGGCCGCCCCCCCGCTCGAACTCAAGATTACATGACTCAAACTGGCCGATTTCCGCGAAAAAAGAGCCCGGACTTCGGTCCGCGCGGCCTTTCGAGCCATGGTCGGCGTTGCTGTGCATCAAACGGCCGCGCGAGGTGAAGCTCGCGGCTCGCCAATACTGTATTGCAAATCGAGTACAAACCACTCAGTTTGGGTTTATCAATTGCGCAGCTTGTTGTCGTGCGGGCCCTTATTCCGGTTCGCGCGCGGTGAGACCGGCCTTGAGGAGGAGGCGTTGGAAGCCGGCGACGTCGGTGTCGTCGAACGCGCCGACGGCGTGGCTGTCGACGTCGAGCACACCCCAGCAGCGCCCCGATTCATCGAACAGCGGAATCACCAGTTCCGATCGGTCGCGCGGATCGCACGCGATGTATTCCTCGCCCAGATCCGCGACATCGTGAACGACGAGTGGCCGGCGCGTCGTCAGCGCGCGGCCGCAGGCGCCGTGCAGAGCGATCGGCGAGCAGGCCGGCTTGTCCCGGCGCGGCCCGAGTACGAGGGCGTCGCCGGATTCGTGCAGGTAGAACCCGATCCAGGACACGCCGGTGTCGCGCAGGGCCGGCCAGACCGTCTCGACGAAGGATTCCATTTGCCGCGCGCGGTCGTCGCCCGGTTGAATCCGGCTTTCGAGTGTGGCGTAGTCGCGGGGCATGACATCAACCTCACGAGGTTTTGTGAACGGCACAAGGCCCGCGCCTCAGGCATCCGGCGGGAATAAGGTGAACGTGTGATCCGCCAAACAGCAAGGCCGGTCATCAGGTTCAATCCGATGATTGCTCATGTTATGCTCGACTGGTTTCTCAGATTCTGTCTGCCTCATGGTCACGTCGCTATGTAGTATTCTCCCTCGCGATTCGGCGCACGGTTTCGATGTCTCTTGCGATCTGGGCGGTCAGTGTCTCTCGGTTGTCGAATCTCTCTTGGTGTCGAACGAAGTCGATCAGTTCCAGGCGGACGCGCCGGCCGTACCAGTCGCCCGTTGCATCCAGGATGAACGCTTCCACGACGAGGCTTTCGCCGCCGAGGGTTGGTCGTCGGCCGATGCTGACGGCGGCGGTGCGGGTATCCGCAGGCGCTGGCGCGTTCGGATCGCGCGCGATTCTCGGCGCCGCGCGGGCTGAAGCCTGCGGCTCGTCGTTTGATTCGGTGGAACGGTCGCCGGGCGGGGGCGCCTCGGTGGTGCATGGCGCCGGGTGCACGCGGCCGGCGTAGACGCCTTCGGCGGGGATGAGCTGTTCGCCGAGATTCAAGTTGATCGTGGGATAGCCCAGCTTTCGGCCGTCGCCCGCGCCGCGGACGACCTCGCCGATCAGGGCATAGGGTCGGCCAAGACAGGCCGCCGCCTGGGCGACCCGGCCGCGGGCGAGGCAACGGCGGATGAGGGTGCTGGAGACGGTGACCTGTCCGCCGTCACCGAGATTCAGGCGATAGGGTTCGACGATGTGGACCTGGAATCCGCCTTTGGCCGAGGCCCGACGAAGTGTGTCCACGTTGCCGGTTCGATTCTTTCCGAACGCGAAGTCCGGGCCTTCGACGATGTACGAGGGGTGAATCTGCCGGATGAGGAGTTCCTGAATGAACGTCTCCGGCGCGAGCGACAGCAGCGCGCGGTCGGTCTTCAGGCGCACGACGACATCGGCGCCCGCGGCCGCGAGAAGGTTGACCTTCTCTTCCCAGGGCGAGAGGCGGGCCGGGGCGTGATCCGGCGTGAGCACGGCGAGGGGATGCGGATCGAACGTCATGGCGATGACGGCCGCGCTGGAGACGTTTGCCAGGGCGCGGGCGGTCCGCAGGATCCTTCGGTGGCCGAGATGGACGCCGTCGAAGTTGCCGACCGTCAGCACCGCGCCGCGCAGGGCCGGGTCGAACAAGGAGAGGTCTCGAAGCTGTTTCACGCGTCGGCTCCTTTTCCGCGGACGGCCTCGGGGTCGGTGTGATCCAGCCGCGCGACGCGCGGCAGTCGCAGGGCGTTGGTGACGACGGTCAGCGAGCTCAGCATCATCGCGCCGGCCGCGAGGGCGGGCGGAAGGACGCCGGCGGCCGCGAGCGGAATCATCAGGACATTGTAGATGAAAGCCCAGAAGAGATTCTGTCGGATGACCCGGACACCGGCGCGGGCCAGCTTGACTGCATCGGCGACCAGGTGCGGGGTGGAGCCGACGAGTTGGATGCCGGCGGCGTCGCAGGCGGCCTGAGCGCCGGAGGCGAAGGCGACGCCGACCGTCGCCGCGGCGAGGGCCGCCGCGTCGTTCACACCGTCGCCGATCATGGCCACGCGGCGCGGCGTCGAACCCGAGCGGAGCCGGGAAACCCAGCGGACCTTGTCGTCCGGCGTCGCTTCGGCATGGATGTCGGCCTCGTCGATCCCGACTTGTGTCGCCACGGCCCGTGCGACCGGCAGGGTGTCGCCGGTGAGCATCTTGCTCTCGATCCCCAGTCGCCGCAGTCGCGCGACGGCGTCGCGCGAAGACGGGCGGATCGGATCGGCGAGATGGAAGACACCCGCCGCCGCGCCGCCGATGGCGACAACGACCCGTGTCTGCGCCGCGGCCTGTTGCGATTCGTCTTCGAGTCTGTCGGGCGCGCGTGCCACCGAGAACTGTTCGACGTCGATACCGTGCTCTTTCAGAAAAGACGGCTTGCCGACGAGGACCGTTCGATCTCTCATCGTGGCCTTGACGCCGGCGCCGACGACCGGTTCAAACGCGTCCGGAGTTTCGATTGACACATCCTCGCGGCGCGCGTAGGCGACGATCGCCTTGGCGAGCGGATGGTTGGAGAACTGTTCCGCGCCGGCCGCCAGGCTGAGCACGTCGCGCGGTTTCCACGGGTCGGCGCACGCGAGTGATTGTACGGCCGGCGTCCCGCCGGTGAGCGTGCCGGTCTTGTCCCAGACGACGGTGTCGATCTGTCCCATCGCCTCCAGGGTCGCGGCATCCCTGACAAGAATGCCGCGCAGCGCCGCCAGGCCGGAAGCCACGAGCACGACGGTCGGCGTCGCCAAGCCGAGTGCGCAGGGGCAGGCGACCACGAGCACGGCGATCGCGCAGCGCGCGGCCGCCGCCGTATCCGCCGTGCCTGGAATGGTGATCCACCCGACGAAGACAGCCGCAGCAGTGATGATGATGGCCGGTGTGAAGACGGCCGCGATTCGGTCGGCCAGCCGCTGCATGTCCGTCCGGCTGGCCTGGGCCTGCTGGACCAACCGCATGATCCGACCCACGGCCGATCGGCTGCCGACCTGCGTGGCGCGGAGGACGAGCATCCCTTCGGTGACGACGGTCCCGCCGAGCACGGTGTCGCCGATGGCGCGGTGGACCGGCATCGGTTCGCCGGTCATGAGGCGTTCGTCGATCGCGGCGTCGCCTTCGATGACCTCGCCGTCTACGGGGATCGTCTCGTGCGGCGGGACGCGGATGTGGTCTCCCGGCTCGATCCGATCGATGGGTGTGGAGGTCCATTCCTCTCCGCGCCGGACCAGGGCGCTCCGCGGCGCGCGTTCGGCGAGGCGGGTCATCGCACGGGAAGCGCGGGTCTTGGCCCGCACTTCGAGATAGCGCCCGACGCAGACGAGCGCGAGGATCATGGCGGCGGCGTGCAGGTGGATGAAGTCGTTTCTTCGGGCGACGAAGATGCCGTAGAGGCTGCTGATCAGGGCGACACCGACGCCCATCGTGATGAGCAGGTCCATGTTGCCGACGCGATGCCAGAGGGCCCGCAGGCCGCCGGCGAGGATCGGCCCGCCGGCGGGGCTGACCGCGAGCATGATGAGCAGGAGGAGTTGGAGCAGGCGGCCGGCGATTTGTCGCTCCGGCGTCGGCCCCCACAGGATCGGCATTGTGTATTGCAGGGCGATGATCGGCAGGGCGAGCCCGACGGCCTGGACCAGTGCCTGTCGGTGTCGGCGCAGTGTTTCGCGTTGTTCGGCGTCGTCGGCGAATCGGTCGAGCAGTTCCCGGCCGCCGGCCATTACTTCGGCGTCGTAGCCGGCGCCGCGGACGGCGGCGAGCAGCGCGTCGCGCGATTCTCCATCGTCGTCGCTTCGGACGACGGCGGATTCGTTCATCAAGTTGACGGTCGCCTCGGAGACGCCGTCGACGGCGCGGAGGGCCTGCTCCACGCGATGCGCGCAGGCGCCGCAGGTCATGCCGATGATGCGGAGATGGGTTTCCCTGGGCATCGGGGACTTGTTCACGGCTTCGGCGATGTGTCGTCCATCGCGCGAAAGCCTCCGATGAGAAAACCGGCGGTTGTGATCGCCTGGACCAGGCGCGCGAAGTTGACGTGGGACTCGTCGATTGTTACATCCGCCGTGCTTGAGTCGAGGTCCACGCCGCAATCCTGAACGCCTTCGATGTCTTCCAGTGCGCGAGTGACGGTCTTCACGCAGTGCGCGCAGGTCATTCCGCCAATGTCGATGCGATAGCGCTTCATTTCATACCCCTCGCCGGGTTGGTTGCGGTCTTTGCGCTCACGGTGCTCATCAAACGGTGAAGGCTTCGTGGCAGAGAGATTCTAGCAGGTTTTCAAGGAAGTCCACGGCGTTGACGGCGGTGAGCAGGTCCACGTGTTGGTTCTTGTCTCCTCCCAGGGCGGGTTTAGAACGACCGGCCTGCTCTCCAGTGGTGGTCACCTCCAACCGCATGCGTGTCTTGAGAAACAGATCGGGCCAGATCAGGCCGCCGGTCGCGACGGCGGCGGGAACAATCGTCTTGCCGCGGGCCGGCTCGCCTTCCTGGTTTAACAGGTGGTCGAGCATTGTCGCCGAAATGCGGCCGGCCGCGTACTGGCTCGCCGCCAGGTGGGCGACGTGCGATTGGTCGAGACACACGAAGGCCCCCACGTCCAGCGGCGCGACGGTGATCGGCAGGCCGGAGGAGAGGACGGTCTTCGCGGCCTCGGGATTGCGATGGAAGTTGAACTCCGCGTGCGGAGCGGCGTTGCCCTGCGCCCAGACGGCTCCGCCCGACAGGTGAATCCGCTCGACGGACCTGATCAGGTCCGGCGCCTCGGCGATCATCGCGGCGAGGTTTGTCAGCGGGCCAAGGGTCAGGATGTTGAGCGACCGGCCGGCCGATCGGATCGCGTGCTCGTAGGCTTCTCGAAAGTCGACGGATTCGAGGCTGCGGCGCGCGGGGTGGTTCCAGTCGCCCATGCCGTCTTCGCCGAATCGGTCCCGACGATCGGCGCCGCCGGGCGACGGCGCGTCCATTCCTTTTCCGGTGAGCGGCATCGTCGTCGGGTCGAGCGCGTCGAGCAGGCGGCGGATGTTCTCGAGTGCCTGCGCCGCGTCGACGACCCCACCGACAGAGACCACGGCGCGGACATCCAGCACGGGCGAGGCGATTGCCAGCGCGAGGGCGACCGCGTCGTCGCAGGCCATGTCCGTGTCGATGAGGATTGGAACCGCCATGGACCGCCACGCTTTCCAGGCAGTGCACCCACAGGGGCTGGAGAGCAGCTTCGTGTGCGATTATCCGCCGCGGCCTCTGTTGGGTCAATCCCGCCCGTAGCGGCGTGCTCGAAACGCCGGCGCGGAGTGGGTAGGATAACGACAGGTTCATGCGTTCACCCTGTATGCCTTCGTCGCGCCTCGCGAAGAAGGCCGTGGCACCGGCTTCCAGCCATGATGATCGCCCCCATTGACCAGTGGATCGACCGCGTCTGCGAAGGGCGGCATCTGACGCGCGAACAGACCGCCTCGCTGGTGGATGCGATCATGGACGGGCGTCTGGCCGAGGATCGTTTGGCGCGATACTTGACGGCGCTGTCGGACAAGGGCGAGACGGTCGAAGAGATCGTCGGCGCGGCCGAGGCGATGCGGCGGCACGTCACGCGGATCGACTGCGACGTGCCCGACGCGATCGATACCTGCGGCACAGGCGGCGACGGCATCAGCACGTTCAACGTGTCGACCGCGGCGGCGTTGGTCGCCGCGGGCGCGGGCGCGACGGTGGCCAAGCACGGCAACCGGTCGAATTCGCGGAAGAGCGGCTCGGCCGAGGTGCTCCGCGCGCTGGGGGTCGATATCGACGCGCCGCCTGCCGTGGTTGAGCGGTGCATTCGCGAGGCGGGCATCGGCTTTCTCTTCGCGGCGAAGCTGCACCCGGCGATGAAACACGTAGCCTCGGTTCGCCGGTCGATCGGCCGGCGGACGATCTTCAATCTGCTCGGCCCCTTGACCAATCCGGCCTTTGTGACGCGACAGATCGTCGGCGTTCCGCGTGTGGAATTGATCGAAACCATCGCCGAAGCGCTTCGAGAACTCGGCACGGTCCACGCGCTGGTCGTGTGCGGACACGACGGCTTGTGCGACTTCACGATCACCGGGCCGAGCCGTTATGTGGAGCTGCGCGACGGCAATTGTTCGCAACGCGTCGTTTCGCCGGAGGAGGCAGGGCTTGCGCCGGGCTCGTTGGGTGCGCTGCGGATCGACAGTCCGACCGAAAGCGCCGCGGCGATCCGAGCGATCCTGGAGGGAGAGCCAGGCCCGCGCAGAGACCACACGGTCTTGAACGCGGCGGCCGCGCTGATCGTGGCCGGCGTGGCGGCGGACTGGGCCGAGGGCGTTCGGCGTTCGGCGGATGCGCTCGACAGCGGCGCGGCCTCGGGCGTGTTGGAGAAGCTGGTCTCGATCGCGCCGGGCGGCGATCGGCCGGACGAGGAAGGGGCCGATCCATCGTGATTCGCTATCGCTGCGACGGGTGCGGGTTGGATCTGGAGCGGGACGGATCGAACCATTTCATCGTCAGGATCGAGGCGTTCGCCGCGGCCGGGCAGTTGGAGTTCACGCGGCAGGACCTGGAGCGCGACCACGCCGAGGCAATCCGGCGGGTGCTGGACGATCTGGAAACACACTCGCCGGACGACATCGAGGATCAGGTCTATCGAGCGCTGCGCTATGATTTGTGCCCGGCCTGTCATCGCCGGTTTCTGGCCTCGCCGATGGGCACGCTGCGGCCGCCGGCGAACTTGTAACGACATCGACGAATCCGCAGGAGCCGCGCGTGCAAGACCCAGGGCAAGCTCACGGGGAACCGTCCGCGGCTCGACCGAGTCATGCGGCCGGCACGGGCGCCCGGCACGGCAGGTTGGCTCCGGCGATGCTTGCCCTACTGCTCCTGTATGGTGTTGGCCTGACGCGGGACGCGTTTGAGCCGTGGGTGGGGATGCACGACTGGAACGGGGCGTTTTTCTCCCAGTTGGCGCGGAATCTGCTGCGTTATCCGCTGTCCCTGCATCACGGCATGCCCGTCGTCGCGGTCGGCGCCACCGTACCGCCCCCGGAGGAGTACTCGATCTACGCGACTCATCCGCCGGGGCTCGTCTGGCTGGTGGCGGCAGCGTTCAAGTTCTTCGGTGAGTCGGAATCGGTCGCCCGCCTCGTGCCGATCGCCGCGTCGCTCGGTTCGCTGGTCCTGCTCGTTTCGCTTGTCGAGCGCGCGGTGGGCAGGCCCGCGGCCCTCCTCTGCGGCCTGATCTATGCGCTGATGCCGATGTCGGTCTACTTCGGGCGGATGGTGAACCACGAGGCGGTCTGCCTGTTCTCGATGCTCGCCGGCGCGGCGACATGGGCGGTGGCCGTCGATTCCGCTGCCGCGCCGCGGCGGCGGGCGGCGGCCTGGCTGGGTTGGGCCCTCGCGCTGAGCTTCGGCATCTGGGTCGACTGGGTTGTCGTCCTCTTCGTCGCGCTGTCGGGCGTCTGGGGTGTTGTGCAATTCCGCCGGGGTCGCATCGGCGGCCGGGCGCTGGCGGCGACCCTTGTCATCCCGGCCGCCGCGACGGCCGGCATGGTTTCGTTTATTGTATACGAGGGTCTAAATGGAACATGGGGCGATCTGGCGGCGATTTTCTCCTCGCGCGCCGGCCGGGCCGCGGGCGATGTGCTTGAGCGGGACGCCGCGGCGCCGGGGACGGTGTGGACCTACGTGATCGAGAACCTCACCCGGCCCGTCGCGCTGCTCGCGGCCATTGGCGCGGTCGCGTGGGTCCGGCGATGCCGTCGCGGTCGTGTCGCCGCGCCATCGGCCGAAGACGCGCGCGGCCGGGCGGCGCGGGCCGGCCTGATGTTGATCTCGATGACGGGCCTGCTCTGGCTGGCGATCTTCTGGCGGCAGTTTGAGCGGCACAACTACTGGCTGTTCTATCTCGGCCCCGCGGCGGCCATCCTTGCGGCCGATGCATTGATTCACCTGGGTGGATGGGCCGCGACGAGCGTGGTCCGCGGCGCCGGGCGCCGACTGCTCCGTCTCGGTGCGGTCGGGTCGGTGCTTCTCGTCACAGGCGGTCTGGAGCTGGCCCGCACGCGGGACTACTTCGCGCGCACGTCGCGCCCCGAGATCGAGGTGAGCACCTGGCGGGCGATACATGAGCGGACGAAAACAGGCGACCGGCTCCTGGTGTATCAAGACCCTGTCCGGACCGAGCAGCGCGGCGGCTACCGGTTTCGCAACCTGGTTCCCCCGCAGTGGGCCTACTATCTCGATCGCGCCTTTGACGTCGAGCGCGATTTCGCTCGCGTGATTGATCGGTCCGACTCACATGCCCTGTTCATCCTGCCGGTTCGCGATGCGATTGCCCGCGGCGAGGCCCTGGCCGAGCTTCGCCGAAGGTTTCACGAACGTCTCGAAGGCACGCGCGTGGTGTTTGACTTGAGGCAGAAAAGATGAGGCGCCATGCGGGATGACCGGCGAGAACCTGCGGGCCTGGACGAACCGAATCAACTCGCGGTGATGGTCGATCTGCATCGGCTTCGCGAGCGCTTCCCCATCCTTCCCGTCGCGGTCGGGCCGGTCTTCGCGCCGCTTCTGATGGAAGGGAGCATGGCGCTCTCGGCGACGGTGGAAGGGGTCGAAGGCGCCGTCGGAGATCGAAGAGAAGGCCTATCTGATCTATCGCCCGGGCCT
>JBHHUY010000068.1:0-12956 GCA_046753965.1 Phycisphaerae bacterium
GGTATCTGGTCTCGAAGCATCGCGCCGATCTGCGCGAGTTCGACAAGGTCGCCGAACGTACCGGCTTCATCCGCCGGATCGCCCAGGACGTGGCCGAGCTGCTGCAAGAGGCCGTCACCGTCGATCAACTCGGCGAGTCGGCCGCGGCCGCCGTGGAAGATCGCCACCCGAGTGCCGACCGGCTGCACGACATTGCGCTGATCTATCGTGCCTATCTGGACTATCTCGGGGACGATCGCGTCGATCCGGAAGGCGTGCTCGATCTGGCGCGGGCACGGTTGGCCGGCGTTTCGTGGCTCCGCGGCGCCCGCGTCTGGGTGGACGGCTTCGCCGGATTGACCCGACAGCAGGCGCGCATGCTCGCGGCGCTGGGGCAGGTGGCGGCGCACATCGATATCGCCTTGTTGCTCGACCCCACTCGGGGCAAGGGGAAAGACCTCGACGCGCCGGAGGACGATCTGTCGCTCTTTGCCCGGACCGAACACACGTGGACGTCTCTGGCTCGGACATTGATCGAGGCCGGCCTCTCGATCGAACCCACGATCAAGCTGACCGATGCCGTTCCGCCGCGGTTTGCGGGTTCGCCGCGTCTCGCCGAACTCGAGCGGCGTTTCTTTTTTTGCCCGGCCGCGACCGAGGAGGAGCGGGCCGCACCCGCGCCGTGCCCAGATGCGCCGGTGCGCCTGGTCCGGGCGCCGGACCGTCGCGGGGAAGTGGACGCCGCCGTCCGCGCAATGGTCGATCTCGTGCAGCGCGCGGATCACCCGCTCCGCTATCGAGACATCGCGATCGTCGTCCGTGACTTGTCACAGTACCACGATCTGCTGTCGGCAAGCCTGCGGCGACACGACATTCCGTTCTTCATTGACCGCCGGCGTCCGACCTACCACCACCCGCTTGTGCAGGCGGTGCGCGGCGCGCTGGGCTTGATCGGCGGGGTGCCGTTTGGCGAGGCGATGACCGCGCTGCTCAAGAGCGGCCTGACGGGTTTGACGGACACGGCGGTCGACGCGGTCGAGAACTACGCCCTGGCCTACGGACTGTGGACGCCGGAGGCATGGCAGTCCGAGTGGGTGCTTCCCGTGGTTCCCCTCCGTGATGGCGAGGAGCCGACGCCCGCCATGCGCGCCGCGCTGGCTGAGGTTGAAGCCGCGCGGGGTTCGCTCCGCGAGCGGCTCGGCGAGTGGTGGACGAAGCGGCGCGGCCGGCCCAAGGGTCGCGTGTGGGTCGAGCGACTCCACGGCCTGTTGCGGCGTCTCTTCGTTCCCGAACAACTTCAGCGCTGGTCGGATGAAGCGGAGGCGCGCGGCGACTTGGACGAGGCCGCCGAACACGAACACGTCTGGAACGATCTGATCGGGTTGTTGGACGAACTGGTCGACGCTCTCGGCGACGCCCCGATGACCCCGCGGCAGTTTCGCGCGGTCGTCGAGTCGGGTCTGGCCGACTTCACGCTCGGCCTCGTTCCCGCCACACTGGATCAGGTGCTCGTCGGATCGGTCGAACGCAGCCGGCACCCTGCCGTTCGCGCCGTGTTCGTGCTCGGCTTCTCCGACGGCGCGTTTCCGGCGCGAAGCAGCGATGACTCGATCCTGGGCGACGCGGAACGCGCGTTTCTCGAAGCCCACCGGACGCCGCTCGGACGGACCCGACGGCAGCAGCTCTTCGACGAACGCCTGCTGGCCTACATCGCCGTGACGCGGCCGAGCGAATGCCTCTGGGTCAGCTATCCTGCGAGCGATGAAACGGGCCGCCCGGTCAAACCCTCGCCCTATTGGGCCGCGCTTCGGGCGGCGCTGCCGGAGGTGCCGATTGAGCATGTTGAAACGGAAGGCCCGCAGACCGTCGGCACGTCGGGCGAACTGGCGGCCGGTCTCGCCCTGGCGCTCCGCGAGTGGGCACACGCGGAGGGCGGCGCCACGGCCGCGACGCCGTGGCTGACACTTTACGAATGGTGTCGCACCGGCGGGCCGAATCACCTGCGATCGGCTGTCGGCCGCGCGCTGTCCGGTTTGCGTGAAGCCCGCGCGGCCGCGCTGACACCGGCCGCGGCCGCCGCGGTGTGGCCGCCGCCGTATCACACGAGTGTCACGCGCCTCGAGACCTTCGCGCAGTGTCCGTTCAGGCACTTTGCCGCGTACGGTCTGAAGCTCAGCGAGCGGGCCGACCGGGAGCCGGCCCCCGTGCAGCTCGGCAGCCTCTACCATCGCATTCTCGAACAATTCGTCAACGAGACCATCGAGACCGGCGTTCGCCTGGCGGACCTGTCTCCCGCAGAGATTGCGAATCGACTGAATCGGTTGTGCGACCAGGTGATTCCGACCTACGCGGAGGAGCTCAACTGGTCCGAGGGCCAGCGCAAGATGGTTCGCTGGCGGGGCGGGGCCGAACTGAGCGCTTCCGTGGAAGGCCAGCGCGCCACGCTTGGACAAACGCGGCTCCGGCCCGAGTGGACCGAACGATGGTTTGATGATGCGCGCGACGATGCCTTGCCCGCGATTGAGCTCACGACGCCGAGCGGCGCGACGGTTCGTGTTCGCGGCAAGATCGACCGACTCGATCTCTTGCAGGCCGACGACGCCTTCCTCGCCGTCGTGTTTGACTACAAGCGGTCGGCCCGGCAACGGCTCAGGCTCGACGAGGTCTACCACGGTCTTGCATTGCAACTGCTCGCCTATCTTCTCGTGATTCGCGAGCGATTCACCGAGAAGGACGGCATCCGGATCATTCCCGGTGGGGCGTTCTACCTGCCGCTGCTCGCCGACTTCCACAGTGTGGATCATCCGGATGAAGTGGAAGAAGACCCCGACCGCGCGCTGGACGGTTTCAAGCCCCGGGGTGTGGTCGATTTCGACTGGATCGACCGGCTCGACCCGATCCAGCCCGGGCAACGGAGCGCCGTCTTTACCGTCGCGCGCAAGAAGGACGGCGGGTTGAGCGATCCGGACAAATCGGACGCGGTCACCGGCGGCGCGCTGCCGCGCCTGCTCGAGCACGTCCGCGACAAGATGATCGAGCTGGCCGAGGCCTGGATCGGGGGGGAAATCGGGGTTCGCCCCGCGCGGTTGAACGGCAACCTGCCTTGCACCTACTGCCCCTATCAAGCCGTCTGCCGATTCGAGTACATCACGGGCCGGCCCCGCACGCTGGAGTCGATGTCGCAGAGCGCGGTGCTGGCCCGCCTGGCCGAGGACGCCGGAGAGCCTGATGTCTGAGATCCACTGGACCGAGCAGCAGCGCCGCGCGATCCGCACGACGGGCCGCAGCATCCTCGTCTCGGCGGCGGCGGGCAGCGGAAAGACGGCTGTGCTCGCCGAACGCTGCGCCCATCTGGCGGCGGACATCCGCGCCTGCGACATCGATCAACTTCTGGTCGTGACCTTCACCGAAGCCGCCGCCGCCGAGATGCGCGAGCGGATCGGCCGGGCCCTGCATGAGCGGCTCGAACACTCGCCGCGGGACACCCGATTGCGATACCAGATCGTCCTGTTGGACACCGCGCAAGTCTCGACGATTCACGGGTTCTGCCTGCGTGTCTTGAGACGCGAGTTCTCGCATGCGGATTTGGATCCGGCTGCCCGCCTGCTGGACGGCGCCGAGGCCTCGCTGCTCCGGCAGGAGGTCGCGGCGCGGGTCTTCGATGCCTTCGCGCAGCGCGCCGACGCGCGGGGGGAATGTTTCCTGGACCTGCTGGCCGCCTACGGCGGAGCGAGCGAACGACCGCTCCGGAAACTCGTGCTGGGCATCGACGCCTTTCTGGAGTCGCTTCCGGATCGATCGCGGTGGCTCGACGAAACCCTGGCGCGCTTCGAGGGGGCTTCGCCGCGCGCCCTGCCGGCGTTCTGGCTGGACCAGCTCCGCGACACGCTCGGCGCAGAGCTCAAGCGCCAGATCGAGATTGTCCAGCGGAGGATGCAGGTACTGGCGTCCGACCTCGACGCTCCCGGGCCATTCGTCGACTGTCTGGCGGAATACCACGCCGCGCTGGAATCGTGGTCGGCCCGTCTCGATCGGGAGCGCGGCGCGGCCGCGCTGGACGACCTCTGTGGGGACGTGTTGCGCGCGTACGAGTTTCCCGGCATCCCCGCAAAGAGAGGCAAGGCGTTTACGAGCCTGGATGACGAGGCCAAGCAGCGCTTTGAAGCCGCGCAGGGACACTTGCAGGAGATTCGGAACACGCTGTTCAAGAGGGGCTTGCAGAAGGCGTTCGGCGGCTTCACGGCAGCGTGTTGGGCCGAGGGCGTCGCGCGGATCGCGCCGCACGTCCGAACACTCATCACGCTGCTCCAGGCGGTTCGCAAGGAATACCAGCTCGCCAAGGCCGATCTCGGCGTGCTCGACTTCGCGGACCTGGAGCGCAAGATGCTCGATCTGCTCCGCAACGAGGACAACGGCGTGGCGGCCCGGCTTCGCGACGCCTTCGAGTTTGTCCTTGTCGACGAGTTCCAGGACGTCAACCCGTTGCAGGCCGAAATCATCCGGCGCGTCAGCCGAGAGGACGACCCCGACCGCGCGGACAACCTCTTCGTCGTCGGTGATGTCAAGCAGAGCATCTATCGCTTTCGCCTCGCCGAGCCGAGGCTCTTTCTCAAACGCCTCGACGAGTTCAAACGCGACGGGGGGGCGGGCTCGCGAGAGACGACCGGTCTCACGATCGACCTTCTCCAGAACTTCCGCAGCCGCGAGCGCGTGATCGACGCCGTCAACGCGCTCTTTGAGAGGCTCATGGCGCCCGATCTCGGCCGCATCGCGTATGACGAACACGCCCGATTGAAACCCGGCCGGGCGGACGCCGCCGGCGGCTCCGGTCCCGCGGTGGAACTGCATGTTCTGGATGTGCTGAAGCCCGACAACCACTCGCAGGACGACTCCGACAATGAGCCGGCCGCTTTCGACTGGGAGCGGATCGAACGAGAGGCCTACGTCATCGCCCGGCGGATCGAGAAACTCAGGGACGACGGCTTCTCCTACGCCGACATCGTCATCCTGATGCGATCGGTCCAACAACACGCGGGCCTGCTCGTCCGATCGCTGCTCCGGCAGGGCATTCCCGTGTTCGCCGACCTGGCGGGCGGGTTGTTCGACGCGCTTGAGGTTCGCGACATCCTGTCGCTGCTCGCCCTGCTGGATAACGCGCAGCAGGACATCCCCCTTGCCGCCGTGCTGCGGTCGCCCCTGTTGGGTGAGCCGCTGACCGACACGCAGCTTGCCGAGATCAGAACGCACGCCCGACAGCGTGGCGGTGGCCTGCCGTTTCACGCGGCGGTTGGGGCTTACATCAAGGACGGCCCCGACGACGTGCTGCGGCAACGGCTGACCGACATTCACGACTTGTTGCACCGCTGGCGCGAACGCATGCGGCGGCGTCCGGTGGCCGACGTGCTCTGGGAAGTCTTCGAGGAGAGCGGCTATCTCGCCTACGTCGGGGGACTCCGCGAAGGGCGTCAGCGACGGGCGAACCTGTTGCAGCTTCACGAACACGCCCGCCGCTTCGGCACGTTCGAGCGCCAGGGCCTCGGGCGTTTCCTGCGGTTTCTCGACGACCTGCGCGACGCGGGAGCGAGCGTCGAAGCCGGTACCGTGGCACCGCCCGCCGGAGATGTCGTCCGAGTCATGACGATTCACCGCAGCAAGGGCCTGGAGTTCCCCGTCGTGATCGTGGCGGAACTTGGAAAGCGGTTCAACCTGAGCGACGCGCGGGGCAGCATCCTGTTTGATCGGCGTCTGGGGCTCGGACTCAAGGCGGTCGATGTGCAGCGGCGGATCATCTATCCGACCCTGCCGCATCGCCTGGTCTCGGAAGCGGCGAAGACGGAATCGCTCGCGGAGGAATTGCGCGTGCTCTACGTCGCCTTCACCCGCGCGAGGGAACGCCTTGTGCTCATCGGAACCGGCAAACCACCGACGCCGGACCAGGAGACACCCGGGCCGTTGCCGCTTCTCGAACGGCGCGGCGCGAACTGCCCGCTCGACTGGGTGAGTCGAGCACTCGCGGTGCAGAAGCCCGAGCACGTGAGTGGGCCCGAGGACGGTCCTGCTCCGGCCGAGGCGCTGTTTGCCGTCTGGAGCTACACCGCCGATGAGATGGCGCGATGGTCGATTGAATCCGAGCCGAACCCGGACACGACGGCGCGGCTCGAACGACTGGCTCGGATGGAGCCGGTCGAGCCGAACCAGCCCGCGGCGCCGGATGCGGACACGATCGAACGTGTCACGCGCCGGTTGACGACGACCTATCCCGCCCGCGCGCTCACGCGCGTGCCCGCCGTCGCTGCGGCAAGCGTGCTCAAGCGGCGGTGGAATGATCTTGAAGACGAGACGGAACCAATCGATGCGATGCCCGGCGTTTCGGGGGTCGTGACCGCGCGACCGGGCGCCGAGACGCGGGCTGATTCGCCTCGCTCCACCCGCCGTTTCAAGTCGCCTGCCTTCCTCGACGCGACCGCGCGGCCGGAGCCGACCGCCTTGGGGACGTGGACCCACACGCTGCTTCAGTACATTGATCTTTCGCGTCCCTGCGATCCGGCCGATTTGAAGGGCCAACTCGCGGACCTCGTGACGCGCGGCATCCTCACCCGGCGCGAAGCCGACGGTATTGACTTGGCCGGCGTTGCCTGGTTCTTCTCGACCCCGTTGGGGGGCCGGCTGGGGGCTAACGGCACGCGCGTCCGAAGGGAATGGCCCTTCGTCCTCGGTGTCGATCCGACACGGTACGATCCCGCCGCTGTGGCGCGCGGCCCCGACGACGTGCTGTTGGTCCGCGGCATCATCGACGTGCTGTTCGACGACGGCTCGGGCTGGGAGATTCTGGACTACAAGACAGATCAGGTGGACGGGGCGGCCTTGCAGGAGCGCGCGAAGGACTATGAGGGCCAGCTTCAAATCTACGCAGCCGCCGTCGAGGCCGTGTGGAAGCACCGCCCCCGCCGGAAGTGGCTCGTTTTTCTCTCCGCGCGGGAAATCGTTCAGTTGTGAGTGCCGACGGCGGCCGACTCCGTTTGCTGGAACGGCGAGATAAGAACAGCGGCGGGACCGGGCCGCGCCCCATCCCGCCGCTGTGGTTGTCGATCGAGAATCGCTCCGCCCAGCCTCGGGCGTCTACTTGCCCTTGAGTTCGACCTTGCCGCCGGCCTCTTCGAGCTGCTTCTTGAGCGCCTCGGCGTCTTCCTTCGACAGGTCTTCCTTGATCGCCTTGGGCACCGAATCGACCATGTCCTTCGCCTCTTTCAGGCCCAGGCTCGTCGCGGCGCGGACCACCTTGATCACGCTGATCTTGCTTGATCCGGGGTCCGTGAGAACGACGTCGAAGGCGCTGGGGGCTTCTTCCTCCGCGCCGCCTTCGGCCGGGCCGGCCATGACGACCGCGCCGCCGCCGGCCGGCTCGATGCCGTATGTGTCCTTCAGATAATCCGCCAGTTCCTGCGCCTCTTTGACGCTCAGACCGACGATCTTGTCGCCGAGTTCCTTGACCGGTGCGCTGAATTCCTTCGCGGGTGCTTCCGCCATCGTGTTGACTCCTATCGTTCCGATTGACACGGACCTCTGGCCGACGTCCGTGCCGCGGGGGTCACCGTCCCGAAAGCTGAAGTCCCGTTGACTTCATTTAACCCGGGCCGCCTGTCGGCAGGCCGCATACGGGGCCGTCGGGTTCGTGGACGCTTCTGTTTCAATATGCGCGTAAGGGCGATGCGGGCCGTGCGACGACCCGTCGATTACGCGACCTTTGCGATCTTCTCGCCTTTCTCCAGCCGCTCGACGATGGCCTTGACGCAGCCGGCGATCCTGCCGCCGACAAGAAGCTGGCCCGCGATTCGGCGGCCGGGGGAGGTCGCCAGGCCGATGATGTCGGCCTGGAGTTCCGCCTTGCTCTTGCGTTTGGAGATCTCCTCGACCGTCAGAACATCGGGTTCGCCGTCGACCAGGCCTTCCTTCAGCTCGAGCGCGGGGAATGTCTTCGCCAGCCGGATCAGTTCCTTGGCCGTCTGGATCGCGCCTTCTCCACCCGTGACAAAGGCGCAGGGGCCGGAGAGGCGGGATGCCAGCGGTTCCAGCGTGGTGCCCGACAGCGCGCGCCGCGCCGCGGCATTCTTCACGACGTGGACTTCGATCTCCTGTTTGAGCAACTCGCCTCGAAAGGCGTTGGCCTCGTTGCCCGTCAGGCCGTGGACGTTGACAACGAGCAGGCTGTCCGTTTCGCCGTAAGCGGCTTTCAGGTCTTTTTCGATCAGGGCCTTGACCGCGCGACTCATGATGCGCTCCGTCTAATGCTGGTCCACCTGAAGCTCGACACCCGGCGACATCGTTCCGCTGATGCAGACCTTCTTCAGGTAGGTGCCCTTGCTTGAGGCGGGTTTGAGCTTGCGAATGTGATCCACAAATGCCGTGATGTTTTCCTTCAGATCCTCATCTGAGAAGCTGACGCGGCCGACAACGGCGTGGATGTTGGCTCCCGCGTCGTTCCGAAACTCGATCTTGCCGGCCGCAAAATCGCGAACGGCCGTCTCGACATCGGCGGTCACGGTGCCGTTCTTCGGGCTCGGCATCTTGCCCTGCGGGCCGAGGACCCGGCCCAGCCGGCCCACCTTGCCCATCGACCGCGGATGCGCGACGGCGACGTCGAATTCCATCCAGCCGTCGCTGATCTTCTTGACCAGATCGTCAACCCCGACCTCCACGGCGCCGGCGGCCTTTGCCTTCTCGGCATCCTCGCCGTCGCAGAAGGCGATCACGCGCTTCGTCTTGCCGATGCCTTTCGGCAGAGAGACGCTGCCGCGGATCATTTGATCGGCGTGCTTCGGGTCGATGCCCAGGTTCAGGACCAGGTTGACCGTCTGGTCGAACTTGGTCCCGGAGGCGACATCTTTCAGCAGCTTGATGCCGTCGTCCAGGCTGTAGCGCCTCTTCGAATCGACCTTCTTGAGGTTCTCAAGATGCCGCCGGCTCCGACCACGCATCGGCCGGCCGCGTCTGCGGCCCTCCCGCGGGCCGGTCGATGTCTTGGAATCGGCCGCTTTCGGCGCCGCCGTCTTTGTTTTGGCCATGGAGGATCCCCTGTAACGACACTCGGGTCTGCCACGATTCCAGGCTCGTGGTCGAGCCGCGCTCCGGTGTGCGGGCCGGGCCGCTTCGCCGAAGACCGGACGGCCCTTTCAGGCCGGCCGAAACATCGCAGTCTAGCGTCGCGGGCCGCCTGGTGCAAGCCCCGCCTCGCTAGTCGACGATTTCGATTCCCATGTTCCGGGCGGTGCCGGCGATGATCCGCTTGCCGGCTTCCAGGGTGAAGCAGTTCAGGTCGGCAAGCTTTTTCTTCGCGATCTCCTCCACCTGCGCGTCGGTGACCGTGCCGACCTTCTCCCGGTTGGGGACGCCGGAGCCCTTGGCGATCTGGGCCGCCTCCTTCAACAGGACGGCCGCAGGCGGGCTCTTGACGATGAAATCGAAACTCTTGTCGGCGTAAACCGTTACCACCGCGGTCACCGGCATCCCGTTGAGCTTCTTCGTCTTGTCGTTGAATTGCTGGACGAACTGGCCCGGGTTGACGCCGTACTGCCCGCAGGCCGGGCCGATCGGCGGGGCCGGCGTCGCCTGACCGCCGGCTCCCTGCACCTTGAAGACCGCCGTTACTTTCTTCTTTGCCACGATGCTTGCCTCAATCTTGTTCCGACGCGCTCAACTCCGAGGCGTCGGGGGAGCCGGGATGACCTCACAGCCCTCCAGGAATCAAACGAGAGGATGATGATCGATCGTCCGGCTCTGCCGTTTGGCGGATGAACCGGCCATCTTGCTCCCCCCGGTTTCTCACGATGATGCCCGGTCGCGCGACACGGTCATCAGGTCAACTCAATCTGCCAGTACTCAAGCTCGATCGGCGTGGGCCGGCCGAAGATCTTGACGATCACGCGGACCTGGCCCTTATCGGGGAAGACCGCGTCGATCTCGCCCTCGAAGTTCTCGAACGGGCCTTCCTTGACCTTGATGGCATCGCCCTTCTTCATGCCGGACATGCCGGCCAGGGTGGGCTGTTCGGCGGATTTCTCGACGACGGCGAGCATCTTCTCGACGTCGTGCGGTTTCATCGCCGTCGGCTTGCCGTCCGAGCCGATGAAATCGCCCACGCTGGTCGTTTCCTTGATCATGAACCAGATGTCTTCGGCAATGCTGCCGTCTTCCTCGGTTGCCATCTCTACGAAGACATAGCCGGGGTACAGCTTCCGATTGATCACCTTGGCGACGCGCCCGCGCATCCGCTTCTCGCGTTGCGTCGGCACCAGGATCCGCCCGATGCGGTCGTCAAAGTGCTCGATCTTGATCTTTCGCTTGAGCGCCTCGCAGACCTGGTCCTCGCGGTTGCTCGCCACACGGAGGACATACCAGAGCATGTTGTACGGAGAGGGCTCGGCGTCGAGCGGCGGCGAAGATGCATCGGCCGGTGCCGCGGCCGCGGCCGGTTCGGGAGTCGGATCCGTGTCGGCGGACGGTTTCTGCTCCGGCGCCGGCGTGGCATCGCGCTGCGGGCCGGCCGGGTTGTCGCGCGCTTCATCACTCACGACATCGACTCCTCCGTTTTCGTGTGGGTCGCTCATTTCAACACGCCCTTGAAGGCGTCCAGAAAGCTGCCGCCCTTCAACACCCCGACGGCATTGAAGAAGGCCATGAAGAAGAGATCCACCACGAAGAGCAGCACCGCCATGCTCAAGACCACGAAGATCACCACTTTGGTCGAGCCGATGACATCCTTCCGGCTGGTCCAGTTGACCTTCTTCATTTCGCCTTCGGTCGCGATCAGAAAGTCGCCCACCTTCTTGTTCAGACCGAGGACCCAGTAGCCCAACAGCCCGAAGACCGCGATAGTGCCTACCGCGGCCAGAACCTGGATCAGCAGGGTATTGGACCCCGTGCCGACGACCGAAAACTTGTCGTACATGAAATAGGCGAACCACGCGACCAGGGCGCCATAGCCGACGGCCGACCAGGCCCGGGTGTTGTATCCCTGTCCCGGCTTGTAGAGATCGAAAAACCCCTTCCGCGCAGCGGCATTGCCGCGCTGCGGGCCGGTCGGGTCCGGCCTGGGGACATTCGCCGATCGTCCGGAAGCCGCCGAGTCGGAGGACGATTCGGTCTTCCGGTCACCTCTGGCGGCAAGCGCCGTCACTGAACCGGTTTCGCCCGATCGTCGCGAAGCTTTTCTTCCCTGCTTGGCCATCCTCGCTTACCCCGTGCCGTCTTTGCGATCGGCAGGTCGCCTCCGTTGTTCCACATCAGGAGCGGAGGGACTTGAACCCCCAACCGCCGGTTTTGGAAACCGGTGCTCTGCCAATTGAGCTACGCTCCTTCAAGACGCGACCGGCACCACACAGACGAAAGGAGAGGCGACCGCGACAGTCACTCGCAGTCTTCCGGGGCCGCGAAGGGTCGCACCAGGCCCGGGCTCCGTCGCGTTTCCTGAGCGCCTACTTTCGCTTGATCTTGTGCGCCGTGTGTTTCTGATCAACCTTGCAATACTTGCTGAGGCCGTTCTTCAGGCCTTCCGGGATGCCGGCCTTGGCATTGATCGCGGTGCGGTAGTTCAGGCTGTCGCACTCCTTGCACTGAAGCCACACGAATTCTCGTTTGCTTGCCTTTGCCATGGTTGTCTACCCTGCACGAAGACGCCGTGTTCATGCGATTCGGCCCGGTCCCGCGCCTCAGTCGGGACGAACGGTGCCGTCGCTCGCCTACTCGAGCACCTTGGTGACCACGCCCGAGCCGACCGTTCGGCCGCCTTCGCGCACCGCAAAACGAACCCCCTCTTCCAGGGCGACCGGAGAGCCGAGGCAGACCTCGAGGCTGACATTGTCGCCGGGCATGCACATCTCGGCGCCGCCCAGGAGTTTCAGGGTCCCCGTTACGTCCGTCGTTCGGACATAGAACTGCGGCCGGTAGTTGTTGAAGAACGGCGTGTGCCGGCCGCCTTCCTCCTTTGTCAGAACATAGACCTCGGCCTCGAACTTCGTGTGCGGCGTGATCGAACCGGGCTTGGCGATCACCTGCCCGCGCTGGAGTTCTTTCTTCTCGACGCCGCGAAGCAGCAGGCCGACGTTGTCGCCCGGCTGCCCCTCATCCATCATCTTGTTGAACATCTCGACGCCGGTGACCGTCGTTTTACGCGACTCCTTGGCCAAGCCGATGATCTCGACCTCGTCCCCGACCTTGATGATGCCGCGCTCGATCCGGCCGGTTCCGACGGTGCCGCGCCCCTTGATGCTGAACACGTCCTCGACCGGCATGAGAAAGGGCTTGTCGCTCTCGCGCTTGGGCTCGGGGATGCTGCTGTCCAGGGCGTCCATCAACTCCTGGATGCACTGGGTGGCTTCGGCGTTGTCCGGCTCGGTCAGGGCCTTGTTGGCCTGGCCGCGGATGATCGGGGTCTCGTCGCCCGGGAAGTCGTACTTCTTCAGAAGATCCCGGACCTCCTCCTCGACCAGATCAAGCAGCTCCGGGTCGTCCAGCAGGTCGATCTTGTTCAGGAAGACGACCAGCGAGGGAACGTTGACCTGCCGCGCAAGCAGGACGTGCTCGCGGGTCTGGGGCATCGGGCCGTCCGCGGCACTGACCACCAGGATGGCGCCGTCCATCTGGGCCGCGCCGGTGATCATGTTCTTGACGTAGTCGGCATGGCCCGGACAGTCCACATGGGCATAGTGTCGCTTCTCGGTCTCGTATTCGACGTGTGAGGTGGCGATCGTCAGAATCTTCGTCGCGTCTCGACGGCCGTCTTTCTCCGAGGCCTTGGCGACCTCGTCGTAGCCCTTGAACTTCGCCAGCCCCTTCTTGGCTTGGACCGCGGTGATCGCTGCCGTCAGGGTGGTCTTGCCGTGGTCAACGTGGCCGATCGTGCCGACGTTCACATGGGGTTTCGTTCGTTGGTATTTTTCCTTGGCCATTCCAGCGATTCCTCCGCGAGGTCCGTCGCGTGC
>JBHHUY010000069.1:0-12949 GCA_046753965.1 Phycisphaerae bacterium
GCCGCTGCCGTCGTGTGTGTGATAGGTCGTGGCCGTGTGGCACACCTGGCAGATGCCGTCGTTCGCCGCCGGGTCGCCGTCATCAAAACTGTTGGGGCCGGTCCGCGCGGTGAAGACCACCGCCTTGTCCACGCCGAGCGTAAGGTTTCGCACGGTCGCCGCGACGAGTGAGAGGTTTCGGTCGTCGGGATCATGGGCGACATGACACTCGGTGCACGTCGGCTGCCAGCTTCCGGCCGGCGTGTGAATCGTGTGGTTGGCGTGGCATTCCTGGCACATCGCGTCGGCCGGAGCGCGGAGGTATGGCGCGGCGGCATCGTGGTTGTGCTGGTTGTGACAGGTCGCGCACTTGATGTCGCCGTTCGACAGATAGGGCTCGAGCGGGCCGCCGGGCGCCGGTCCTACCGAGCCGAAGACGGGGTTCACCGCGGGAACGGCCCAGGCGTGCGACATCCCGATGTTGGTGGTCGGGCGGATCAGCGCGGCGGCGGCCTGGCCCGCGCCCATGTGACACGAGAGACACAGATTCGTCTGGCCGTCGCGCGTGCCGAGGTGGCCTTCCGGTTGCCCGTCGATCGAGTGACAACGATCGCAATTCAGATCGTCGAGCATGTGCGGCGGATCCCATCCCGGCGGCGTGCGCGGGCCGAACGGGTCGCTTCCCGCGCCGCCTCGAAACCGATCCCACGCCGAGCCGACCAGCGAGATGATCCGCTGTTCGAGCGTCTCGGGGCTCGCGTTCGAGCCGAGTGGGTGTCGCGCCGGAGCCGCTTCCAGGAGGCCCGACAGCGGCGCCTGATACACCTCCACCGATCCCGGACCGCTGTTGGTCACATAGACCCGACCGGCGGCATCGAGCGCCACGTCCCCCGGGCGTTGGAGTTGTCCGGCCGTCGTGCCGTACTCGACGACCTTGCCCAGTTCGCCGCCGTCTGAGTCGAAGATGCGCAGCGTGCCCATCAGGGCGTCCAGGACATAGACATTGCCGGCCGCATCGACGCTCAGGCCGGTCGTCCGGGGAAGCCAGCCTTCGCTGACTCCCCCGGGCAGGTACTTGATGCGATAGCCGAACGATCGGAGAAAGATGCCGGCCAGGCTGAATACCTGAACCCGGAAGTTGTCCTGGTCGGCGACGAAGATTCGACCGTTCGCGCCGTCCACGGCGACGGCGCTCGGGTTCTTGAACTGGCCGAATCCGCTTCCCCGCGCGCCGATGACCAGAACAAGCGTCTCGGAGGCGTCGAAGCCGTAGAGCCGATCGGCGCCGCTGTCGACGACATAAAGAACGCCGCTCGACGGATCGACGGTCAGGTCCGTCGGCCGGACAAAGCCGAACGGAGCCGCGGAAATGAAGTGCTGAAAAGCGAACGACCCATCATACACCGCGACCTGCGCGTCTTGCCGCCGGGCGACGAAGATGCGGCCGTCAGGATGCACGGCAACGCCGAGCGGGCCGGCCGGCTCCGACCAGGTACCCAGGAAGTTGCCGGCCAGGTCGAACCGCGTGATCGTGCCCACCTGCGGATCGGCCACCAACACCTCAGAGGGAGAGACGGCCAGTCTGGACGGATGCTCGAGACCCTGCGTCCACGTGTCGACATGGGTCAACGGCGGAAGCTGGGCGAGAGGAAACAAACCACAGGCGACAATGGCTGTGCAGAACGTCATGGCTCGCACTCCTTGGGATCAGCGCGCACGACTCCACCGCGGCAACGCCGTCGCCTCGGCGCTCCCGCAAGTTGTGTGCCCGCCGCGGGCGCCGGCCCAATGCCGCACCGGGGCGAGCAGGCGCATGTGTAACTTTTTTTCGAAGCGCACGTTACGAAGATGCAGCCGGGCCGCGACGAATGAGGCGCGGAGATACCTTCTCAAGAAAGAGACGAACGTTGCCCCGATTCCAAGGAATGGGAATCGTCGACCTACACCCGTACCAAGCCGTACACAGGCGGGGCACGGCTCGTGAGGGCCGCCAAACGGCGAGCCGGGGCGTGTCGTTCTGCTCGCGCCGAGGGCTACGGCGTCCGGTTGTAGTTCTTCGGATTGTGGTCCTTTCCGTGGCAGCGAATGTCGCAGAATCCCCGATCCTGCGCGCCGTTCACCCAGAACGCCGTGCTCGCGTCAAAGCCGGTGTGATAGGTGATGTTGTACCCGCCGTCTTGAACCGCGAAATCGAAGTTGATCAGACCTGGTTCGCCCGCGTCGAAGCCCGCGTGGGTATCGTGGCAGATGATGCACGGCGCCTTCTGACCCTGCACGTGCTTCTTGTGCAGATTCTCAAACTGGTTGTTACCGAAGACGATCGTGTTCGCATCGTGGCAGATCCAGCAGGTCGCGTAGTCCGCCTCGGCGTAGGTGTTGTTGTCCGTAATGACGTATTCGTTCAGCAGCATCGACCGATACGCCGAACCGTGATTCTCATGGCATTGCCGGCACGCGTCGGCGCCGAGACTCGAGGCGTGCGTTGTCCCGACAAACGCGGACTTGTCGTAACCCGTTCCCGACGACCCGGCCGGGAACGCGACGCCCGCCGGCGGCGACCCGTCGTGGCAGACCAGGCAGAAATCAACGCCGCTGCCGGTCCACGCCGCGCCGGTGTCCGGGTTCTTCAACAGCGCGGCCGATGCCGCGGCGTGGGGGTCGTGGCAGTCGGTGCATTCCACCCGGGAACCGTCCGTCTGATCGACGGCACTGACGTTGTGATGATTGGCCAGGGCGAACTGCGACTGGATATCCGCTGCGGCGGGCCCGTCCGAATCATGGCACGTGTAACACATGCCCTCTTCCTCTCGGAGCGGATCGCCCGCGACCGGCGGCTGAGACGCGTCGGCCGGGGCGAGCAGCTTCCGCTTGGCGGAGCCGTGCCCCGTGCCGTGGCAGCCGGTGGTCTCGCCGTCGCCGAAGCACGTCATCTGGCCCGCGGCGCCGCCGAGCTTGTGCGAGGCGGCCGCCCAGACTGCCGGATCGATCGGCATCGGCATGATGCCGTCGGTAAAGGGGGCCGCGCCGCCCGCGCCGTTCGCGTCGTGACAGGCCAGGCAGAAGGCTTCAAGCTTCAGCGCTTCGGCCGGAGTTGTTGTCGGATCGCCGTTCAGCGTGATGACCGTGGCGGGATTGTCGACGTCGAACAGGCGGACCTGCCCCTGCTGGTGTTGCGTCATCTCGTGACACACGACGCAATCCGCGTCGTCGAGCAACGTGCCCTGAAGGTGGTGACTCGCCAACGCGAACTCCCCGACGACCGGTCGCCGCCCACCCTGGGCCGTGGCGTGACAGTCGCTGCATGAGCCCGCCGTCGGCATGAAGCCGTCGGGGTGCGGATGGCACGCCGTGCAGTCGGCGCCGTCGTTGTGTGGGACACCGCTGCCGTCGTAGCGATGATACGTTGTCGACGTGTGGCACACCTGGCAGATCCCGTCGTTCACCGCCGGGTCGCCGTCATCGAAGCTGTTTGCGCCCGTCGTCGAGGTGAACACGACAGGGAAATCCTGCACCAGCGTCTGGTTGTGAACGCTGTCCCGAACCAGCGAGAGGTTCGCGTTCGCCGGGTCGTGAAGTTCGTGGCACTCGGTACAACTCGGGTTCCAGGCCGACTGTGGCGTATGAATCGTCGGGTGCGTCATCCCGTCGTGGCACGCCGCGCAGAACGAATCCAGTTGCACGGCCGTCCCGTCCACACCGAACGACGCGCCGCCCGGGTTCGCCGGATCGGTCCACAGCCGGACGGTCCCGCCCTGATGCTGGCTCGTGTCGTGGCACTCGACGCAGTCCGCGTCGGTCAGCACGCCGCCCAGTAAGTGATGCCCCCCGCTCCCGTCGGGATTCACCACCGCCGGCCGCGGTCCCTGCGGCGAACTGTGGCAGGCGATACACGACGATCCGCCGACGGGCAGAAAGCCGGAATCATGGGGGTGACAACTCGTGCAGTCGGCGCCATCGTTGTGTGGGACACCGCTGCCGTCGTAGCGATGATACGTTGTCGACGTGTGGCACACCTGGCAGATCCCGTCGTTCACCGCCGGGTCGCCGTCATCGAAGCTGTTCGCGCCCGTCGTCGCCGTGAACACCACCGGCATCAACTGGCCGAGCGTCTGATTGAGAACCGAAGAGGCGATCAACGCGAGATTCATGTTCGACGGGTCGTGGGTGTCGTGGCAGTCCAGACAAGTCGGCTGCCACGGGCCCGACGGTGTGTGGCCGACGTGGTTCGTGTGGCAGATTTGGCAAAGGGTCTCGTCGTTCGCGGCACGAAGCAGCATCCCGTCGCCTTCGCCGGCGTTCGCGCCGCCCGAGTCCGCGCCGTGCACGGCATGACAGGTTCGACACTCGACCTTGCCTGCCGCGATAAGAAGCGGAGACACCGACGCCGCGTCGGGGAACTCGCCGGTGCCGCCCGGATAGACGAACCCCACCGGGTGCGTCCCGCGATTGTTCACCGGATCATCGGCGAACAGGCCCTTGTCGCGCGGGGCGTGGCACGCCTTGCACATGGCGTCGCCCGTGTTGTTGACGCGAAGGTACGGCGTACCGGCGGCGGCGCTGTGCTGATCGTGACAGGTCGAACACTTGATGTTGCCCGCGGCGTCCAGATAGTCGGCCATCGGGTTACCGAGTGGCGGGCCCACCGAATCGGCGTCGGCGCTCACCGCCGCAACACCCCACGCATGCGACCGGCCGCGCCCGTCGGAAGCCCCGGGATTCGTGCCGTACGGATCGGCGATGTCCCGCTCGTACAACGGTCGGTCCAAGGCCTGCCCGCCCGCCGTGTGGCAGGACAGACACAGAGCCGTCTGGCCCTCCACGAGTCCCGGATGCTGTCCGGGCTGACCGGTGATCCCGTGGCACCGGTTGCAGATGTCCGGCTCCTCGATCATGTGCGGGCCGTCGAACACGGTCCGGGGCCCCCAGGGCTCACCGAATCCCGGTCCGTCTCCGCCCAGAGGTCGTGGAACACCGACCGCGAACGCGGGCGCGATGAACCCGGCGGCCGGCGTCGGCCAACGGTCAAACAGGCCCGTCCCGACAAGACCGTTCCGGACACAGCTTCGCGACGTCGCCTCGACATCGGGCGTTGCGGACGTCATCCCATCGGGCAGCGCTTTTTTGCCGGTCCATCCGACCGGGCCCCAGGCCGGCGTTGTGTAGATCTCCACCTGCGACGCGTTTGTGTTCACCACGTAGAGCCGGGTTCCATCGGGACTGAGGGCCAGATCGCAGGGCGTGCGCAGATCGCCCGGCGCCGTTCCATAGGTCACCACCTTGCCCAGCTCCGATCCGCCGGTGTCGAAGACGCGGACCGTGCTCATCAGCGCGTCCGCGACATAGATGTGCCCCGTGTCGTCGACGGCGAGCCCCAGCGTGCGCGGCATCCACCCTTCCTGGTTCATGCCCACGTACTTCATTCGGTAGCCGAACCGGAACTGAAACAGTCCGGCCGTGCCGAACACTTCGATCCGAAAGTTGTCGTGATCGCCCACCAGCAGGCGGCTGCGCGGCGCGTCGACCGCGATGGCGCTCGGATAACGAAACTGACCCGGAAACGTCCCCCGCATCCCGATGATCAGCGCCAGGGTGCCGTCGCTTTCAAACCCATAGACCCGGTCGCCTTCGCCGTCGACGACATAGATGCGCCCGCTCGTCGAATCCACCTCCACGTCCGTGGGCTTCGCCCAACTGACCAGCGGATTGTTCTCACCGAGAAAGCCCGTCCGCGTGAACGACGCGTCGTAGATCGCGACGCCCGGCAGGTCCCGGAGGGTGACGAAATAGCGCCCGTCCGGATGCGCCGCCACACCGATCGGCCCCTCGGCGACCGGCCAGGTGCCCAGCGGCGCGTCGGCCGCGTCGAACCGCGCGATGTGGTTGTAGAACGGGTCCGTCACCAACACCGTTCCGTCGGGGGCAATCGCCACCCGCGCCGGACTCCGGAGATCGACGGTCAACGCGCCCTCATGAAGCAAGGGCGATAACTGACCCGCAAACGTCGTGAGGACGAGCGCGGTGAGCAACATCGTGTTCATCGGGGAGAGCTCCTGAAGAACCTAGCGCAGCGTGAGTTCACACCGACAGATGTTTTTGCAAGAACCGTGCCGTTTTTGAGACGTTTGCCTTCCGATCAGGCGGAATCCGAACGATGACGAAGTACTCGAACAGAAAAGGGTGCCCGCAACATTCTGTCAGCAAGCCCGTTGCGCCGCGGCGCGCAGAAGTGTCCGACGCGCGGCCAATCACGCAGCCCGCCTTCTGATGATCCACGGCTTTTCCTAAATCTGAGAAAGACCGGTCGTAGAAGAGTCGTGGATCCCGCCCTGATCCGAAAACCGGGAATCCCGGTTTCCTGTTGGCGATCGGACCCTTTCGGATCGAGACGGCCGCTCGGAATCGTATGCTTCATCGTGGCTGGAGCGTCGGTGAGGAGCCCGCGGGAATCGCGGCTGGCCGTACGATCGAGGCTCCATCCGAAGCGGGCTCGCACCCTCAGCCCTGGGAGGCGGACGGCGCCAGACCTTGGAAGAGGTCCCGCTCGCGAGCCGGTGTGTTGGCGACCTGTAGGGGGGGCAGTCGTGGATCATCCCAGGGCATGGCGAGCCCGCGCCGCGGCGCGGCTCTCGCTCGGAAGTCTATTGATCGGAACCGTTCCACGTGTTTCGATGGCGGAGTGGGGCCCCGGCGGTGGAGATCTCTCGGAGAAGCTGCGGCACGGCCCCGGCATCGTCAATCACCCGGTCAACGTGGTTCCCTCGGCGGCGGTTCGGATTCCGACCGGCTGGCCGCTCGCGAGCGACGGAACCCTCACCTGCTCGACCTGCCATGAACGACTGCCGTCACTCGACGGGCAAGGAAACCCCTTTCTCAGGGGATCTGACGAGATTGATTCGGAAGGGGGCGAGTTCTGTACGAAGTGCCACGGCGATCCGGTTCCCGGCCGCGCGGGCTCCATGCACTGGATGGCGGTTCGCGTCGCCCACGTCTTGCCGGAGCGCGACGCTTCCGCGCGATCCGGCGGCGGCCTCGACCCGGTCTCCCGCCGATGCCTGACCTGCCACGACGGGGTCAACGCCACGGACAGCCTCTCCCGCACGACCCGGGGCCGCGGGGATTTCGGCGACATGCGGCGGAACCATCCCGTCGGCATCCCTTACCCGGACCAGGGGGCCAAACCACGAAACGTTCCCTTCCGCTCATCCTTCCTGCTTCCCAACCGAATCCGGCTCCCCGGTGGAAGAGTCAGTTGCGTCTCATGTCACGACCTCTACGCCCAAGGACCGAACAAGCTGGCGGTTCCGATCGAGGGATCACGGCTCTGTTTCGCGTGCCATCAACTGGATGGATGACGATGATTCGAGATCAGCCTTCCCAGAGATCAAGCCCGAGGGGATCTCGCGGAGGCTGCCACAACCGGGGGATTCGTTCTCTCTCGACATCATTCTCACAAATGAGAATCACGAGCGAAAGCAAGCCCTGTCCGGGGCCCCGCTGCGTGGGGTCGCGCGTCAATTCGGACTCGATCTGAACAGGTCAAAAAACAAATCTAAAACAGAGTTAACCATCGTCCGTGCAAAGGAATCCACGGCGCTGACCGCGTTGTCGCGGAACTCCGGGCAGCCGCCCAACATCACCGGAATCAGGAGGCACAACAGGCATACCGGCACCCAACGCCCGGCCGTAGAGCCCGGCAACGCCGGGTGCGGTTCGTTTGTCTTCTCTCGTTTCACCATTGTTTGACTCCTCTTCACTCCAACACAGCCTGAGACGGCGTCCCGTCTCTCACACACTCCCGAAACGGCCGGATATGCACTTTCCGTGCCTCAGAGCGTCAGACGAATGAGCGGACGACCCCGTTCGGCCACGTCGGAGTGGCCCCGGCACGAAACTTGCCCGCGTCTGCGAATCGGAGACACCGCCCGGGGATGGGCCGGGCGGGCGTTCTCAGACCGCGCGTCAACCAGGCCTCCTAGTCAAGAGGAATGGTGGAGCCCATGTGTTCGTGTGACATCACCGTCGGCGCGAAGGCCTGCCGAGTCTCGGAGCCGATCACCTCAGGCGGGAGCAACGGCACGCCTCGCGCCGCCGGAACGGCCGCCTGCGGAAGCACCCACGGACCACCGCCCGCTCGCAGACGCCGGCCTCGAACCCGGGGCCACGCCGGGCTGGCGCGAGGCCGTCTGCCAATGGTGGGTTTCCTGTTCGTCCTGGTCGCGGGCCTGTTTGCGGTCTTCTTTGTCGGCGGCGATCTGCTCGAGCGCCACTTTCTCCCCTCCATCTCGACCGCCCTGCACCACGGCCTGCTCACTCTGCGCGCCGTGATTGTCACAGGCATCGTCTGCGCGGCGGTCTATGGCGTGATGCGGCATCATGACCAGCGGCTCGCGGACGCAGCCGGACAACTCAGCCTCCTCCTTGAGTCCTACAAGTCCGGCGAACCCGGCGCCGCCCGCTATCACAACCCGAACCTGGTGCGTTGCAGGGATGTCCTGCACTGCGCGAAGACCAACTGCCCGATGTTTCACGTCGAGACCGATCGATGTTGGCAGATCATGGCCTTGGCCGACGGCCGGAACGGCAACGCCGGGCCGCGCGTGGACATCCGGCGGTGCCACGACTGCGAGGTCTATCGCCGATCCTGCCCCGACAAGCTCACAGAGCTGGGCGAAAGCTTCAACAACCTCATGTTCCTGCTCGAACAGGAGGCCCGGCAGGTCGAGCGCATGCAGGCACGCATGGTCGAACAGGAGAAGATGGTGGCGATCGGGCAGATGGCCGCGGGCATCGCACACGAAGTCGGCAATCCACTCTCGAGCATCTCCTCGATCGTTCAAATGGTGAAGCGCAGCGGAAAAACGGCGGCGCGACCCGCCCAACTTGATCTGATCGAGACTCACATCCGGCGGATCTCAACGATCGTCCGCCAGCTCGTGAATCTGACGCGCCCCTGCAAGGAAAAGTGGGAGCAGACCGACATCACCAAGTGCGTCGAGGAGGCCATTCAGCTCGTTCAGTTTGATCGACGCGCGCGGAATATCGACGTCGTGTTTGACCTGGCCCGGTCCTGCCCGCCGATGTATGCACTCCGGGGACAACTCCAGCAGGTCGTCATCAACCTGGCGCTGAACGCGCTCGATGCCATGCCCGGCGGCGGCACGTTGACCGCCCGGGTCAAGGCGGTCGACGGCGACGCCGTCATTTCGATCGAAGACACGGGCCGCGGCATCCCGGCGACCGATGCGCGTCGTGTCTTCGAGCCGTTCTTCACGACGAAAGAGCCGGGCAAGGGCGCCGGCATGGGGTTGTCGCTGAGCTACGGCATCGTCCGAAAGCACGGCGGCACGATTGACTTCAACTCGTCCCGGGAGCGGGGAACACGATTCGTCGTCCGAATCCCGATTCTGCTTGAGCCGCCGGAGGTCTAGACATGTCCCGGGCCACGATCCTGGTTGCAGATGATGAAGACACGCTTCGGGAGAATCTCTCGGAGGTTCTGAAGGAAGAAGGGTTCAACGTCATCGCCTGCAACAGCGGCGACAAGGCACTTCGCGCGATCAAGAACAACGGCATCGATGCGATCGTCACCGATCTGCGCATGCCGGGGCTCTGCGGCATGGACCTGATCGACCGTGCGGCGAACCTCGTGCCGAACGCAAACATCATCGTCATCACCGCCTTCGGCGATGTGGAAACGGCGGTCGAGGCGATGAAGAAGGGCGCAAAAGATTACATCTGCAAACCGTTGATCTTCGATGACTTGATTTTCAAACTCAAGCGCCTCCTCGCCCAGGACCATCTCGAGAAACAGAACCGGATCCTCCGGGAGCAGATTCGAAAAACATACGAGAACGAGCAGATCGTCGCCGCCTCCCAGGCGATGCGCGACATCCTCGATCACGTCCGACGCGTGTCGAACACGCGCAGCAACGTGCTGATCACCGGGGAGAGCGGCACCGGAAAAGAACTGCTCGCCCGCGCGCTGCACTTCGGCGGCGTGACAAGCGACATGCCGTTCGTCCCCGTCAACTGCGGCGGACTGGTCGACACCCTCGTCGAGAGCGAGCTCTTCGGGTACCGCCGCGGGGCCTTTACCGGCGCCGAGTCGGACCGGACCGGATACTTCGAGGCAGCGGACGGCGGCACCCTGTTCCTCGACGAAATCGGAAACCTCCCCCTGAAGAGCCAGGCCGTGCTCCTGCGCGCGATCGAAGAGAAGGCCATCACTCGCGTCGGCGACCACAGCCCCAGGCCGGTCAGCCTCCGCATCATCGCGGCCACCAACCAGGACCTCGACGCCGCCATCACGACAGGCGCCTTTCGAGAAGACCTCTACTACCGGCTGAACGTGGTCCGGATCGCCGTCCCGCCGCTCCGATCGCGACCGGAAGACATCCCGGCGCTCATCGACCGATTCATCCAGAAACACGCCCGGGACCCGCAGAACCCGCATCCGGGCTTCTCCCCTGCGGCGCTCTCGGCCGCGGTCAGCTACCGGTGGCCCGGCAACGTACGCGAACTCGAAAACGTCGTCGAACGCACGCTGATCTTCGCGGAAGGCCGGCCCGTCGAACCGGCCGACCTGCCGTTCTTCGCCGGGCAACAAGCCGCCGCCGCCTCCACCCTCGATTTGCGCGCGGCCCAACGTCAATTCGAACGCCAGCACATCCTCCGAGTGCTCGCCAGCGTCCGGAACAACAAGGTCGCAGCAGCCGAGGCCCTCGGGATCGCCCTATCAAGCCTGTACCGAAAGATCGAGGAGTTGGGCATCGCCCATCCCGCGGAATCCGCCAAGGTCGAATGAGGTTCCCCTGCGCAACACGCCTTTACGGAGAATCCACCGCCATGAACCGTCGTCGTCCACCCATCTTGCCGCTGTTTGCCGTCGGGTTCGTCATGGGACCGGCGTCCGTCGCCGCCGTGCCGCCGGGACACGGCAGTCATCCGCCGATGCCGGGCCAGCGCTACTACCTCCAGTGCCGATTCGAGGGCGAGCGAAAACCGATTCTCATCGAGAAACCGATCCGCCTGGCGTCCCTTGCCGCGCCCGCCAAGCTGGATCAGGCCGTCGAGTTGCCCGAACCGCTCGCCGCGCTGCGCCTCGTGGAATACCTCCCGCAGGCCGTATTGGAGCAGCGGGTCGTTCACATCGAAGCACCGGGCGCCCGGCCGGCGGTCCGAATCTCGGTCGATGGACCCACGCAGTCCATCCAGCGCTGGCTCATCGCCGACGACGCCGAACGGAATCGCCTGACGAGCTTCATTGCGACCTGGCGCTACATGGCCGTCAACGACGAGGCGGCGCGCGACGCGCTGCTCGATCAGTTCAAGCACGAATTCAGCCGGCCCCCGCGACTGTTGATCGGTGACCCGGACGGCGGTCAGCACCAGGCAATGCCGGCTCAAGCCGGTGAGATGCGCGCCTTCGAGGCCCTGCACTGCACCGTCCGCGTCGAGAAGTTCTTCTCACACTACGCCATGGACGAGAGCAAGCGGCAACCGGTCAACTTGTCGGATCAAAGAATCAACCCCGCGGCGCTGGTGACGATCGAACGAAACGGCCGGAAAGAACACCGCTGGGTCTTCGCGAAGTTTCCCAAGTTCGGGTCTAACAAGAAGGATACGCTGCCGTTGAAGATTGTCCTCGACTGTCCGATCGACACGACGCGTCCCACGCCGGACTTCTGCCTCGTCACGGTCGGGAAGACCGCCCATGAGGTCTGGACCCGGAACGGAACCACCCACACGCAGGCCGTGCTCACGGTCGGAAAGAAAGTGGCGATTCCCGGCACCCGATACACCTTCCACGTCAGGCAGTACGAGCCGGCGGGCGAACTGAAGGAGACGTATCGCCCGGCCGCCGTCGGGGGCGGGGCGCCGGCCCTCAAGGTTCGATTCACGGCCGCGCCGGCGCGCCCGACAGAGCTCTGGCTGCGACTCGGCAAGCCGAGAATCGTCCACACGGCAATCGGCCCGATGTCCGTCGCGTTCGGTCCGCGGCCGAGCCGCGCTTCAGGAGGACACCGATGATCTCGCGCCCCGGAGCGTGTGCCGGAACTTCCCCGGCACGGACGTCCCGCCCGTGTCTCAAAGTGTGCCCCCAAACCTCTGTGGCACGGGCGTCCCGCCCGTGGATGCACCGTCGAGGCCGCGGTCTCTTCCAGTTATCCGGGCGGGCGGGTGTCGCGCTCGCCATCGCCTTGGCCGTCTCCCTGCTGAGCACCCGTGCATCGGCCCAGGCGCCTCAAACCATCACCGGCAATTGCACCGATGCGGGCTGTCACGACGAGTTCGCCCGGCGCAAGATCGTCCATGAGCCCGCAAGGCCCGGCGGCTGCGACGGGTGCCACGAACAAACGGCCGAGGGCCGGCACGCGTTCAAGTTCGCCGAAGAGGGCGGAGCCCTCTGCGAGCAGTGTCACGACGCGTTCGAGGGCACGACGGTCCATCCGCCCGTCGCGCAGGGGCAGTGCACGACGTGCCATGATCCGCACGGCGGCACGATCAAGAACCTGCTCAAGGCCGACTCGATCGCCGAGTTGTGCGCAGAGTGTCACGACGATTTCAAAGAGTCGTTCGAGTTCGTGCACGGCCCGGTCGCGGTCGGGGCCTGCACCGCCTGCCACGCGCCACACGCCTCCGACCACGCCGCGCTGCTCTCGGCCGACGGCCCCGCGCTCTGTAAGACCTGCCATGAAGCGATCGGAAACCGCATCGACAAGGCAACCTACCGACACCAGCCCGCCACGGAGGATTGTGTGAGCTGCCACGATCCGCACGGGGCCGACAACCGGCTGAACCTGAAGGAGACGCCGCCGGTCCTCTGCACCGACTGCCATGATGAGATCGGAGAGACGATCGAGGACGCGCCGGTCCAGCACGACGCCATTCGGTCCGAGGAATCCTGCCTGCGCTGTCACGATCCGCACGCCGCACGCTTCGACCACATGCTCGCCAAGGCCCCGATGGA
>JBHHUY010000070.1:0-12832 GCA_046753965.1 Phycisphaerae bacterium
CTGGCCCAGGGATTGTTTGCGTCGATTACCAATCGTTCGGCTGAGGCGATTCGGGGCAACGCCGAGGCGCCCCAGGGCGCGCGTGCTCTCGCGCATGCGGGTTTCCGGGGCGACGCCGTACCAGGTGCCGTCGGTGAGAAACGCGCAGTAGACGCTTTTCCCCTCCGCAGCGGCGCGGCGGATTCTCGGGGCAAAGAAGAACTCGTCGTCCGGGTGCGGCAGGAGGAACAAGATGCCGCGGTTGCCCGCGCCGTCGAACCGCTCCTGAAGGCAGGCCTGTTCGCCGGTGTGAACCATGAGCGGCGCTTCCTGGTGTGGTTCCACGACTGATCGAACGGTGCCGGAGTCGGTTCCCTGCCCCTGCCAAGGGGCGGGGCCGGCAAACTGCGCGATCTTCCCGCTGATCCGCTCAGCGTGCGGCGATCTCGGGCAGGGGAGGCGGAACAGCGCAGGCCGATCCACGGTGCTGCCGGCCGAATCGAAACCGAAACATACCCGCCAGATATCGAAAGAACTCGGGCGAGCGGATCTTCTTGCCCTGGGCCTTGCTACGCGGGCGATAGGTGACGGGAAACTCGACGATCCGGACGCCCATCCGCGCCAACTTGGTCGTGATCTCGGGCTCCATCGCGAAACCCGCGCTGACCAGCTCGAGCCGCCGGGCCAGATCGCGCCGCATCATTTTGTAGCAGGTGTTCATGTCGGTGAGATGCAGGCCGTTCAGCAGATTGCAGAGGCCGTTCAGGAGTCGGTTCGCCCAGTAGTTCGTGTGCAGCCAGAACCGCCTGTTGTCGCCGGCGAAACGGCTGCCGTAACAGGCGTCGCTTTCGCCGCCGGCCACGCATTTCAACATGGGCAGGAGTTCGGCGGGTTCGAGTTCCTCGTCGGCATCCTGAATCACGATGATGTCGCCTCGAGCGTGATCCAGCGCGGTCCTGACCGCGGCGCCCTTGCCGCGGTTCTCGGCATGGAAGTAAACCCGTGTGTGGTCAACCGGCGGCAGCGCTCGAAGCACCTCGGCGGTCCCGTCCGTCGAACCGTCGTCGACCACGATGGTCTCGGTCGCAGCCGGAAACGAGACCCGCCCGATCTTGTCCAGCACCCGCAGGATGGTGTCCCGTTCGTTGTAGACCGGAACCAGGATGGAGAGCTGAGGGTGCGGTTTCGTCAGGCCGCGGAGCGACAAGGGGATTGACGCCGGGCCGACGGGTTCAGGGACCGCTTCCGGCCGGCGAAGCCGATCCTCCGATAAGGCCTGCGCCTCGCGAGGCTCCACACAAGCATTCGGGGTCGCCGCCATGGATTCCCTATCGGCCGATCCCCGCACGCTGCCGATAAAAAACTGTCCGCCGCCCGATAATCCGCTCTTCGGGTTCGGCCCGCATCACTGCACGGGGGCGCGAAGAGCGGCCGGAGAGCCTATGCCTCTCGCTCACGCCCAAGACAACGACATCGGTGTGCCGTCGGGTGCCGGTTGGCAGGACCCTCGCCGGCGCGTCTCGGTGCGGGGACGGGCCGCCGGGCTCGTTCTCGTGACCCTCGCGCTGGGCACCTGGAACCTCGGCGATTGGGCCGTGCTCACGCCCGACAGCTTTGCCTACCTGCGCGCCGCCCGGTCCATCCTCGAAACAGGCGGATTGGCGCCGGAACGGCTGATCGCGCCGCCGGGATTCCCGCTTCTGATCGCGCCGTTCATGGCGTTCGGCGACCGGCCGTTCTTCGCGATCCGGGTGCTGCTGCTGGTGGGCTGGGCGGCGGCGGGTGTGCTGACGTACCTTCTATACCGGCGCGACCTGGGGGAGGGGCTTGGGTGGACGGCCGGATTGCTCGTTGCCGCCCATGTCGACCTGATGCTTCAAAGCGCGACGGTCCTCACGGAGATGGTCTATCTCCCGCTCTCTCTGGCGGCGTTGCTGGTGTACGCCGGATGGCGGCGACGGGTCGAGCTCGGCATGGCAGGCGTGATGGCCGGCGCGCTGCTCACGGTCTGCCCCCTGATGATCCGCTCACTGGGCCTGATGCTTGTGCCGGTCGGCGTGCTGGTTTTGCTGTCGCGCCGAACGGCGCTGTTGCGGACGCGGATCGTGCACGCCTCGGCTTTCTCGGCGTGTGTCCTGGCGGCGGCCCTCGCATGGAATTGGCGCGAGAGTCGATACCCGCCACGCAACAGCTACGGCCGGACCCTGACCCAGGCGCGGTCGAGCGAACGGTCCGACACCGGCGGCGCGGCACTGCAATTCGAACGGTTGCTCCGCTTCGGCCCCAAGCGCCTGGACGCGATCAAGGCCGTCACGCTTCCTCGGCGAATCGGCTGGCGCCTCTTCACGCCGCCGCTGGCCGGGTGGGTCACGTGGTGTGTCGGCGGATTCATCGTGCTTCTTCTGGCGGCTCGGGTCGTCCTCCATCGAGCGCCGTCCGACGCTTACGCCCTGCTGGTGCTCCTGCTGCTCGCCGTCTGGCCCTACGAGGAGGGTCTTCGCCTGGTGCTGCCCTTGTTGCCGATCTTCGGCGGCAGCCTGTTGTGGGCGGTTCACCTCTGCCGGAAGGCGGCGGGGCGCCGCCGGCTTCTCAGAGCGGTCCCGGCGGGTCTGCTGGCGCTCTTTCTTCTCGCGGAGGCGGCCGAGGTCGGGCTGGCCTTATCGCATTTCGATGAAATCCGGCACAAGGCCGACGATCGTAACCGCGACATGCGGAACATGGCCGCGTGGCTGGGCGCGGATGCGAACGGACCGCGAACATGGGTCGGCATCACACGCGACGGAGACAACAGCAAGCTCACCTTGCTCGGCGGGGCCTACCTGGCGCGGCGGACGATCCAGACGATCGACGTGCGGCCCGGCGAGTCGCTGCCGAACAACCTCGGCGGGGCGGACGGCGCCCTGGTGCATCGTTCGCTAACAGAGTCGGCGCGAGCGGAGTGGGGCGGAACGCCGAGCGATCGGGTCGGTGCGTTCGACGTCTTCCTTCCGACGGTCCGCGTATCACATCGCCGCGCGCGATGAACCGCGGAACGCGAGAGCAGGGTGCCGAAACCCGTATCCTGCGTGACGGGCACGCATTTCTCGTCGGCTGCTCGGTCAAGGATGACACGGTCGCTGGCGGCGCCGAGCCCCAACTCGTTGACGTGCAGGGCCTCATGTCCGGCGGCCTGCAACATGCCGCCCAGCGTCCGGGAAATGGGTTGATCGAGCAGAAACGGCACGTCGCGAGCCCGTCTGGCCCAAGGGGATGATGCGATCCTCCGTCAAGCTGGCAGCATACTGCAACGCTTCGACAATGTCCTCTTGTTCGAGATCGGGATAGGCTTCGAGGATTTCCTGGGACGACATCCCGCTCGCCACGCAACGAACCACCGTTGCGACCGGAATCCGCAGACCACGAATACAGGCCTGCCCTCCCATCTTGGTTGCGTCGAATGTGATCCGGGCGAACGTCATCGGAATGCCTCCAGGATACGCTTCGAACCTTGATCACTTTAGCACGTCCGCGCCTGAGGATTGAGTCCGCCCTCGGGATTGCCGCATGTGTCGTCTTGGCCTGGTCGATCGGGTCCATGTCGCCTTGCACCGGCCTGAGACGGGCCAAGTCCCCGCGCGGACCTGCCCCGCCTGCTTGCGACCTGAGCGGGGACGCGCACAATGGTCGTCGCGACACTTGGTCGAGCGAAGATCAACCGTGTCATCATCGGCGCGAGATCTCGCTCCGAAGGCTGACGACCGATAGCCGATCACCGGCACCTCTTCACCTGAAGGCGCTCCGATGCTTTATGACATCACGCCCAACATCTCGCCGAAGTTGGCGGTCTGGCCCGGAGACACGCCGCCGTCGCGCGAAGTCCTGCTGGACATGACCCGGGGCGACCATCTCACGTTGTCGACCCTTCATGCCACGGTGCACCTCGGCGCCCACGCCGACGGGCCCAATCACTACGGCGCCGGCGCGCCCGCCATCGACGAGCGCCCGCTGGAAATCTACATCGGGCCTTGCCAGGTGGTGCATGTTGACGTGCCTCGAAAGAAGCGAATCACGCGCGAGGACCTATCCGGCGAGATCAGCGCCCAGCGCGTGCTGCTGCGGACCGACACTTTTCCAGACCCCGAAGACTGGAACGATGACTTCGCCGCCCTCTCTCCGGAACTGGTGGAGGACCTGCACGGCCGCGGTGTTCGGCTGATCGGCATCGACACGCCCAGCGTCGATCTGTTCGACTCCGAAGACCTGCCCGCCCACAAGATGTTCCTGCGGCACGACATGGCCATTCTGGAAGGCCTCGTTCTGGCGGAGGTTCCGCAGGGGCGCTACGAACTCATCGCGCTGCCGCTGAAGCTGGCGGGCTTTGATGCAAGCCCCGTGCGGGCGATCCTGCGAACACAAGCGTGATGCCCCCGCACACCAGAAGGATCAGGGACGCGCCCTCGAGAGGCCGCGACCAGGCAAGCGGGTCATTCAACCGGCGTCATGGCCACGCAGACATTCTTCGGCTCGGTGAAAAACCGCAGCGCCTCTTCGCCGCCTTCCCGGCCGAGTCCGCTCTGTTTCATGCCGCCGAAAGGAACGCGCGGGTCCCGCACGAGCCAGCAGTTGATCCAGATCGTGCCGGCCTCGATGTCCTGCGCGATCCGATGGGCGCGGTCCACGTCTTGCGTGAAGACCGAGGCCGACAGGCCGTAGGCGGTGCCGTTGGCCAGATCAAGGGCCTCCGCCTCCGTGTCGAACGGCGTGATCGTCGTCACCGGCCCGAAGACTTCCTCCTGATTGAAACGGCAATCGGGGGCAAGCCCCGTGATGATCGTCGGTTGATAGAAGAACCCGCCCTTGCACCGGTCGTTGATTGGCGGCGGCGGGGCGCCGCCGCACAGGATCTCTCCGCCATCGGCTCGCGCCAACTCAACGTAGGATTGCACCTTGTCCCATTGTGCCCTTGAAACCAGCGCACCCTGATCCGTCTCGGGCTCCAAAGGATCGCCGACAGTCAGTGCCTTGGCCGCTTCGACCAATCGCTCGACGAACGAATCGTAGGCCCGCCGCTCGACGAGAATCCTCGATCCGCAAACGCAAACCTGTCCCTGGTTGGCGAAGGCCGCGCGAAGGCTCTGCGCGACCGCGCGCTCCATCTCGGCGTCGGCGAAGACAAGGGTCGGGTTCTTCCCGCCCATCTCAAGGGTGATCTTTTTGAACAGCGGTGCGGCGGTCTCTGCGACCGCGCGCCCCGTTGCCGTGCCGCCGGTGAAGGACAGGGTCGGAATCCCGGGGTGCGCGACAATGGCCGCGCCGGCCGTCGCCCCGCGGCCGTGTACGATGTTGAGTACGCCCGGCGGCAGGCCGGCCTCGCGGCACACCTGAGAGAGCAGGTAGGCGGTCATCGGAGTCACTTCCGACGGCTTGGCGACAACCGTGTTGCCGGTCGCCAGGGCCGCCGAGACCTTCCAGCTCAATAGATAGAGCGGCAGGTTCCACGGCGAGATGATCCCGGCAATGCCGCGCGGGCCGCGCAGTGTGTAGTTCAGCGCGACGCCGTCGGTGACATGCACCTCCGAGCTCGCATGCAGAATCGCGGTGGCGAAGAACCGCATGCTCCTCACCGCCCGAGGGATGTCCATCGACCGGGTCATGCTCAGCGGCTTGCCGTTGTCGATGCACTCCGCCCGGGCGAACGCTTCCAGTTGCCGCTCGATGCCGTCGGCGATCTTCAAGAGGACGCCGCAGCGCTGCTCGGCCGGGGTCGCGGACCATGTGGGAAAGGCTCGTGCCGCCGCGGCGACAGCCTGTTCGACGTCGCCCGAATCGCTGTCACACAGCGTTGAGTAGACGCGCCCGGTGGCCGGATCGATGTTATCGAGCCGGTTGCCCGATGCCGAGGTGATGAGTTCGCCGTCGATGTAGTTCAGGATCGTCTGCATGGTTGAAGGCCGGGTAAGGGTGAATCGGAGTGATGCTCGCGGTATCGCGCTCCTGTCGGGGGCCTCGCGGGCTGAAGCCCACGCGGCTCGGAGTCTCACAAACTCGCCAATCGCCCGCCGTCGACCGGCAGGTTGATCCCATTAATATAAGCTGCGGCGGGCGATGCGAGAAAGCCGACGGCCGCCGCGATTTCTTCCGGTGCGGCCAGCCGACCGGCGGGGATCTTCTCGATGCTCGCCCGTTTGACCGCTTCCTTGGGAACGCCCTCCGCCTTGGATTTCGCCTCGAAGAGCGCGTCGAGGCGCGCGGTGTCGGTGTAGCCGGGCAGGACGTTGTTGACGGTGATGCCGAGCGGGGCCAGTTCGCGCGACAGCGTCTTGGCCCAGGCCGCGACGGCCCAACGCGTCGTGTTCGAGATGCCCAATCCGGGAATCGGCTCCTTCACGGACGTCGAGATGATGTTGATGATCCGGCCGTAGCCCGCCGCCTTCATGCCCGGCAGCAGGGTCTGAAGCAGAATCTGGTTACAAACGACGTGCATGGTGATCGCCTGAACAAACGCCTGCGGGTCCGCTTCGACGAGCAGGCCGTGCGGCGGGCCGCCGGTGTTGTTGAGAAGAATCTGAATCGGGCCGGCCTGTTCCAGATGCGCCGCGATCTTCTCCGCGAGGACTTCCGGCCGGGTGAAGTCCGCGACGAGGACCTGATGCCGCTGCCGCTCGTCGGACGGAAGTGCGTCCCGGACGCGCGTCAGAGCCGCATGGTCGCGGGCAACGACCGTCACGGTCGCGCCCAACTGAGCGAGGCGCACCGCGCAGGCGCGCCCGATGCCCTGGCTGCCGCCACACACCAGCGCGCTTCTGCCCGCCAGGCTGCCATCATTCGTCGGTTCCATCCGTCGCCTCGCAAATCGAACGGTGTTCACCAATCCCGCTGCGGTCATTCTACGGTGTTTCGTTCGACCGCGACACGACCGCCGCGTTGACGCGGCCGAACCGCGTGGCTACGCTCGCGGTGCATGGCCGAGGGATCGTCCCATTCCTTCGTCGACGACAAGCTGCGCGAGCGCCGAGAGCGGGTCTTTCTCGTCTTTGCCGGGCTCTTTCTCGGCACGCTCGCCATGCTCAACCTTCTCGGCATCACGCGTTTTCTGACGTTCTTCACGCTCAGGATCGGCGATGTCGAGCTGCCCTTTCGCGTCGCCATCGGCGTCCTGCCCTATCCGATCACCTTTCTCTGCACGGATTTCATCAGTGAACTGTACGGCCGGCGGCGGGCCAACTTCGTCGTGTGGGCGGGCCTGGGGCTGAACCTCTGGGTCATTCTCATTCTGTGGTTAGGGAGCGTGCTGCCGCCGGGCCTGCCGGTCGATCCGCAGACCGGCGAGCCCCTCCGTGACGCGGCGGGGCGACTGCCGGTGTTCTTTGAGATCAAGCGGCTGGCGTTCGGCGCCGTCGGGGCCTCGATGATCGCGTACCTCGCCGCGCAGTTCTGCGATGTTTATGTCTTTCACTTCTGGAAACGGCTGACACACGGCCGCCACCTGTGGCTCAGGAACAACGGCTCCACCCTGGTGAGCCAGTTGGTGGATACGACGGCCGTCATCCTCATTACCCACTTTTATGCCGGCGCTCTGCCGATTGACGGCGACCGTCCGCTTGGCCCCCAGCTTCTTCTCTACATTGCCTCGGGTTACCTCTTCAAGATCGCGGTCGCGCTGCTCGACACGATCCCGTTCTACCTCGGCGTGAAGTATCTGTCCGAATACCTTAGAATCGATCCGAAGCGCGAGCATGGGCTCTAGCCGTTCGCGGCGGACGCCGGCTCCGTTCAGTACAACAACGAGAACATCGTGGCACCGGCTTTCAGCCGGTGGAGTGCGCGAGCATGAGGTTCACGGCGCGGTTGCGAAAGCGGTTTCGAGAAGCGGGAAGCCAGGCGCGTCTGTCGGAACATCGGCCGGTCCGCCCGCGGCCGCCGCAGCGACCGGGTTTCAGCGAGCGACCGAAACGAAGATGAGAATCCTCCACGGAACCTGGTCGGCACCCACTTTCTACCTCTGGGGTGAACGGATCGAATCGCGAGCCGCGGACGGCGTGCCCGAACCGGACGCCGATGCCGCCGTCCGGCGGCATCCGTTCGTTCTCTCGACGGCTGAGCTGCATGAGACGCTCGGGGAGCTGTCGCGAGACGGTCTTCTCGCCTCGATCGCCGAAGAAGCCGATCTGTCGTTGTGGCTGCCCTGCGTTGGTGGATGCCCCCTGCCGTCGCATGGAGCGGCATCGGCCCGGCAAACTCGCCCGTCACACCTGGCCGCCTTCTCCGTGCCGGCCTTGGCGTTCTCACCGGCGGACACGGTTGACCTGCTCACGGGGCTCTCGGACGGGGCGCTGCGGAACTGCGGCGATTCGGTTCGCTACTGGCGAGCCCTCGCCCGCTACGTCCGATCTCTCCTCGCCCGGCGGCAGTTTGCCCCGGACGTGGACGAGGTCGACGAGGAAGCCTTCTCGGGCCGCTGGCGTGTGTTCATCGCCGATCGGCAGGCATTCGCCCGCCTGGATCGCTTCGTCCGGGCGATGCCTCCCGTCTGCCGCGCGATCGCGACGAGCGATCCGGCCGCCCGCCGGGCAACCCGACTGGTCGACACGTTCATCGCCGAGGCGGCCGAGGCCGTCATCCGCCGCTGCCTCTCGATCGATCCGTTCTTCGAGCAGATCCAGCGGCGCGCCGAAACCGAAGGCAAGTGGGAGCTGAACTGGCTGGCGGCCCTGCTGGGCCCACGGCGCCGGGTGAGTTGGGCCGGCGAAGACGGTCCGGCGGTCGCCGCTCAGATTCGATCCTGGATCGGTCAGCTTGAACAGGACGCCATCGAAGCGCCGCCCGAGTTGCGGTTTACCCTTGTGGAACCGGAATCAGGCGACGAAGCCGCGGCGGACGCAGACTCGCCTGCCTGGCGCGTCCGATTCGACTTGTACGACGGGGCAACCGGCGAACGCCTCGACATCGCGCGGGTCTGGCAGGAGCAATCGGACGCCCCCGCGATCCTCGGGCGTCACCTGATCAATCATCGCGAACAACTCCACGGCCAACTGCTTCGCGCGGCGTCCGTGTGCGATGTAATCAAGAGCGCGCTGGCTTTGCCGGTCCCCTCGGGCGTCGCCTTGAACACCCACGAAGCCACGCGGTTCATCCACGAGTGGGCGCCCCTTCTCCAGGCGCAGGGCTTCAAGGTTCAACTGCCCGGCTGGGCCACCGAGCGCAACCGGCGATTGGGTCTCGAGCTCTTCATTCGGCCACCGGATGATCCCTCCTCCGGCGGATCGCCGCCGCTGGATGCGTTCGGCCTCGACACGATGCTCGCTTTTGACTGGCGCGTCGCGGTGGGCGATGAGCGCCTCTCCCTCGATGAGTTTGAAGCGCTGACGGCCCGCGGGACCCACTTGGTCCGCCTTCAGGGTCGATGGGTGGACATCGATCAGGCGGCGGCCGGCAAGACGCTCGCCTTCATGCGGCAACGCCCCCGGGGACGCTTGAGTCTGGCGCAGGCCATTCGTCTGGCCGCCGGCGTCGAAGGTGAAGAGACGGGTCTGCCCATTCTAGGGCTGAAGGGCAGCGCCTGGATCGATCGGTTTCTCGGCGCGGCGGACGAAGAGAAACTGGAATCGCTCGAACAACCTGAAGGGTTCACGGGCACGATGCGCCCGTATCAGCTCCGCGGGTTGGCATGGCTGGCCTTTCTCGATCGGCTCGGGATCGGCGCGTGCCTCGCCGATGACATGGGCCTGGGGAAGACGATTCAACTCCTCGCGCTGCTCCTGCACGAACGGCGAGAAGCCGCGGCAGGCCGCCGGTCTCGCCCTCCCGGCCCGACGCTGCTGTTCGTGCCGATGTCCGTCATCGGCAACTGGCAGCGGGAGACCCAGCGATTCGCCGGCCGGTTGCGCGTCCTGGTGCATCACGGGCCCGAGCGATTGGCCGGCGAGGCCTTTGCCGGCGCCGCCCGACGGCATGATCTGGTCATCACGACCTACGGCCTGGCGTACCGCGACTTGAAGACTCTGCAACGCGTGCCGTGGCATCGAATCGCGCTGGATGAAGCCCAGAAAATCAAGAACCCGAGCGCGAACCAGACGCTGGCCGTCCGCTCACTGAACGCCCCGCACCGCGTGGCCCTCACGGGGACGCCGCTGGAAAACCACCTGTCCGAGCTCTGGTCGATCATGGAGATGCTCAATCCGGGCCTGCTGGGATCTGCCGCGGCCTTCAGGAGGCAGTTCGCCGTCCCGATCGAGAAGATGGGCGATGAGCAACGGGCCGATCAACTGAGCCGGATGATTCGCCCGTTCCTCCTGCGGCGGTTGAAGACCGATCCGAAGGTGGAGTGTGACCTCCCCGACAAGATGGAAATGCGCGTCTACTGTAATCTGACCGTCGAGCAGGCGGCGCTCTACAAACAGACCATCGGACAGATGCTGGAGTCGATCGACGGCGCGGACGGGATTCGTCGTCGAGGGATGATCCTGGCCACCCTGACGAAGCTCAAACAGGTCTGCAACCACCCCGCGCACCTCCTCCGGGACGACGCCCCGCTCAGCGGGCGAAGCGGAAAGTGCGAGCGCGTCGTCGAGATGCTGGAAGAGGTGATCGAAGAAGGCGACGCCGCCTTGATCTTCACGCAATACAAGGAGATGGGAAACCTGCTCGTTCGGCTCTTCGCGGAACGGCTGCGGACTCGGGTTCTCTTTCTTCATGGCGGCACCCCCGCCGCCCAGCGCACGCGGATGGTCGATCAGTTTCAGGACCCGGACAGCGGCGTCGGGGTCTTTCTCCTGTCGCTCAAGGCCGGCGGGTTCGGGTTGAACCTCACCCGGGCCAATCATGTGTTCCACTTTGATCGATGGTGGAATCCCGCGGTGGAGGAGCAGGCGACCGACCGGGCCCACCGGATCGGCCAGACCCGTCGCGTGCAGGTCCACAAGCTGGTCTGCATCGGAACCATCGAGGATCGCATCGACAAGCTGCTCGCCGAGAAGGCCGCCATGGCCGACCGGATCATCGGCGGCGGGGACGACTGGCTCACCGGCCTGTCCACGAGCGAACTGCGGAACTACCTTGCCCTCTCTCCCGAAGCAGTGACGGAGGCGGACGATGAGCAGTAAACTGCGGAGAAACCCGATCGGCGAGCCGCCGGACGACCTGCCGACCGACGCTCAGGCGTTCTGGTCGGCGGCCGCGGGAATCGACGACCTCCTGCCGCCCGCGAACTGCGAAGCAACACCGGCACTGAAGCTGCTCGGGCCGCTGCCCTTTCCCCGCGGCGGCTTCCCGCTCCTGGGCTTCTTCGCGACGGTCTATGATCACGTCTCTTGAGTTTGCGACAGAGGCAGCGCGTCTTCCACACGTCTGCATCGCCGTCAGGGACCGAGCAGCGTTTGGACCATCGGTTGAACATCTCCGCCGTCAATCGCCAGGTCTCCATTGAGATCGGCGAGTCCTTCGTCGCACAACGGGTGCGCCGCGCGATAGGCCGATACGTCAATCAATGCGAGGACAAACGACTCGACATCGCCCGTGTCGACGCGGCCGTCGCAGTTCATGTCGCCGAGATTCGGCGCGTCCGTCAGCGCGATGACGTTGAACAGTGCCGTGTTGTCCATTGTGCCGGCGACGGTCGAGGCGTTGTGTCCCCAGGCATAGATCGGCACATTCACGCCCGTGTGAACATTGGTGGACCACGTGACCGTCGGGAAGCTGCCCGGTCCGTTGTTCTGGACGATCGACAGGCCGCCCGTCTCGTGATCCGCCGTGACGAGCACCAGCGTGTCCGCCCGACCCATCGCCCAGTCCAAGGCCGCCTGGACCGCGTTCGAGAACTCGATCGTCTCGAACACGTCCCCTTGAATATCGTTGAAGTGGGCCGCGTAGTCGATCCGCCCGCCCTCGACCATCAGAAAGAACCCGTCCGGATCGCCGTCCAGAAGGTCGAGCGCGGTCGCCGTCATTTCAGACAGGTGAGGGAGCGTGTCGTAGCCCGGATCGGTTCCGATGAAATAGTCGTACTCAAGCGGCATGTGCCAATCGCCGAACTGGCCCGAGACCAGCGTCTCGACCTGCGTGTCGAGCCCCTGCATCGCCGCGCGATCCGAGACGACCGTGTAACCGGCCGCCGTCGCGCCACCGACCGAGATGCCGTTGCTTCCGCCGCCGAACAACACGTTCGGCCGGGTCTGATTGAGATAGTCCGCTCCGATCTCGGTGAGGTTGTTCCGGCTGGTTTCGTGTGCGCCGAATGCCGCGGGCGTCGCGTGCGTGATGAAGGTGGTCGTGACGAGTCCGGTGCGCCGACCCTGATCCCTCGCCAGTTCGAGGAGCGTCGCGAGTTCGCTGGAATCCCCCGGAAGGGCCACGCTGACCACCTCGTTGTTGACCTTGGTGCCGGTGGCCATCGCCGTCGCGGCGGCGGCCGAGTCCGTGACCGCCGCATCCGCCGAGAAGGTCGTGACCTCGCCCTGAAACGGCATCGACTCGAATGAGAGCGTTCCGGGCGATCCGGTCAGGTACATGCCCGCCGCCGAGACATGCTCGACGCCCAGCCGGTCGCCGATCAGGAGCACGACGTTTCGCGGTGGCGCCGATCGCGCGACGGACGCCGACAGGAGGCCCCCCAACAGGGCCGCACCGGCGGAGATGAGATTCCGCTTGAGCCTCACGGATCGATCTTTCTGTTGAAGTGGCGTTGCCCGATCATTCGCCTGTTCCGGCTCCGCAGAGTCTACCCGGTCGAGCCCGCACGAGCCAGAACGCGGGGAGGCCGACAGCCTCCGCCGGGTGCATGACGGAATCGGCGGGACGGAGGACACGCGTAGCGGCCGGCGACCGTGGCGGCCGGCGACCGCGGGCCGGTCGGGTGGCCCAGGTCCTCTGGACCTGA
>JBHHUY010000071.1:0-12649 GCA_046753965.1 Phycisphaerae bacterium
TGTCTCAGTTCGGCCTGAAAGTTCTGTGTCCAGGACGGATTCAGGGTCTGAAACTGGAAGCCGGGGTTGTCGATGCGCGTCATCACGTGCGACAAGGTGACGTTCGCGCCGGTGGCGAGCAGCTTGCGGATGCCGCCGTTGACGATGGTCGTGTCGGTCGCGGAGGCGAGCAACTGGGACGGCGTCGGGCGATCCGTGTTGTTTCGGTTGACGTTGGCGAAGAAGGCCACGTCGAACGCGGCCTCGGCCTGAACAACCTGCGCGGTGCTGATCGCCGGCGCGTACCCGTCGATCTTGATCTGGTAGTTGTTGGCCAGGGCGCGGCGGAGGCAGTCCGCGAGGGTCAGCCGAACCTGCCGCGGCCGTTCGATCTCCTTGATGAGCTTCTCGGTTTCCTGGTAGATCTCCCGGTATTCCCGCTCGATGTTCTCTTGGCCGAAGCGGGTGATCTCCAGCCGCTTCTTGAAGATCTCCGGTGCGGTGCTCGGATCGGGCAGATGCAGCCAGATGGCCGTATCGAGGGACGGCTCGGTCGCGGCGACCTCGCCGGAGAGCTCGACCGGCGCGGGTTGATCCATCGCCGGCAAGTCCGGTGCGGCGACCACCGGCATGGTGGCCGTCATGCGGTCTTCGTATCGTTCGACCTGATCTCCCGCCGGGCCGGCCTGTGGCGAGTGGCACCGAACCCCGAGCAGGAGAAGACCGATGGTGAGAATCAGGGGCTGACGGCGCGGAGCCGGTCGATCAAAGAAACGCATAGGCGTCGTCCGAATGCGAGTGCGCCCCGAGACCCTTGTGGCACGGGCGTCTCGCCCGCGTACGCACCGCCGAGACGGCGATGCCACAGGACAATCGGGTCGCACTCCAAGGTGTTCTGTCGCGGCGATGGTTCGTGCCGACCGGGGAGTCGCCTCCGCGGCGGCTGCGTTCCGGGCGTGCGGCGGGCCGCATTCTAGGTGGCCGCCCGCGCCTGTCAAACCAACGCGATCCCCCTTAATTACGGCGACCGGATGCCGGAGGCTGAAGCCGGATTCACTTCATGGCAAACGGGTCGTGTCGCACGGGCTCACGCGGGGCGGGATCAAAGCGACGGGCTGAGATATGGGGGAACCGGCTCCGCCTGGGAAGACCCGACAAAAGCGAGCGGAGCGGGCCGGTAAGCCGAATTCTGTTCCTCCGGGAGGACCCGGAGGCGGCGACCATTTCTCTGGGCCGATCGGTTGCCCGTCGGCTCAAGCACCCTACCCGCAACTTCCCGACGCGCGGTTCGGTCGCCCGAGCCTCGCGTCGAACGGGACGGGCCGTCCCGCGAGACCGCCGTTGCCGGCGGTCCCTTCGCTGCCTACGCGGGCTTGCTGGCGGTGGGGTTTGCCCTGCCGCGTCCGTCGCCGAACGCGCGGTGCGCTCTTACCGCACCATTTCACCCTTACCTGTGGTGCCGCCGGCGTCGGCGACACCCATCGGCGGTGTGTTTTCTGTGGCACTTTCCCTGGCATCGCTGCCGGTGGCCGTTAGCCATCACCGTGCCCTGCCCAGTTCGGACTTTCCTCCCGGAGCGCAAGGCCCCGAGCGGCCGCCAGGCCCGCTCCGCTCGGTGGGTATTGTAGTCGCGCGCGTAAAGAGTTTGTAACGTTCCGCACTGCCGGCGGTCCGTGAACGCCTGCGGCGAGCGCGTCGGACCCCATCCGGGTCCCATCACACACCAAGCCGTCGGCGGCCTCGCTTTGCCGCGATTCGCCGCAGGAGTATAGTGCGCTGTCCGGCAACGCGCGTCGTCGGATTGGCCGTGTACGGTACTGAGATCAGAGGGATCCATGGCAAAGCGATCGAAGCGTCGAAAGCGGCCGGGCGGGTCCGGCAGGGAGGTCGGCCCCGGGCAACCGACCGCCGATGGCGGCAGCAAAACGGCCGGAAACAGGCGGCGAAACGAGCGAACGCGCCCCCCGGGGCGGCCGGAAGCGGCGTCGACAGGTCGGTTCGCGATCGGCCTCGGCCTCCTCCTCGCGGCGACGGGTACAACCCTTGTGCTCGTGCTGCATCACATCGCCGGGCTCAGCCTGCCGGGGTGCGGTCCGGGCGGCGGGTGCGCCGCGCTGACGAGCGGTCCCTGGGGCAAGGTGCCGCTGACGGAGTGGCCGGTCTCATTTGTCGGTTTCTCCTATTTCAGCGCGCTGCTCGTCGTGTGGGCGGGTTTCCGCGGCGCACCGGCGGTGCCGCTGCGTTATCCCGTGCGACTCGGCGGGCTCGTCTCCCTGATGTTTCTCGGTGTGATGGTGTGGAAGCAGCAGCTTTGCGCCTATTGCCTCGGCACCCACGTCGCAAACCTCGCGTTCTGGGCATTGCTGGAGACGGCGCCCGCCCGGGCCAACGCCCGGCCGCGGCTCGGCCGTATGACTGCCGTGACCCTCGGTGTCTTCGTAGTCATTTCAATCGGCCTGGGATTCGCGGAGCGCAGCGAGAAGCAGCGTGTCGAGAAGACACAGGAAGGCGAGCTGGAGGAATCCATCGCGGAGATCATTCAGAGTACGGACCGGCAGGCTGAGGCCGACCGCGCGGCGCGATCGAGCGAAACGGGAGGCGCCGACGGCACCGCCGACGCGAGCGGCCGGCGGACCAACGATTCCGCGTCTTCCTCTGGCGAAGATCAGGGCTCAGCGCCTGTCTCGGCAAGCGCTGCGGATATCAAGCCTCCTTGGACGGGCCCCTTCACCGGTCGCTATCGGCTGGGACCGGAGAAGGCTCAGGTGCGCATCGTCATGTACACGGATTATCAGTGCGTTGACTGCCTGCGGGTCGAGCCCGACGTCATGGCGTTGGTCGCGCAGAACGACAACGTCTCGCTGTCCGTCAAGCACTTTCCGATGGACGCCTCGTGTAATCGGTTCATGTCCCAGTCGCTTCACCCGAACGCCTGCTGGGCGGCGCGGGCGGCCGAGGCGGCCGGCGTGCTTCGCGGCAACGACGGCTTCTGGGAGATGCATCGCTGGCTGTTCGAGCACAAAGGGGCGTTTACGAATGACGTGCTCAATGAGGGTCTGCTGGAGATGGGATACGATCCGGCGACCTTCACCCGGGTGATGGCCGGGCCGGAGACCGAGCAGCGCGTCAAGGCCGACATCGAGGAAGGGCAGTGGCTGGGGTTGCACTTCACCCCGATGGTGTTCATCAACGGCGTGCAGCTTCGGGGCATCTTCGTTCCCAAGGCCGTCTCGCGCGCCGTCGAGGCCCTGCTGGCCGAGCACCCGCCGGCGCTGACGGCCGAGGCCGATCATCCCGTGCCCGCCCTGGAGAAATACATCACCGATTGGGAGGAATCGGTCGTTCGCCGGATGCCGCCCGATCCGCATCGTTGGTCGATCGGCCCGGACGACGCGAAGGTCAGAATCATCATGTGGGCCGAGTACCAGGAGCCCTATTCGGCCCAGGCGGACCGAGCGATTCGCGATTGGATCGCCTCGCGGGACGACGTGCAGTACACCTTTCGCCACTACCCGTTCGATCAATCCTGCAATCCGGCGGTGAACGTGACGTTTCATCCGCTGGCCTGTCGGGCCTCGGCTGCGGCCGAGGCGGCCGGTGCATTGCGGGGGCCCGACGGCTATTGGAAGATGCACGTCTGGCTGATGGAACACCAGAACGAGTTCAGCGACGATGCGCTGCGCAAGGCCGCGCCGGGGCTGGGCTTCGACCCCGACGCGCTGTTTCAAAAGATGGAGGAGCCAGAGGTTGCGACGGCGATCCGAGAAGATGCCGTCGCCACCAAGAGCGGAATCGACATGCTCTATCGCCGCGGCATCCCGACGATCTACGTGAACGACAAGGTCATTCCCCGATGGCGAATGCGGGACAAGCCGATTGTCGACAAGATTCTGGACCGGGCCTACGCGGAGGCGGCGGAGCGTTGAATCCCCGGCCGATGACCGCGGCGCGAACCGGTCGGAAGCCGGCGCACGGGCGCGGTTGATGGCAAAACAACCTCAAGAAACGAGCCGGGGCTTCAGCCCGCGCGGTGCCGCGCGCCAGGCAAACGATTCAAGAACAATCGCGCTGAGAGTTCGTCTTGACTGACGCACGGGCTCGAATCGCCGGTGTCATCGCTCTTCCGAGACACCCATCGAAAGCGGGAAGGCTTGCTGAAACGACGAAAAAAACGCGGACGCCCCGGTGCTCGGCCCTCGCGCCGAAGAAAGAAGCCGTCGCCTCACCTGGTGACCGCCGGCCTCGTGAGCCTGGCCTTCGGCGGCATCGCATCGCTGCTCCTGGCGCTGGGCCGACTTCAACTGATTCGCGTGCCCGGCTGTGGAGGCGAGAGCGCCTGCGCCGGTGCGGCCGCCAGCGGTTGGGCGACGATACCCGGCGTTCATTGGCCGGTCGCGTTTCTGGGGCTTGCCTATTTCCTCGGGGCGGCGGCGGCGTGGATTCTCACCCGCGGCGTCGTGCCGGCCGCGCTGCGGCAATTGGCCCGCGCGGCGGCGGCGGTCTCGCTGCTGTTCCTACTCGTCATGATCTTCGGCCGCTACCTTTGCTATTACTGTCTGGTTGCGCACCTCGGCAACCTGGTGTTCTGGGCCATCGTCGAACAAACCAGCCGGTCCGACGACGACGCCGCCCGGCGACCGCTCCTGGCCCTCGCGGCGGTCTTCGCGGCGAGTTCCCTGGGGCTCGGTCTGGCCGACTGGGGATTGAGCGCGGCCGGCAAGGACAAAGACGCCGACGGCGGGCGCTCGGCGGCGGCGCACTCCGAGCCCGACACGCCGACCTTGCCGCGACCCCCGGGTCGCGTGGAGGACACCGTACGGCCGGACCCGGCGGCTTTGCCTGACCGGCCGGCGCGAAGGAAACGCCCCGGTTTCACAGGCCGGTACTTGCAGGGGCCGGAAGTCTCGCCGATTCGAATCGTCGTCTTCTCGGATTACCAATGCCCGATCTGCGCGAGGATCGAAGAAGACTGGAAAGCGATCCGGCGGAATCACCCGGAGGTGTCCTTTTCCATCAAGCACTTTCCCGCGTGTGAGGAGTGCAACGACCGCTTCAAGGGCAAGAATATGCACCCGAACGCCTGCCGGGCGGCGCGGGCGGCCGAGGCCGCGGGTGCGCTGCACGGCGATGACGGCTTCTGGCAAATGCACGACTGGCTCTTCGAGCAGCGCGGCGAGTTCACGAACGCCGATCTGCAAAAACACGTCCAGCGCCTCGGGTGGGAGACGTCGGCCTTTTTCAGCATGATGGACAGCCGCGAGACGCGCGAGCGGGTCCGGGCCGATATCGAGGAGGCCATCGGGCTGGGGCTCCATGCGACGCCGATGGTCTTCATCAACGGCACCGAGCTTCGAGGCATCGGGGCGCAACACCCTTTGCGGCGGGCCGTCACGGCACTGCTTGGCGAGCGGCTCGACCCCCGAACCGCCGAATCCGATCACCCGCCCTCCGCGCCGGAACGCTACCTGTCGTTGTGGCGCGCGGAGGAACCCCGGTCGTTGCCGCCCGACACCCATGTCCAATGGCTCGGCCCGCAGAGCGCCGCGGTGCGCGTGGTCCTCTGGGGCGACTACCAGGAACCGGCAACGGCGGAGACCGACGCGGCGATCCGCCGGCTCGTCACGGCGCGGACGGACGCGCGGTACGCGTTCCGGCATTTTCCGATCAACAAGGCGTGCAATGCCGTGGCGTCGAACACCGTCTATCTTTTCTCCTGTCTGGCCTCGCGCGCGGCCGAGGCGGCGCGCATCGAGGGCGACGCGGCGGCCTACTGGAAGCTGCACGCCTGGCTGATGGAGAACCGCCCGCGCGTCGGCGAGGAGACGATCCGCAAAGCGGCCTCGCGCTTCGGGCTGAATGCGGAGACCCTGTTTCAGGCCGTCGGCAGCCGGGAAGTCGCCGACGCGATTGACGAGGACGTCCGCGCGGCCGTCGATGTCGGGCTGAAGCGGACACCGTGGTTGTTCGTCAACGGTCGGCGCGTGCCGAGCTACCACGGCGACGGGGAGAAGATTCTCAAGCTGATCTTCGACGCAGCGGCAGAATCGCCCGAGGCGTCGCAACAAGAGACGCCGGGGTAGCGGCAGCGCCGTCACCGGCCGGCATCCGGCGTTTTCTCGCAAGAACCGCGGCGTCGATTCCGATACATCTCTATCGATCGCCGTCGGGCCGATGACACGCGTCCAGCAAAGAGAATGTCTCCTCCTCCCCGAGACGGCTGCGCCGCCGGCTGCGCGCGTGCCCGTGCGCATCGGTGCCGAAGTCGATACCGTGCTGCGCCGATACGCACTGACGCAACTGTTGCGACTCATCGGTCTGACTCCTCGCTTCAATCCGGCCGGTGAAGCCGTCATCCATTACGGCACCCAACCCGTCCCTAGAGATCGGTCCACCATCCGGATTCCGGCCGATGCCGAGTCGCTCTGGCAGCGACAGGCGCCGCGCGTGAGGGAAGTCGAGTCCGTCGCCGTGCTCCATCACGGACCGCCGCCGTCCGCGCTGCGGGTCGGATGCTCGCTGACGTTTGACCTGGTCCGCGCGGCGGCGCACTGGCTCACCCTCGAAAGCGAAACCCGCGTCACCCGCCGCGACATCCACGGCCGCGTCCCGGCCGCCGGGAGCCTTCTGGGCCGACTCGGGAGACTGAATCGTCCGCCTGTGAACGCATACGCGCGCCTGCTGGATGAGATGATCCGGATGCGTGGATTCCGGTTTCAACGCTCGGCGCGCTGGCCCTACGGCCGGCGCTATGCCGTTGCCCTGACACACGACGTGGACGACCCGGAACGTCCCTCGCCGTGGGAAGGAATCGGCCTGCACATTCTTCCGCTGAACGCCGAGAGTCCGCGCAGGGCCTACTGGGCCTTGCGAACCCTTGCACGCCGGGGTCAAGCGCGGGCCCGGCGCCTTCGCCATGCGGGCCTTCGCCCGAAATGGGATTTCTTCCGCTACGCGCGTCTTGAACATGAATACGGCTTTCGATCGAGTTTCTACTTCTCGGTGATCAATCGTCGCGGCGCGAGTCGGTTCGACGTCGGCTACGACATTTCCAGAACCCGATATCGTCGACTCATGCGCGCCTTGCGGCGAGAGGGCTGGGAAATCGGTCTGCATGCGTCGTACGAGACCCACCTTCGCAATCCGTCGGTCGGCCCACAGGTTCGGAGGCTCTCAACCCTCCTCAAACGAAGGGTCCTCGGGCTCAGGCATCACTACCTCATGCTCGATCCGTCCAGACCGCTGGCCACACTCGCCGAACACGCCCGCGCGGGACTCTTGTATGACACCAGCGTCGGGTTCAACGACGCGCCCGGATTCCGCGTCGGAACGGCCCTGCCCTTTGAGCCCTTCGACGGGGCGATGCACAACCATCGGCGGTTCGTCGAGCTGCCGATGACCCTGTCGGACATGCACCTACCGCGCTACCACCCGCGCGCCGCGATCGACATTGTTCGTCGCCACCTGTGCGCGGCGCGCGAATGCGGCGGCCTCGCCGTCCTCAACTGGCACGTCGGGAACTGGCTGGCCGCGCCCGCCTGGCGAGAGGCCTACCGTGCGGCGTGCCGAATGCTAAGTCTCGACAGCCGGGTCTGGGTGGCCACGCCGAGTGAGATCGCCCGATGGTGGCTCTCCGATTCCGGCGTCTGACACCGCAGATCTCAAGTCCGGTTACCGGACGGTCGATAGTCCTTCCGTGCGACAGACAGTGGTCCAAAACCCGCCGACCGCACCTCAGGCCGCGCGACCGCCTGCGGTTTGGCCGGCGAGCCGGTCGATCCAACAATCGCAAGGCGCGTCGCATGAATCGATCGGCGCTGCGGCGACACGATGGCTGACGCCGCACCAGGCCGACGGGTGGGACGACGCGCTCGCCCAGTCAGCCCAGGATTGTCCGTTTCTGCGAGCAGCCTGGCTGCGCGTTCTGTCGGATGTCACGGGATGGCGGATTTCCCTGCTGGCTGTGGTGGACAAAGGCCGACTCGTCGCGGGGCTGATCGGAAGATCCTCGCAGAGTCATGGTTCGTCGACGCTGGACCGGATTCCGTTGATTCCCTACACCGGCATCTGGATCACCCGTCCGGGAACCGGCCTGCCGCACCGCGCACAACGCCGAACGGCCCGATGGCTGACCTGTCTCGCAGGAGAGGCGCGGCGCAGCTTCCGGTCCGTCACGATTGAGACGCATCCTGCCACTCGGGACGTCCGCCCCTTCACGTGGAACCACTGGCGCGCCGAAGGGCGCTACACGTATGTCAGCCGGCTCAGCGAAGACATCGAGTCCGGCTGCGATGCGGATGTCCGCCGTCGAGCCCGCAAGGCCGAAGCCGCCGGTGCTCGGTTCACAGAGACGATCCGACCGGATGAGTTTGAGCGCCTCTGGCGCCTGACCTGCGCCCGCCAGGCCGTCGTTCCCGACGTGACGCCCGGCGTGCTCGCCGCGCTTCTGGCGGAGCTGTCGCGCGTCTGCTGCCTGCGCATTTGCGGAGCCCGACTCGCCGACGGGCGGCTGGCCGCCGCCAATGTCGTCCTGTATCAGTCCGAGGCGGCCTACTACTGGTTGGCCGCCTTCGACCACGCGGTCTCGCCGACCGGGTGTAATCCGTTCTGCACGACACGCACCCTGCGCGAGGCCGCCCGGCGCGCCCGGCGATTCGATTGGATCGGGGCGAACACTCCCGGTGTCGCAGACTACAAACAGTCGTTCAACCCCGACTTGGTTCCGTACTACCGCCTGACGTGGCGCGCACCGAATCCTGTCCGCCGTCGCGGCCTGATGGACCGACTATTCCTGCGGTGACCCTGATGAACGTGATTGTCGGGATGCAGACGCGATGACCCTCCTGCAAACAGCTCAAAGCGGCGTACGGTCACAAAGAGTCCGGGATGCCTATGACCGACTCCACCCGGTCTTCGCGCGGTGGACACCGTCAACTGCCTTCCGCACCGTTTTCGCCCGAAGTGTGCTCGAAGAGATCCGCCGAAGAATCGCCGTTTCGACGCCCGTGCGAATCCTCGAGATCGGGTGCGGTCACGGCACCTGGGCCGAGGAAATCCACGCGCAGATCGAACACGCGGACCGGCATGTCCGCTACCTGGGGGTCGATCTCAGTCCTCAGCGGGTCGCTGACGGACGGCGGCGCCTGGCGGATCGTCAATGGGCGGACTTGGTCGTCGCGGACGCGGAGCGCTTTAACCCGAGCACGCCGCCGGACCTGATCCTGGCCATCGAGGTGCTCGCGCATGTGCCCCGCAGCCAATACGGATCGTGGCTCGCGCGCTGGCGGCATTGGCTCGCGCCGGGGGGGGGCTTTGTCGTAATCGACAAGGAGCGCTACTCGAAACACACCCTGCGGGTCCGCGTGGAGCAACTGCAACATCGCTTCCTGCCGGGCTTCGCGCGGCGCACGCGTTCTTACTTTCCGAAGGAATACCGGCCGCTCGTCGAGACGCTGGCCTACCCCGGATTCGGCGAGTTGAGGCGCCTCGCGCGGCGCACCGGGTTTTCTCCCCAGCCGATCATCCGGCATGACCTGTTCCGGGCGTTGGTCGCGCACCGGCGCGACTGACCTGTCCGGCGCCCCCGCCGGTGTCGATCAGCGCGGCAGGTCCCGGACGACGACGTCGCGTTCGGCGTCCATGGCCTGGTTGGCGAGTTCGTCCGCGCGGTCGTTGGCTTCGCGACGGACATGGCGGACGCGCCAGTCTTCGAAGTCGCGGAGTCGCGCGGCGGCGTCGTTGAACAGCACCTTCAGGCCCGCGTTCTTGACGCGATAGTCGCCGTTGACCTGCCGCACGAGCAGCTCGCTGTCCGAGAAGATTTGCAGGCGGGTCGCGCCGGCCGTCCGGGCAACCTGAAGGGCCCGGATGAGGGCGTTGTATTCGGCCGCGTTGTTCGTCATGTGCCCGAGGAAGAAGCCCCCCTCGAAGAGGCAGGCGCCCTGCTCGTCGCGAATCGTCACGCCCGCGCCGGCCGGCCCCGGATTGCCGCGTGCCCCCCCGTCGATGTGGATGGTGACGTTCATCGAGACGGATGGTCGGCGCCACGCAATCTGCCGGCCGCCCGGCCGCGGCCTCGGTCGGCATCGCCGATCCGGAATTGGGTTATTCGGGTACGAATCATTCTTCGGAAAGGAGCGGGCGCGGCGCCCCCGATGATTCCATATAGAGGATGCGCCCGCAGACCTTGCAGAGCACGGGATCGTCGCGGGAGAGAATCGCGTTCACCTGTTCGATGGTGATCGACATGTTGCAACCGAGGCAGGCGAATTCCTGGCGCTTCGGGTTTGTCCTTCGGACCGGGGCCATCGCCTCGCCCTCGTTTCGACGGGCGACGCGATTGAACATCTCGAGGGTCTGCGCGGGCAGGGCGGCCGCGGCGACGTCGCGCTCGGCACGCAGTTGCTTGAGCCGACCGCTTGCCCGCTCCTCGACCTGCCGAACCTGTTCTTCGAGTGATCGGAGCTTGGCCGTTTCCCGCTCGCGCTCCTCCTCCACCGCCGCCATCTGCTTCTTCTTTTCGTCGATTTGAGCAAGCAAACTCAGGACCCGTTCCTCGAGCTTGCTGTTGTCGGCCTTGCAGGTGTTCAGTTGGGTGAGCAGGGCCGAATACTCTTTGTTGTTCTTGGATGTATTGAGGGCCTGGCGATACTTGTCGATTTCGGCCTCGCCCGATTTGACCTCAAGATCAAACCGATCGACCTCCATCTGGTCTCGATGGATCTGGTCCCGCTGGTCCCGAATCGCGGCGTCGATTTCCGCGATCCGACGCTCTTGTTTCTTGCGGATGCGAACCTTGCGGTCGATTCCTCGCTGGATTTCCGCGATGCGCAACTCGATTTCTTGGAGATGATGCAGGGCATCAAGTGTGGCTCCCATTGGCGGGGCGTTCCTTTCGATCAGCGTGGGCTGGGGCGTCGACCGAACTGCTATTATGCATCGACCCGGCCGGACGATCAATCCCGCCGGGCGTGTCCCATCGGACGGCGCTTGCTGGCCCGGCACGCGACCGACGAGGCGTTCAGCCGAGGCCGGCCCGGTCCGTGGACCGCCGTCCAAGGGCTTTCGACGGAGGGGTTCGCCCGATCCGGCGCTGCCGGCCTAGATCGCCACCTCCGTGACCGCCTCCCTCGCAGCGGGGATCGAGGCCCCAAGCCGGCTCGAAGCCTGCGCCTCGAATGGCGGGGCGTGGCGGATCCGAATCCGACCCGGAATGACGACCTCGACGGGACGCTGTCCCGGGCGAAGGTCCCCCGCCAGCCGGGTCCCCCACGCGGCAACCGGAGCGGGGTCTACATCATAGGACGTGACGCCCAGACTCTCTGCGGCGGGATCGGCGGGGTCCGCCGCGCAGGTCACCGCAAGATCGCCGCTGATTCGGTGTCGCCAGACCCGGTGGTTCTCGCGCAACGCGGCCAACATGCCCGCTCCGATGCAAACGACCCCGAGCGACGGGCCGTCACCGTCCGCCGAACCGGACGCCGATAACCTGGCGAGAATCGCCTCGGCCGCGGGCTTCCCGCTCGATCGCTCGCCGCGGCAAGCGTCGAATCGGATCCGGTAGCGCTCGGCCGCCGTGCGACATCCGGTCAGCACGGCGTCGACCTCGCGACCTCGGCCGGCGAACGCGGCGATGATCGCGCGACAGCCCATGCGGCAAACATGCTCGGCGAGGCGATAGCCGGCGTCGACATAGTCCGGGACGACCGCGTTCAGCTTCGGCATGTCGGTCGCCGCGCCGAGGACGAGCAGGGGCACCCGGCGGCGGCACGCCTCGAGGATGAGGTCTTCGCCGACGGCATCGCCGGGCCGGTCCAGCGGCCCGCGCGGAATGAAGAACAAGGCGTCGGTGGCCCGGCGGCTTCTCGACGGCCAATCCGCGAGACGGACGCTGCCCGCCGCGGGGCCGGAGCGGGAATCGAACTGCCGCAGGACGCGGCCGCTCGCGGCCTCCGCCCGTCGCAGTCGTTCCAGGATGGCCGCCTGTTGCGGGGAGGCCGCGCGGGCCTCCGGGCAGAAGCAACCGTCACACGCAGGTTGTTTCCGCTCGGCGGTTTCCAGGTCCTTCGCGACGAAAGTTCCCCGACCGATATGTCGAACCAGCAACCCTTCGCGGCTGAGGTCGCACAGGGCCTTGTTGATCGTCTTGGCGTTGGCCTGGTACCGGCGCCCGAGGGCCCGTTCGCCGGGGAGTCTGTTTTGAAACTCCCCGCTGGCGATGGCCGCGCGAATCTGTTCCCGAAGCCGTTGAAACTTGTAGCTCAGGCGGATCGATCCGCCGTTGGCGCCGTTCCCCGGACGCGCAGATTCATGGTCTGGCCGCATCACGTCATCTCCCTGTCAGGTGCGAGGCGAATCCGGTGAATCCACGCCATCGACGCGCGCCGCGCCGATGCCGCGCCTGTGGAGGAACGGTGTGGACTCAACCTGTCGGACCGGGAGGAAATGCAGCGAGCCCCGGCCGCATGGCCGGACGGGTCGCAGGGGGAGAGCCTGAGGCAAGCGGGTCGGGTCTGCCTCGAGGGCTCCTACCGGCTCTCTTGTCTCTTGGATTATTACGCAGACCAGTCGCGGGTCAAGGGCCGGGAGAGCACCGATCGTGTGCATGACAGATTCGCGGCGATCCCGACACGGTGCCGCCGTAGCGTCCGGCCCCCGTGCCGGACGTCGACGC
>JBHHUY010000072.1:0-12616 GCA_046753965.1 Phycisphaerae bacterium
CTGCACGCCCAGCGCGTCAAGATGATGGTCGACACCCGACCGCTCCCCACGCTTTCGGCCGGCGTGGCCGCATTGGCCGAGAACGCACCCCGAAGCCACACGGAGCTGCTCGCCTTCGCGGATCAGGCCCTGCTGGCCGCCAAACGCGCGGGCAAGGGCCAGGCGCGCGTCTCGACCGCCGACGGCAGCGGCGGCTCCGGGTCGCGGGTCCGCCCGGCTTCGCCGCCCGCCGCGTCGACACCTCCCGCTCGGACCGTATAATCCGCGAACCTCGCGCGGTTGTGTTTGAATCGATGCGCCTACGTTCACCCCTAATATGGCAGCGCTGGATCGTCCGGCACGGGACCACTGAGTCCTGTGGCCGTGGTTCGCCCGGCCCATGGACGGCCGTCCATGGGCTTTGGTCGAGCAGATTCGCAATTTCCAGCGCTGCCGTACTAAGCAGCGTTCCCCCCCTCAGGCGGACGCCGGGCCTCTTTCGACCGGGCCTGTTCGCCGCGCTTCTCTCCGTCGTGAGTTGTGCGGCGGGTTGCGCCCCGATGTTCGACCAGATCTTCAAACTCCAGCCGGAAGGAGATCGGCGCCGGGGCCTCACCTTCTATGTCGGCGGGGCCGGCCCCATCGGCAACGTCGGCTCCTTCGATGTGCCGGGCGGCATGCGCGACGCCGGGTATCAGGGGCTCGTCAAGCCGTTTACCTGGCAAAGCTGGAACCACGCAGGCGACCAGATGAATCTGAGGCGGAACCGCGAGAAGGGCGCCGAACTCGCCGACGAAATCAAACGTTACCGGCGTCGCCACCCGAACGCGGACATCAACATCATCGCCCTCTCTGCGGGGACGGGCGTTGCCACGTTCGCCCTTGAGTACCTCAAGGAAGGCATCGACGTGCACCGCGTGGTGTTCTTCGGATGCAGCCTGTCGCGTCGCTACGATCTGACTCGCGCCCTCAAGAGAATCCGAGATCGTCTCTATGTCCTCTACTCGCCTCACGACATGATCCTGAAAGACCTCGTCTGGTACACGGGGACGGTCGACCGCAGCGAAGGCAGCAACGGCATCGCCGGGCTCGAGGGATTCCGCATGCCTTCCGACCCGCGGCCCGATACCCGCGAGCAGTATCGGAAGCTCCGCAACGTGCCCTATCGGTCGGAGTTCTCCGCGGCCGGCTATGACGGCGGACATACCGACGCGACGAACCGGGCTTTCATTCGCCGATATATTGCGCCGGCGCTGATGGGGGACGACCGGCTGCTGCTGGGCTCGGACCGCGGGACGCCCGGCCAGCCCGCTTCCGCGCCGACCTCGCGCCCGACGACCGAGCCCGCCCCATCTCGTCTCCGGCCGCGGCCCCACTTTCCCTAGGCCGGGCGGCTTCGTACCATGCGAATCCATTGGCCGCGGCGCGGCGGGCCCCGCCCCGAGGCGTCGGAGGAGAGAACGGCATGTCCCGACGAATGAAAGCGGACGACCGCCGGGAACAACTGCTCGAAGCGTCGATCAAGTGCTTCGCCACGTACGGCTTCCAGGGGACGACCACCGCGCGGCTGGCCAAGGCCGCGCACATCTCCGAGCCGGTGTTGTACCAGCACTTCAAGGGGAAGCAGGCCCTGTTCGTCTCGCTGCTTGAGTCGGTCGGTAAGGAAGTGCTCCGCTCCTGGCGGCGGGCCATCGCGCCGCTCAAGTCGCCCATGGACCAGCTTCGCGTGTTGTTCCGCCTGAATCCGGCCACGACCGATCCGCGGAGCGCACAGCTCTATCGGATCATCTTCATGGCGCAGACCGAGATCAACGACCCCGAGGTCCTGGCCGCCCTCCGCCTGCACTATCAGCAATACGCCCGCTTCCTGACCAACGTGATCAAACGCGCGCAGCGGGCGAACCAGGTGAGAAGAGACGTGTCAGCGGCGGGGCTGGCCTGGCAGTTGATCCACGCCGCGATCGGTTTTGCTTTCATCAAGCCGTTGGATATCCCGGGACACGCCACGCCGGCGAACGTCGAGCAGACCATCGGGCTGTTGATTGAACTCCTGGCTGGAGAACGCGCTGCAGAGAGATGAGGGCGTCCCGCGGTGCAGCGGAACGGTCGGGACCTTCGCCTACGCCGACGGCGTTCCGCCGTCCGGTTTGCCGTTGCCCGGCCGCGGATCGTTGAACCCGTCTGAGCCCTTCGTCGCGGCCTCGTCTTCCGAGCCGGCCTGGTTGGCCTCGGACTTGATCTGTTTGAGTTCGTCGCCCGTGTCCTTCAGACCGCGCTTGAACTCGACGAAGCTCTTGCCCAGGGACCGACCCACCTCCGGCAATCGCCGCCCGAAGATGAGCAGGGCGACGACTCCGACGACAAGCAACTCCGGCATGCCGATGTTCTGAAAAAAAGCCAGGATGGGGTATTGGGGCGTCATGGAAACTCTCCCAAGCGTGGCGCGATGACCACATGCCTATCGTACCTCATCCGGAGCGCTCTGACCACCACGCCGCCACCGGTTCGTCATTCGGACTGCGCGGGTGGGCCGTACGCCGCCCTCATCACCGAGGACTCGCTCCCTGATCAGGCGCAAGACCTGCGGTTCGGCGCGCTGCCGTCCAGCCTGCCCGCGGAGATGCCGATATTACCCTGAATCGCCGAGTTCTCCTGCATTCGCGAGTCCCCCCCATGTGCGGCATCGCCGGAATCGCAAGCCTCCACGGCGTGGACCCGGCCGAGCGAGCCGCGCTGCCCGCCATGATCAATCGGCTTGCGCACCGCGGTCCCGATGAGGCCGGGTGCTATGAGTCGCCGGACGTCCTCCTCGGGCATCGGCGACTGAGCGTCATCGACCTGGAGACCGGCCGCCAGCCGCTCCGCAACGAGGACGGCTCGGTCCGGGCGGTGGTCAACGGCGAGTTCTACAACTTTCTCGAGCTTCGGGAGGACCTGAAGGGTCGCGGGCACCACTTCCGGACGACGAGCGATTCCGAATGCCTGCTCCATCTCTACGAAGACCACGGCGACGGCTGCGTCGATCATCTCCACGGCATGTTCGGATTCGCCCTGTGGGATGAGCGCCGCCGCCGCCTGCTGCTCGCGCGCGACCGACTCGGCGTCAAGCCCGTCTACTACACGATCGACGACGGCCGGCTGATCTTCGCCTCCGAACTGAAGGCGATCCTGGCCGCCCCGCGCGTGCAGACCGAGCTCAACCCGGCGGCGCTGATCGACTACCTCACCTACGGCTTCATCCCTTCGCCCGCGACGATCTTCAAGCAAATTTACAAGCTGGCCCCGGGGCACCTGCTGACCTTTCAGGACGGCAGGGCCCGGGTGCGCTGCTACTGGGATCTGAACCATGCGGCCGGCGCCCCGGAAGCGAACGAATCGCTCGATGCCGTCGCCGACGGGCTCTGGTCACAACTCGATGCGGCCACGCGGTGCCGATTGCTCGCCGACGTGCCGATCGGCGCGTTCCTCAGCGGCGGCATCGACTCCTGCGCCGTCGTCGCGACGATGTCCCGGCTGGCGCGCGATCGAACCGTGACCCTCACCTGCGGGTTTGACCAGCGCGGATTCGACGAACGCGGCCCGGCGCGGGAAACCGCCGACCTGCTCGGCACCGATCATCACGACGCCCTCGTCATTCCGGATGTCGCCGGGATCGTGGATGTGCTCGCGTGGCATTTCGACGAGCCGTTCGCCGACGCCTCCGCGATTCCGACCTACGCCCTCTCGGGATACGCCCGGCGATTCGTCACCGTGGCGCTCTCGGGAGACGGCGGCGACGAAATCCTGGCCGGGTATCGCCGCTATCGCTTCGACCAGTATGAGGAACGCGTCCGGCGACGTCTGCCGGCCGGTTTTCGGCGGCGGGTGTTCGGCCCACTGGCCGATCTCAGCCCGCGGCGGTCGTGGATGCCCCGGTTCCTACGCGGCGCGGCCACGTTCCGAAACCTTGCCGTCGATGCGCCGACCGCGCATGCCCTGTCCATCAGCACGCTCGCGCCGATGGACGCCTTGGGCCTGGTGCGTCCCGACTTGGCGGAGCAGGTCCGCGGGTATGATCCACTCGACCACGCTCGCGGCCTCTATCGGCGCTGCCGCGCGCCGGACCACCTCTCGAAGTGCCAGTACGTCGACATCCGTCTCGGCCTCGCCGAGGGCATCCTGACCAAGGTCGACCGAGCGAGCATGGCGCACGGGCTCGAAATCCGTTCGCCGATGTTGGACCATCGGTTCGTGGAATCCGCCTGGCGCATCCCGCCCCGGTTGCGCACGGGCGGCCGGCGTGGAAAGCTGCCGCTCCGGCGAGCCCTGTCGCGACATGTCCATCCGAGTCTGGCCGATCGCCCCAAGTCCGGCTTTGAAGTCCCCATGGACGCCTGGTTTCGAGGGCCGCTGCGTGAACGGTTCGAGGACGGCCCGCTGAGTGTCGCGTCGCCTGCGCGGCAGTGGCTTTCCGCCGCCGCAATCGACCGCGCCTGGCGGGAACACCAGAGCGGGCGAATCCCCCGCGGCGCGACACTCTGGAAACTGCTCATGCTCGACGCCTGGGGCAGCCGATTCGCCGGAACGCCGACCGAATCGCCGCCCGCAAGAGAGAGGCTCGCGTGCATCCGCTAGCGGTCCGACATCTCCTTCTGCCCGTGCACGAACGGCTCTTCGGCCGCAACACGGTCTCCTACGCCCATGCCCTGGAGCGGTCGCAATGGTGGTCGCTCGATCGCCTGCGCGATCTGCAGGAACGCAAACTTCGCGGCCTGCTCGAAAACGCGGCGGCCTATTGTCCGTTTTATCGCCGCCGCCTCGACGCGGCCGGCCTTGACCCCGCTCGCGTCACCCTCGATGCCCTGACAGCACTCGCGCCGATCACGAAGGACGACATCCGGGCACACGCCGATGAGATGATCGATCCCCGCGCGCGGCGACGCCTCCACCCCTACAGCACCGGCGGCTCAACGGGCGAACCGCTCCTTTTCAAGATCGACCGCGCGCGACAGGCGGCGGATCAGGCTGCGCGGATTCGATCTCGCCGCTGGTTCGGCATCGAGCCGGGCGAGCGCGAGCTCTATCTCTGGGGGGCGCCGGTTGAGCTGGCGGCCCAGGATCGCCTCAAACGCCTCCGCGATCGGCTGACGAATCACCGGTTGCTCGGGGCGTTCCACATGACCCAGGCGATGATGTCCGACTACCTGCGCAAGATCGAACGTTTCGATCCCGTCCACATCTTCGGCTATCCCAGCAGCCTCGCCCGCCTCGCGCAACATGCCCGGCGGGTCGGCGCCGCCGTCCGCACGCCTTCGCTCAAGGCGGTCTTCACAACGGGCGAGGTGTTCCTGCCTGCCGATCGCGAACGCATCGAGGAGGCGGTCCGCGTGCCGGTGGCCGACGGATACGGCTCGCGCGAGGCGGGCTTCATCGCGCACCAGTGCCCGCTCGGCCGCTACCACGTCACGATGGAGAGCCTGATCGTCGAGCTTCTCGATCTTGAAGGCCGGCCTGTCGACGCCGTGCGATCAGGCGGGGATCCAAGCCCGGTCGGGGAAGTGACGGTCACGCATCTCGACGCCCGGGGCATGCCCTTCATCCGCTATCGCACCGGCGATCTCGCCCGGCGGCCGTCGACGGTGTGTCCCTGCGGGCGCGGCTTGGAATCGCTCGAAATCGTCGAGGGCCGGCGAACCGACATGCTGCGGACGGCGGACGGCGGTTCGGCCCACGCTCTGTCGGTGATCTACGTGCTGCGGGAAGAGCCGGACGTTCGGCAGTTCAAGGTGGTTCAGAAACCCAACTGCGATCTGGACGTGGCAGTCGTGGCCGGGCCCGCGTTCGACGCCGTCCGCCGGCGCCGGGTCTCGGCATCACTCCGCCGCTGTATCGGCGGCGACATCACGGTTCGCCTCCGGACGGTGAACGAGATTCCGCCTGATCCTTCCGGGAAGCATCGCCACGTGACCCGCGAGACGAAGTGAGCCCGGCCGCCGACCGCGGGGGAACCGCCGGTGTCCTGGGATAGGTCTCCCCTTCGATCAGTTGCCGTGTGAGGGGATCATCCCGGAAGGTCACCAGGAGGGCCGCGCGGTAATCCCGCACCCATCGGACCCCGACCGATGCGGAGAAGGCCGCGACCACCGCCAGGACGCACGTCGTCACGTCCACGTGCCGCGAGGGCATCGTCAGGTGCAGCGATTCGAGAATGAGACACCCCCCACCGGTCATCACCACATTGGCGAGCAACTGCCGCCGCCAGCGCCAGACCGTTCCGACCGACATCCACAGGGCGAGGCAAACACCGATGGCGCCGTACCGCAGGAACGTGCCGCTGATGTCATAGAAGGCGTCGTTCGGGCGGCTCAGGAACTGGGCGGCAAACGGAACGTAGCCGATCGAAGAAAGCCGTGCCGATGCCGTGCCTTCCTTGACCGCGCCGACATCAAACGGCACGAGTTCATAGAGGACCGGCACCACCAGGCCGATCGCCATCGCGGCGTTGACGAGTCCTCGGGGCAGCCCGTGTTGGGAGGCGGCTGCCGCCCGTGCCGTTCGATCAAGGCCGATGGCCGAGGCGCCCGCGGACCCGAGCAGCCAACCGACGATCCCGCAATACAGATGCGCCATGTCCAACCCGTGTGAGATGAGAAAGATTCGAATCACCGTGACGATCATGGCCAGCGAGATCACGACGAAGCCGGCCCAGGCGTATCGGAACCATCGCGCGCGAAACCGTCGCCGGTATCCCAGCACCAGCAGCACCGACAGGCCCGCATAGCCGGCGATGTCGACGAATCGATCGAGCGCGTACTCCCAGCGTACGCGGCTCAATTCGCTCATGTCGGTGCGGCGTCCGGCTCGAACCTCGCGCGCGACTCGATCGGGCAGGTGGTTCCAGCCGGCCAACGCACCGACGTCGGCATGTCTCAGGGCCGACGCGGTGTGGAGCGGATCAACGACCGCATCGTACGGACGCAGGTGGAGCGCCAGCAGGAGGCAGGCCAGCACCTTGGCCGCCGCGAGCCGCTCGTTTTGTCGAACCGATGTCCGGCCGCGTTGCAGGAGCCGGCGGAGCTCTGGATGCCAGACGGCGACGAGCATCACGCCCAGCGTCGCGCCGAGCACGTTGGCGGTCACGTCAACCCAGGAGGAGACGCGCGAGGCGATGTAGTACTGAACCTCCTCGATCAGCAGGCTCAGCAGGCCCGCCGCGACGATTGTGCCCGCGGCCGAGACCACGCCGCGGCACGCAAGTCGGCGTAGGGCGAGATACCCCAGCATACCCAAGGGCAGGTAGTAGCCCATGTTCGCGACGATGTCGGGGAGGTTGTGAGGCGCGAACCCCAGCCTCAGAAACGCACGCGCCGGACGCACTGACGCAGCAGTCCCTATGAAATCGAACGGAACGAGAGACGTGTAGACGATGAACGCCGCGCAAACGACGAGGATGATCGCCGCCAGGTGGCGGTGCACCAGGCGGATCAACGGTTCGTCGGAAAACCGGTCGGATTCCCCCCGCATGGTCCGTACCCCTCCGTGAAGGCTTCATCGGTCGATTCGCGTCGGAGCACGATCAGGGCCTCGCGGCGTCGTCGTGGTCGCCGTTTGGGGCTCGGTTCCTTCCTTGGAGATGGGACGGATTCTGGGACTGCTCCATCATTAGCGGAACCGGCTTCGGACGCGGGGCCGACCGCGAAGATCGGTGGTGTGGCCAAACGGCAAGCCACGCCGCCAAGGTGAGCGTCTGTTGCGGGGGCTTCCGGATGGGGCTCAGCCGTCCAGTTTTCGGAAGAGCCGCTCGAGACGAGAGTCTCGATACCGCCGGTAATCTCTCGGGAACAGCGGCACGTCGTCCTGCCGCCAGGGGTTCGGTTGCGTCGTCGGGGCGCGACCGTCGTGGTCGACCAGGTTCCACACGACGTCACGGACCTCGCCGCGAAAATCCTGCTCGGCGCGAAAGTCCGCTTCCCAGATCGACCGGTCGACCTCCGCCGTCTCCCCTTCTTCCTCCTCGATGCGCTCCCGTACGTCCTCAGGCAGCACGACAGGGGTTCGAACCACCGCGAGGGCTGTGAGCCGCTCCGTGTCCCAGAGCACCCCGACATACTCGGCGTCGGCGTCGGTCTCTTCCAGCCGCGCGTAGATCATGCACAAACCGCACTCGATCTTCGAGGCGAGCCGCAGGATCGCTGGGGTCGCGGCGCCGCGCGGGTCCAGCCCGCAGCGGTTCAGGAATGCCACTTCGCGAATCTCCGGCAGCGCGTCAAAGAGATGATTCCAATAGACCGCGTGATGAGGCGACAGCTCCGACACCCGGAGAACATGGGGCCCGCCCTCGTCTGTCGGTATCCGGGCGGCGACACGCACCACGCACAAACCCACCGGAAAACGCCCGATGCTTGGCGTGTGGTCGATCAGCCGTGTGCCGGCCTCCTCGAAGGCTTCTTTCGGGATGCCCATGTCGGTCGCGTTGACACACGCGATTTCCGTTTCATCCGCAACGTGGTACTTCTCTGTCGTCGGCTGCGAACATCCGACCCAGGAGGCCGCGAACATGAACAGGCCAATCGCGCGCGCTGCGGCCTTGGTGGTACGGGTGTTCCGCGCGTGGACACATCGCCGGGGCGGCGGCGACGCGGGATTCGCAAACGGTTTCGACCGGGCAACCGGTACGCCTCTTTCGGCGTCGTCTCGACGGGATCGTGTGGCCATCCGCAAACTCCTCGATACGGGGCTGGTGAAACAGGGATCGCTTCACGAAGGTGTCCGATCATTCGTCGGCCGCTTGGCTTATCGGGGGTTCGTCGTGGAGACTTTCGTCTTGAATACTCGGACGCACGCGCCGCCGAACCGGTGCGGAGTCGTTCGTTGTGCGCGCCACGGGTCTGTCCGATAAGAGCGCTTGCAACGCGATAGCGAACACTCCTCAGGTCGCGCCATTCTCCGTCCGATACCAGTACCGTCAGCAACCTGCGCCCCAGACACCAACGAGGGAAGCAACCGGCGTGGCCCCAGAATCACTCGTTTCCATGACCACCGCCCCGACACCGACACTTCGGCCATTCCCGAAAGCGGTCTGTCCGCCTTTGACCGAGGCGGAGCTGAACGGCCGCGTGGTTCGCAAGGAGCTGATGGGGGGCTGGCTGCTCAACCTGCCGCGGGCCGCCTGGATGACGCTGGACATCTTCTTGGTGTCCGCCGGCATGGCGCTGGGACACCATTGCTTCGTGTGGTGGGCACCGGCTTTCGATCCGTTGACGGACTACAACCTCTGGATTGCAGGCTTCATTCTCGCCTCGACCGTCCTCTTCTCGGGCAGCGTCTTCGGACTCTATGAGCCCGATACCCTCTGGTCGAGATCGCGGATTGCGGCCCGTTGCATGCTGACCGTTACACTGGCCATGAGCATGACCTGGCTCGTCATGCACGTCTTCATCTACTCCCCGATCAGTCGACGCGCCGCGGCATCGGGGATCGTCGTCTTCCTTGTGACCGCCCCGGTCTTGCGCTTGTTGGCCCACCAGGCTGTCCGCGATGTTCGGCGCGGCCTGCTTGTCGTCGGGCAGGGCCCCCTCACCGGTACGATCATCCGCTCCGTGCGACGCGGATCGGTGCCGGGCTATCGCCTTGTGGGTGTCGTTTCCTCCGACCCGGCCGAGCCGCCCGAGTACGGCGTCAGCGACATTCCGGTGATCGGGACTCCCGAGGAAATCGAGCGGATCTGCCGGGAATACGAAGTCTCCGAGGTGGTCGTCGCGGATGCGGCGGCCCACGATCCGGCACAGGCTGGCGCGGCGCTGGCCTGTCTTCGGCTCGGCTGTCGGGTCGCCGATGAGACGACCTTTTTCGAGTCCACCTACGGGGAGGTCCCCGTTTCTCACCTGACGCCCAAGTGGTTCCTCTCGGCCGATCTCAAGGGGCAGCGGCAGGAATACGCCGTGGCGAAACGGGTCTTCGATGTGGCCGTTGCGGGCGTCGGGCTGATCGTCACTGCCCCGCTGTTTCTGGTCGTCGCCGCGCTCATCCGTTCGCGGAGCGAAGGGCCGGTGTTCTACTCGCAGGCACGGATCGGCCGGGGCGGGCGCAGCTTCACGCTCTACAAGTTCCGAACCATGCGCGGCGACGCCGAGATCGACGGTTCCATTTGGGCACAACCCGACGACCCGCGCGTGACGAAGATCGGTCGGTTCCTCCGAAGATCTCGGCTGGACGAGTTGCCTCAGTTATGGAACATCCTCAAGGGTGAGATGTCCGTGGTCGGCCCTCGACCCGAACGCCCCGAATTCGTCGGCCCCCTCGCGACGCTTATCCCGTACTACGACGAACGACACCTCGTCAAGCCGGGATTGACCGGTTGGGCGCAGATCAACTTTCCCTACGGCGCCACCGTGGCCGACGCCCAGCGCAAGCTTCAGCTCGACCTCTACTACGTCAAGCACACCTCCTTCGAACTCGATCTCATCATCCTGCTGCGGACGTTCGGCACATTCTTCCAGGGTGCCAGGTAACTCAAACTGAGCGGTTTGTACTCCATTTGCAATACAACATCGGCGAGCCGCGAGCTTTAGCTCGCGCGGCCGTTTGATGGAGAGGAAGGCCGACCCCGGCTCGAGAGACCGCGCGGACTGAAGTCCGCGGCTTTCTCTCGCGGGAATCGGTCAGTTTGAGCAGGCAACACTCCGCGAGCCGAGCGCTCCCGGGCTTACCAGGGCGGCGCATCGGGCGTGGGATACCCGCGCTTCCACGATTCCCAACGGCGTTCGTAGCGGTCCAGGTTCCTCGGCGTGATGATCTCCGGCGGTGTGCCGATGAACGCGGTGGGCTCCGGCCCCCGCGCCTCGGCGAGGCTGGAGGCGGCGCTGAGCGCGTCGCCGACCGCGCGAAAGAAATCGAACGCGACGATGACGGTGACCTCTCCCCGCCGCATCCGGTCGAAATGGCGGGGATAACCGTTGCACAAGACCATCGCGCAGCCGATCGGCAGCAGACGCTCCTCCGGACGGATCGCTCGTAGCGGCCAATCTTCGAGAAACACCCAGCACCCCACGCGGGGATAGGCACGCACCCGAGCGCGAACCAGTCGCTCGGCCAGGATCGGGCTGCCCTCGCAGTCCGCCTCGCCCAGGATTCGGATGTTGCCGTAGACGGGCAGTTCCTCCTTGAAGCCGAAGTACCGGCCCTGTGCCGCCCCCCCGGCCTGGCCTCGATGCAACAACATCACGGTCCGTAGGCGACCCTGCAATGCCATGCTGCAGGCCGTGGCCGCCGCTTTGCCGAGGCCCACTTCCGAAGGTCCGCAGTAGACATTGCGGCGGCAGCCCGACACGTCACGCCCGATCGTGATGACCGGTCGGCCACTGTTGACAAGCTTGTCGATGACGGTGCGCAGCGAGGAGGAATCAACCGGTACCACACAGATCGCATCGGCGTCCTGCTTGAGCAGCCCGCTCATCACACGTTGCTGCTCGCTGGGGGACGCCTTCTCCGGGCCGATGACGTCCACGCGGATACTTGGATAGAGCTTCTGGAAGCGAGCTGCCTGGGCCTGAAGGATCGGCCACGTGGGAACCTCTCGCCCCTCTCCGACAAGAACGAGGTGTTCGCCCTCGCGCGCGTCCCGCCTCGCCGCCCGCTTCGAGGAGTCACAGGCCGGGCTGCTCGCCAGCCACGCCAGCAGAACCAACCACGCAATCCCATGCAGGCCTCGCGCCATACCCGTGCCTATCGCCCCGGCGGAAATGCCGCAAACCACAGCGACGCGGCGGCGAGTCCGAGCGCGGCGCCTGAAACATCCGCCAGCCAGTCCGCGAGCTCGCAGCTCCGCCCGACGAGCGGCTGTGTCCACTCATCCATCGCCGCGTAGCCGCCCAGGAGGAGGAGCCATCTGCCCACCGTGCGCCCCACCCCGTGCCGGTCTCCGGTCAGGCGCCAGACAGTCACGAGGCCCAATGCGAAGAAGCCGAGGCCGTGGAGCACGAGATCATTCGGCCAATGCTCGGTGTGGAGGTGCCCAGGCGGAACGTGGGTTGCCACAAACGCCGACGCCAGGCAGCCCAGCCAGAGGACCGTTCGCACCTGCCGGGGCACGGGCCGCATCATGTTTCTCCTCAGGGGTCGCGGAGGCCGGCGGGCGGCTGAGTCCGGGCCGAATCCGACTGCGGGGGTGCATCCGCCGCCTCGGGCGAAGCAGGCGCCTCTGCGCGCGGCGCGGCCGCGGGGGAAACCGTCCGCGCCGGGCAGGCGATCGGCGCGGCCGGTTCATCCAGGCCCAGATGCGACATCGGCGCGGAAACCGGGGAAGGGACAGGTTCCGTCGCCGCCGCTTCGGATTCGTCGCCGGCCTGAGCCGCCGTCTCTGAGCCCGGTGTGGTCGGGGACAGCAGGTTCCACAGCTCGTCCGCCAGGGCCAGGTAGTCGGCGGCGCCGTTGCTCTTCGGAGCGTATTCGAAGATCGATTGGCCGTAGCCGGCGCACTCGGCGAGTTTGATGTTGCGCCGGATGCGTGTCTCGAAGATTCTGGCCTCCCGCCAGGGGACCGGCTTATCTCGTGAAGAGGCGAGAAAGGCCGAGAGATCGTCGACGACCTCAGCGGAAAGCCGTGTTCCGGATTCGTACAGGCACATGACGATGCCCGTCACGCGTTGGCCCGGATGCT
>JBHHUY010000073.1:0-12608 GCA_046753965.1 Phycisphaerae bacterium
CTGGGGGCGGGGGCGCGCTTCGCTGCAACAACCCTCGGCATCGTCCGGGAGCGCCGAGCCGGCCGCGTGAGGTAGGCCTGTGGACACTTGGCCCGTCACATTCTCCTTGCCGCAGGGAGCCGGCATCGGCGGCATGACCTCGTGGGCCGTGCGGCTCGCCAGCGCCATCGCCAAGCACCGCCGCGTGCGGCTGGTGTTCCATCAATCACCCGAAGGCCACGCGGCGCCGGAATACCCGTCACTGCACAACCAATCCGGCATCGATGTCATCCACGCGCCCTTGCTGCGTTCGCCGGGAAACTGGCCGGACTGCGTGCGGTGCTATCGCGAACTCCTGCCGACCGTGCTCTTTCCCGGCGTGCTGGCGGAGAGTTATGCGCTGGCCGCCGCCTTGGCGAGTGTCCAGGCCGACCGGCTCCGTGTGGTTGGCTGGAACCACAGCGACAATCCGTATGACTACGCCTATCTGGCGTACTACGAGCCCCTGGTCCATCGCTACGTCGTGAACAGCCGGCGCTGCCGGGCGGTTCTGCGCAATCGCCTTCCGACCCGCGCGGACGACATCCGCCTCATCCGCCACGGTGTGGTACCGCTACCACCGGCGCGGCGGGAGCCACTGAGCGGACGCCCGCTGCGCCTCGCATACGCGGGCCGGATGGATCACCTCGTCAAGCGTGTGTTGGATCTGCCGGAACTCGCCGCGCTCCTCGACCGGCGGGGCCTGCGGTTTGAAATGCGGCTGGTTGGCGACGGCCCACAGGCCGGGCGGGTTGACGAGGCGGTCGCGAAAACAGTCGCCGCTTTTCGACACCGCGAGAACCGCCTCTACCGCGAATCGCCACGGCCGTGTGACCGGATTCACGAAGTCTGGCAATGGGCTGATGTCTCCATGCTGGCCTCGACGCACGAGGGTCTCAGCCTCGGCATGCTGGAGGCGATGTCGGCGGGCTGCGTGCCGGTCGTCAGCCGGGTCGCGAGCGGCGCCGACGACGTGATCGAAGACGGCCGTAACGGCATCACGTTTCCCGTCGGCGACGTGGAAGCGATGGCGAACCGCATCCTCATGTTGGCGGGAGACCCCGACGCGATGCCCGGCATGTCGGAGGCTGCTCGAACAACCATCGCTGATGACTTCGGTTTCAAGTCCTATCTGGAGCATGTCATTCGCTTGCTCGATGAGTTGCCGTCATGTCCGCCTCGGCCCTGGTCACCGGCGCTGACGCTGCTGATGAACCCGGAGGACATCGGTAGAGCCCAGGGCGGGGCGACGATCCCCAGCGACGCGGCCGATCGGCTTCGAGCATTGCTGGAGCGGTTGGCCGCCGACGATCTTGGCCCTGTCGCCGTCTATGGAGCCGGCAACCACACACGGGCACTGGCTTCGGTGTGGGCCGACTCGCCCGTCGCCATCCGTGCAGTGATCGATGACGACCCGGCGCGACAGGACACGCGGCTGTGGGGCTGGCCGATTATCCCGCCGGAGAACATCGCGTCATGCGGAGTGAAATCCGTCGTCCTCAGTTCATGGATGCACGAAGACGCGATGTGGCAGCGCCGCGACTTGCTCACCGCCGGGGGCGTTGACGTGTTCCGCTTGTACGAAACAAAGCCGCCGGACCAAACGCATACCGCCGAGGCAGACGCCCCGCAATCGGTCGCAACCGCTTGACGCAGAGAGGCTACACCGGAGTGACAGGAGAACACACCGACATCGACGCCCTCGTCACGCTGCTGGTCTGGGATGCGCACGAGGCCGCGAGCCGGCTCCTCGAGAGTCTTGCGCGCGGCGTCGCCGACCGCGCCCGTTGGCGGCTGCTCATCCTCGATCAGGGCTCCGAACGGCGGACCGCCGAGCTGCTCGCGGGATTCGCAAACAGCCGGCCCGGCATCATCTCGCTGCACCGGGTGCCGGAGAACATCGGGTATCCGGCGGGCCACAATCGCCTGCATGCCCTCGCCTGCGAGCGTTGCAGCAGTCGATACCACGTCACCCTCAACAGCGATGTGGCGCTCCATTCCACGCACTGGCTCGACATGCTTGTGGATTTCATGGACGCGCGGCCGACCGTGGGGATTGCCGGGCCGACCGGCGTCGTCTATCAGCGCGAGCCCCCCCACCGCCTCGGCTGGTGTCGGCTCGCGACGGCCTCGGAACTGCAGGCGGGCCGATTCGATTCCATCTCCGGCTCGGTTTGCATCATGCGCCAAGCCATGATCGAGTCGATCGGCCTGTTCGATGAAACCTACACGCCGGGCTACTACGAGGACACCGATCTTGCCTTCCGTGCCAAGGCGTGCGGCTGGGCCCTCGCCATCTGTCCGCTCCCTCATGCGCACCACGACCTCGGCGAGGCGCAATCGACCGCCCACATCAAACGAGAAGTCCTCGCGGCTCGTTACGGCAACTTCCAGAAACGTAACCGCGACGTCTTCGTGAAGCGCTGGCTCGCCCATCCCGGCGTCGACCTCAGCCCGGACATGATTCGCGAACGGTTTCCATCAGTCTATCTGCCGACTGCGCGGGTAGTCTCATGCTGAGCGACAAGCGACTGATCGCCATCCTCGGGCTTTCGCGCGGCGGCACCAACCACCTGGCTCAGTGCATCCACGCATGCGAAGCCGTCGTGGGCCTGACCGAGGGCATCAGCCGTCTCATCCAGCCGACCCGAAAGCCCGGCCGCCAGATTCTGACACCCGCGGCGGTTCAACGCGGCGTCTTCAAGCCGACCAAGCGGTTCGAGGCCGCGCGGATCGTCTGCCTGAACAAGGTGAACTACACGCTCGTCGCGTATCCCGGCGCCTGGGTTCGTTTTCTCGCCGCCGACAACCGCACGCGAACGATCGTCCTGCTGCGGAATCCGCTCATGATCCATCAAAGCCGCCTCCGCTTCGTCCGGACTCGCAAGCCGCAGCGGACCCGGTGGACCGACCCCCATCAGCTCGGCCGGGAACTGCTGGAATTGCTGGCGATGGCGTGGCGCCTGCCCGAAGCGACAATCGTTTTCCATGAAGCGGCCCTGGCCGACGGCTACGCGGGATTCCTCCAGGATCGGCTGGACCTCAAGCGAGAAGAGAAGTCCGCCCCGGAGTCCTGCCCTGATTGCGACGCCCGACTTCGGGTCCGCCGCCGTGAATCGGACGACCCGAACGACTGGCTCTTCTGTCCGAGCTGCCAGCGATTCATCGAAGGCGAGGGTGAATACAACTTCCTCAGACGCGAAGAGGACCTGGAGCACTATCGGCGTCAGGAGGCCGAGGCCCGCGATCCGACAGTTCTCTCGGCACTTCGCGAAAGTGTCGGGACCACGGTGGTCGATTTCTTCCTGGACGGACGGCACTGGACCTCGGCCGGACCGACAGCCTTGCGACAAGCGCTGGACGCGCAACCCGACCGCTGGCGACCGATCCGACTGGATGAGATTCTGTATCCGTACTGAACCCGCCCAGAGCGGCGCCACGTATCCGAGCCAAGCGCGCATGACCCGACAAACCGCAGCGACATCACCAGCCTGCCGAACCTCTGACTGCGGTCTGGAGAAGCACGAGACCGCCTCGATCGCGACGTCGGCTCGCTTTGACATCGGCGGCGGCGGCCGCGTCCTCCTCGGCCCAAACTGCCAAATTCGAGACGGCGCCCACTTCGAAGTCCATGACGAAGGCGTCGTGGACATCGGACCGAGAGCGGTCATCGGTGTCAACAATTGGATTCAAGGCAACGGAGACGTCACGATCGGCCCTGACACGATCCTCGGTCCCGGCGTCGTCGTGACCAGCACACACCATCAGATGGACCTCGCGTTCCCCATCCAGGACCAACCGCTCGCCAAGCGACCGATCGTCATCGGGCGAGATGTCTGGCTCGGTGCAAACGCAACCGTGCTGAGCGGCGTCACGATCGGCGATCACGCAGTCATCGGCGCGAACAGCCTGGTCAATCGCGACGTTCAGGCGGCAGCGATCATCGGCGGATGCCCCGCTCGCGAGATCGGCCGGCGACGCAGGAATCCGGTCCGTCGCCGACTCATCTTCGCTATCGCCCTCGGCATCACCGATCGCCCGGAACGATGGGAGGCGGTCGCGGGATTCTTCGTCACGATGGGCAATACGCTGCGCGAAGCGGGCGTGGACAGTTGGTACGTCTGTCATCCCGCCGCGGCGCGCCCCCTGAGCCGAGTACGAAAAGACCGCCGGATCATCACCGAAGCCCACGCCGGATTTGAGAGGATCCTGAAACAGGCGCGGCCCGATGTTGTCTTCATCTGGAACGGCGGATCCGACGGCGACCGGATCACGGAACGGCTCGCCGCCGAGGCAGACATCCCGTGCCGCTTCGGCGAGTTGGGCTGGTTTCCACAATCGAAGACACTGTACTTCGACACCGACGGCACGAACGCCCGCAGCTCGATCCGCAGAATGGACCTCTCGGTCCGACCGGTCGATCCCCGGCTGGACGGTTGGCTCGACCGCTGGCGTCAAAGCCAGGCGGCGGCGCCGCCGGACCGGTCGGGCTATGTCTTCGTTCCCCTGCAGGACGAACGCGACCTGAACATCACCTTGGCCTCGCCCTATCCGACGATGGATGCATTCGTCTCGGCTCTGGCGGCGCGATTCCCATCCGAAACGCTGATCGTCCGGCCCCACCCACAGTTCCCCGACGTTCGCCTGACACCGCATCCGCGCGTTGAAGTGCGGCGCGACGGTTCGCTCGGAAGCTGGCTCAAACATGCCGTCGCGGTCGTCGGAATCAACTCGACCGTCCTGATCGAATCGCTCGCGTGGGGCAAGCCCACGCATGCCGTGGGCGCCGGTCTCGCCAGCGGCCTGGACGTGATGTTCGAGGCGGGGGCTGTCGAATCGCTCGTCTTGCGCCGTGAGGTTGATGCGGCCCGGCATGATCGGACGAAACGCCTGTTGAGCGAGTTGATCTTCGTGCGGCAGATCAACCGGAAGGACCTGCACTATCTGGATCGCCTCCGAGCGGCACACGGTGTCTCGGACCTCCTTCGTGAAGACGAACAGTCCGGGCGGGCGCAGAACCACCAGAAAGACCTCCAACCGGCCGATGCCGCACGGAGCGCGCTCGCCGCCAGGACACGCTGACCCGACGAGCCGCGTGCTTCAGCCCGCGCGGCGCTGCGGCTCCCGCAACGCTGCCCCCAACAAGATGCCGCGGCTGTGTCCGAACCAGATCAGCGAAAAAAAAGGGTGCATGACAGGTTTCGCGGCGATCCCGGCACGGTGTCGCCGTAGCGTCCGGCCCCCGTGCCGGACGTCGACGCAAGAAAGGCCCCTCCGCGGTCGTCGGCCGCCACGGGGGGCGGCCGCTACGCGTATCCTCCGTGCCCGCAGATTCTGTCATGGACCCGAGAAGAAACGTCGAAAGCGGAGGCGGATGACGCCCTCGGCTCCACAGCGTATCATGGGGATTCCGCGCCTCGACCAAGGCGAAGCGCGATCTCAGACACCATGCGGCAATAGCCAATCCGGAGGGTTTCGTGAACAACGCGGGCGACCAGAGCCGACGCGACGCACAGGCCGCAATCGCCGCGTTCTCGGAGGCGGCCCGGCTCAACCTGAATGATCCCTATCGCGACGGCTGCGTGCTCCGCATGCCCGGCTATGGGCAGGTCGTCATGACCGGCGATCTGCACGGCCACACCCGCAACCTGGAGAAACTCCAGAAATACGCGATGTTGGATCGGGCCCAGGCGCGCCACGTGGTTCTGCATGAACTGATCCACGCCGACCTTGAGAAGCCGACCGACATAGACCACTCGCACGATCTGCTCCTCCGCGCGGCACGCTACAAGTGTTCCTTCCCGGATCAGGTGCACTTTCTGCAATCCAACCATGAGCTGGCGCAACTGACGGGCTACCTGATCGCAAAAAACGGCCGCGTGGTGATTCGGGAGTTCAACGCAGCCGTGGAGGCGGCGTACGGCGCGTCGGCGGGAGGCGACGTGCTCGCGGCAATCAACGAGTTCATCGCGTCGTTTCCGCTCGCCGTCCGGACTGAGAACCGGATCTGGCTGTCGCATTCGCTCCCCAATGTGTACGACATGGACGAGTTCGACCCCGGGGTGTTCGCTCGCCCGTTGTCGCGCGAGGAACTGCATACGAACCGGACCGTCTTCACACTGGTCTGGGGACGCCGTCATACCAGTGAGCACATCGAGGCCTTGGCCGGGGAGCTCGACGTCGACGTCTTCATCATCGGGCACCAGCCGCAGGAGAGCGGTTTCGCCGTGCTGTTCGACCGGCTGATCATCCTGGCCAGCAACCACAACCACGGCACCTTCCTGCCGATCGATCTGTCGAAGCCGCACACGGCCGCCGATCTTGTTGCAAACATTCGAAAATTCGTTGAGGTCGCCTGATCGCGATTCGCGAACGGCTGATCCCAGGCAGGTTCAAGACCCGCGTTTTTCCCACCAGTCGCGCACCTGCTCGGGATCGTAACGCCGGAGGCGGGCCAGCGCGTCCTTGAGATACGGACCGAGGTCGACCGTGCGGGCCTGCTCATGCACCAGGCCGAACTGCCGCCCGAACACCTTGATGGTCAGGATCCGATCGCCCGCCGGACCGTGCGTGCCGAGGACGCGCAGGCGATTGTCGTGAACGAGGAGCCTCATGCCGAAGCGCGTGTACTCCAGTTTTTCCGGCAGGAGTTTCTCCGGGATGGCGGATGGCCAAGTGAAATCCAGCGCCTTCTCGGCAAGCCCCAACAGCAGCGATCGATCGATCGTCCCCGGGGCATCCGCCGGCGGAACGGCACTGACCACGATATCCGCCGATTGGATGTTGTCATCGACGACGTAAAGGTTGTTCACGCGAACGGCCAGCGTGCCGGTCGCCGACCCCCGGCCCCACAGCCGGAGCAACTCCTGAAGCGAAAGGTCGCAGACCTCTCCGATCAGGCGGAGTCGGTTAATCCGGCCCAGGGCGATGTCGATCTGATCCGCCGCGAATGACGCGCTGCCGGACAGCCGAGGCAGCTTCAGCAAGGACGACAACGGCGCGAACTTGAAGCCGGCAATCCTGCCGCGCCCCCGGAAGTGCGTCACGACGGATCGGTGAATCCTCGCGCCGTCCACGCTCACGGAAAACGTCCCCGCGAGCGGGCCGATCGACAAGGTCCGCGTGAGTTCTCCCAGGTCGGCATCCTGCCAATCACCGCGAATCCAGATCTCCGGCGCGTCCGCGCCGGGAGGAGCCAGGTATTGGACACGGCCGGCAAACCGGCCCTGCGTGATGTCCCCCCCCACGACCGGGCCGATGCCGACCGCCGCCAACGGCACCTCGGGCAGACTCAGAATGAGCTCGGAGACCTCGATGCCGTTCTTCGGGGAGAACCGGGCAAGGATGCGGACGCCTTCCGGGATGTGGAAGCCATTCAGCTCATAGGCGTTCAGGCGGGCGACACCTTCCCCGGGTTCACGCATGTCCACCATGCCGGAAGCCTGCCGACATCGAAGAGAAAACGCGCCTCGATCGAAGGCGATACTGAAGTTGGTCATGGCGATCTGAGAGAGGTTCAGCTCTTCAAAATCGTGCTCCAATCCCGAATGAAGCAGTCGGCGATAGTCGCTTCGGCGCCAACGATCCGAGCCCAGCATCAGGACGCCGTCGCGAAGTTCAAGGCGGTTGTCCTCCCGCCCGTCCTCTTCGTGTTCGTGCCAGATTGCTGTCGCGCAGGAAAAGACGCGATCCCGCCGATCAGGCAGGTAGATGGTAACATCCTCGAACGCGCGGCTGGCAAAGGTGTGTCCCCGAATCCGACCGACCTCGCAGGGCAGCTCAAAAAACTCGGTCAGATTCCGTTCGACTCGCAGAAGATAAGACGTGCTTCGAAGACGAAGTGCATAAGTAGCGGTCAGCCCGAGCGATCCCCCGCCGAGTAGGATCGTCGCCGCCAGCAGGAATTGACGGTGTGGCCGCATCAGACTACGAAACGGAGAAGAACCGCACGCCTCACGCGCGAATGATTCATTTCACCATGTCCTGCGGCGTCCGTCACGGGCCGGTCCTCTCGTCCGTACCGCCTGACGAAGCGCCCCCACCCAGCGCCCGCGCGCGCTGGAGATAGAAGTCGTACGCGGCTCGCACGGCTTCGATGGTGTCGCCTGAAAACTTCTCCAGGAAGGCCCGGGCAATCTCAAACGCGACGACGTATTCGGCGACCACACTCGCCGCCGGCACCGCGCAAACGTCGCTCCGCTCATAGTCACTTCGCTCGGACTTCAGGCTGCGGAGGTTCACGCTGTCCAAGCCCTGCAACAGGGTGCTGATCGGCTTCATCACGGCGCGCACCACCAGCGGCATGCCGTTCGTCATGCCTCCCTCAAGTCCGCCGGCGTTGTTGGACCGCCGCGCGAAGCCCAGGCTCGCACGCGCCCGCTGCGCCGAATCATAATCGATCGGATCATGAACGCGGCTGCCCGGTCGATCGGCGCAGCCGAAACCCAGGCCGATCTCGACGCCCTTGAAGGCCTGAATCGAACCCACGGCCCCCATCAGGCGACCGTCCAGCTTGTCCTGCCAGCGCATGCAACTGCCCACGCCGGGCGGAAGGCCGACCACGCGCACCTCGACGATTCCGCCGAGCGTGTCCCGGTCGTGCTTGGCCTGTCGAATCGCCGAGATCATCTCCTCGGCCGCGCTTGCGTCAGGGCAATACACTTCGTTCGCATCCCGCGCCGTTCTCAGGTCTTCGAGACTCGCATCCGAATCGATCGAAGCCCGGACCGGGCCGATCTGCGTGACGTAACCCGCGAGATCGATGTCGAACGCTCGCAGCAGGCCGGCCGCCAGGGCCCCCGCCGCGACCCGCGCCGCGGTCTCCCTGGCGCTGGCGCGCTCAAGCGTCGTTCTGCAATCCGTCGTGAGCCACTTCATCGCGCCGGCGAAGTCGGCATGGCCCGGCCGGGGCCGATGCAGCGGCGGTGCCGAGTCGATTCGCGCGTCCTTGTTGGGCAGTTGCATCGTGATGGGCGAACCGATGGTGACGCCGGCGCGGACTCCGGACAGAATGCTGATCCGATCGCGCTCGATCTTCATCCGGCCGCCCCGGCCATAGCCCCCCTGACGCCGGCGCAGGGCCGCATTGATCGCGCCCTCATCCAAGCGGAGTCCGGCCGGACAGCCTTCGACCAGTACCGTCAGCATCCGGCCGTGCGATTCTCCCGCGGTTCGATAATCCAGCCCTGCCATGAAATCGATTATAGCGGTTTCCTGCCCGGCGCCACCCCGCCGCCCCGCCGACCTGATATCGGGCACGATGTCACGCAACCTGGAGGCGCCCGAGCGTCAAGCGCGGCCATCCCTCAGCCGATCTTTGCGGTAGCACCGCGAGCGTTTCGTGAATCGCCGCCACCGGCGGCACCCGCCGGCTGCCCATTGAGAACGACGGTTTATCAGACGGAGTCAGTACGCCATGCACATTCAGGCCCCGCCCCGGCAACGCCCCATGAAGACACCGCCGAAGCACCCGGCGAAGCAGACATCGTCCGCCCAGGCGTTCCTCCCGGCCCAGCCGGCCAACTTCAAAGAGGCCGGACTTGACGTCGGCGTCGTCGAGGCGCTGTTGTTGAAATACCTCGCTGGTGCCGGCTCGTCCTCCGGCGGGGAGATCGCGGGCGAACTCTGTCTTCCCAGTGAACCGATCATTGAGCATCTCGCACACCTCAAACACCAGCAGATCGTCGTGCATGTCGGCAACATGGGCGATTTCACCTATTCGCTGACGGAAAAAGGCCGAGACCGGGTGCAACGCTGCCTGAGAGAATCGCTCTACGTCGGGCCGGCGCCTGTTCCCATCGAGGTCTACATCGAGGCCGTGCGGGCCCAGACAATCACACGGCTGCACCCGCGGGAAGAAGACCTCCGGCGCGCCTTCGGCGATTTGCTGTTGAGCGAAGACATGTTCGAGGTTCTCGGTCCCGCCATCAATTCCGGCCGCGGGATGTTCCTCTATGGCGACCCCGGCAACGGCAAGACCAGCATTGCCGAGCGGATCACGCGCTGTTTCGGTGACGAGATCTTCATCCCGAAGTGCCTCATCGCCGACGGCTACATCCTCAAGCTGTTCGACGCTGCGAATCACGAAGTCGTCTCGTACAAGCAGGATTCCATCCTGAAGAAGGACAAGTTCGACGAGCGGTGGGTCAAGATTAAGAGGCCGACGGTCATCGTCGGCGGTGAGCTGTCCATGGACGCGCTGGAGGTCCGCTACAACACGACGACGAAGACGTGTGAAGCCCCCATCCAGTTGAAATCCAACTGCGGAACGCTGGTGATCGACGACTTCGGACGCCAACGCATGCGCCCTGTCGAATTGCTCAACCGATGGATCGTGCCGCTCGAGAAGCGGTACGACTTCCTCACCCTGCCGAACGGGAAGAAACTACAACTGCCGTTCGACGAACTGATCATCTTCTCCACGAACCTCGAACCGAGAGAGCTCTGCGACGAGGCGTTCCTCCGCCGCATCCCCTACAAGATCAACGTGGGCGATCCGACGGAAAAGGAGTTCCGAGAACTCTGCGCGATGGTCGCTCCCGCCCTGGGGTTCACCCTCGACGACAAGTCCTGGGCCGCGATTGATTACCTCATTGAGAAACACTTCAAACGTCCGAACCGGCCCTTCCGATATTGTCAGGCGCGCGACCTCATGCTGCAGGTCAGAAACCGATGCCTGTACACGCAGCGGGAACCGACCCTGACACCTGAGATGTTCGACTACGCCGTCTCGGTCTACTTCACCATCATGTGAGCAAGAACATCCGGCGAACCCGGGGCGGCAGCCGGGGCGGTGAAGCATCGCGGCCTCGGCCCTCCCCTTCTGCGCCCGTGATCCGGCCGACCGCGCCATTTGACACTCCGTGCGCGTGTGGGTACCCTGTCCGCCTTGCCCGGCAGCAGGGGTTTGCAGCCGGCACGCTTGTAAACAAGACCGGCACCATCACACCACGGGACTGCCATGTGTCACCGCGTCGGACTTGCCGCACTGGTCCTCTTCAGCACGGCCGTCACAGGCGGCTGCGGCGAGAAGCCGACGACCCCCACGATCCTGGCGGCCCGGGCGCAGTTCTTCGTCGCCGACGTTCCCGTCCCGGAGAAGTTCGATCTGGATCGCAGGAAATCGGCGGACAGCTTCCGGCCGGGACACCGCGAGATCAAACACATTTACGTCGGCCGGACCGACCCCCAGTTGGTCGGCAACTTCTACCGCCTGAAGATGACCGAATACCAGTGGGAGCTCATCGACAGAAAGCTGAAGAACGGCGTCGAGTTTCTCAACTACCGCAAGGGCGATGAGAAATGCGCCATCCGGATCGAGGAGACGCCGAACCGGTTCTTCGGCTCCACGACCCGCGTGTGCGTGGAGATTCAAGCCACCGATTAGGAGGGAGAGGCCGGCGGTCCCGTCGGCGTGCTGAAGATGAAAACCGCCAGGCGACAAGAACTACGAAAAAACGATCTTTCCAGCCAGATCGAACAGATCGGCGACTACATCAAGAAGAACGCGACGACGCTGACCATTACGATCGTCGGGGCCGCAGTCGTCGTCGGGGGGGGGCTCTGGTACTACAACCAGCGAACCACGCGAGCGATGGACGCCTGGGCACAGTTGGCCCTCCCCGAGGCCGACGAAGGGGCCTCCCTCCTGATCGACCGCTATGAGGAGCTCGCCCAGGAGGCCATCAACCCCGCCTTGACCCGCGCCGCATGGTTGAAAGTCGGCGAAACCGCCCTCGCCGAATTGAACAATCCGACACCCGACGCCGATGCCGCCGATGCCGACTCGGAAACCGATCGATCGGCGTTGATCCTCACCGCCAAGGAAGCATTCACCCACGTCCTGGAACTGGCCGGGGACGACACAACAGCACGGGGGCGCGCCATGATCGCCCTCGGCATTCTCGAAGAAAACGCCGGACGATTCGAGGAAGCCCGCGGCTGGTATGAGAAGATCAAGAAAGATGAACGACTGGCGGGTCTTCCTTTCCAGAGCGAGGCGGACTATCGGCTCGCCGGGTTGACGACGGCCTGGGCCCAGGTCGCGCCGTTCCCCCCGCCGCCGCCGATGGTGCTCCTCGACCAGAACAACCCGGCGATTCAGCCGACTCCGGTGAGCCCGGGAGCGGTTCAGACGACGCCGATCCAAGCCAAGCGGATCGAGGGGTTCCCGCAGGAGTCGGCACCCCTCGCGCCATCCGCCCCGCCGCCGGCCCGGTCGCCCTCGGGCGAGACAGCAACACCACCGGCGACTCCCGCGCCGCGTATCCCCACGACCCAGCCCGCCGGCGACACGGCCGGCGCGACCGGGCCCTAAGCCGAGCGGCTCGCGCCAGGAAGACGACATGCTCCCGGAGACGATCAGAACACGCGGTCTGCACGCCGGGCTTCGGTTCGCCCCGCCGGCGATCCTCGACAAGCAGCACAAGCAGCAATTCCAGATTCGGGCCAACGAGGGGTTCGACTGGCAACGTCAGGAGTACGCCGACAAGGTCTGGCGGCTCGTCACACCCCAGGCCGAGGGGGATCCGCGCAGCCACCTCAAGTTCACACTCCAGCCGGACGCGGTCGAGTTCGAGGATTCATTCCCG
>JBHHUY010000074.1:0-12551 GCA_046753965.1 Phycisphaerae bacterium
GCTTCGGCGGACGAGGCCCTCCGAATCGCTGCCCGGAAGAACCCGGACATCATCCTGATGGACATCGACATGCCGGGGCTGAGCTGCTTCGAGGCGGCGAGAAGCCTGAGCATCCAACAGCCCGAATTGCGAATCATCTTTCTCAGTGCGTTTCTTCACGACAAGTACATCGAGCAGGCCCTCGAGGCGCAGGCCCACGGCTACATCACCAAGCGCGAACCTCCCGAACAGGTCGTCGCGGCGATTCGCGAGGTCGTCTCCGGCGGCGCCTACTTCTCCAGCGAAGTCCAGTCGAGGATCGTCGTGGACTCTTCCGGCGCAAAGCTGCGTCACGAGTCGCGCTCACGCGCCTCGACCCTCAGCCGGCGAGAACTCGAGGTTCTCCGCTACATCGCCCGAGGCGCGGGCAAGAAGCAGATCGCCTCGATCACCCACCTGAGCGTTAAGACGGTCGAGCATCACACCACGCGGCTCATGGCCAAGCTCGACATCCACGACCGAGTCGAACTGACCCGCTTCGCCATCCGAGAGGGACTGGCCGAAACCTAGCTCCTTACGCAAGCTGACCGGTTTGTGCTCGATTGGCAATCCAGCATTGGCAAGCCGCGGGCTTCAGCTCGCGCGGGGTCTTCGTGTCGCGGCCCGCTCAGGCGGCGCCTGATGACAGGGGCACCGCTCGCCGGTCCCGGAGGGCCGCCGGACGGCAAGCCACGATTGTGTTGTCCACATGAAGCGCTGCGTTTGCGAGGAATACCGCTAGCGTCGTGTTTTTTTGGCCCGCTTCTTCGCGCCGGAGATCGCCTTTCGGATGAGTTCGAGTTCGTCCTGGGTCGGCGGATGCGCCTCGAAGAGCGACGTGACCATCGCCGCCGTGTTGCCGGCGAAGACACGCTGGACCATGTCCTTCACCAGCTTCTTATAGGTTGTCTGGGGTTTGCCCGTCGAGCGGAAGAGAAAGGCCTTGCCCACCGGGCCCTTGGTCTTCGAGACCAGGCCCTTGTCTTCCAGTCGGGTGAGGAGTGTGACGACGGACCCGTGCGCCATCGGGCGATACTTCCACATCATGTCGCGGATTCGCCGCGCGGTGACCGGGCCCTCTTGCCAGATGCATGCCAAAACGTCCAACTCCGCATTGGGAATCGAACCGGCGGACGGCGCCGCGGAGGCGGACGGTTTTCTCTTCTTCTTTCGCTTCTTGGCCATGACCTATTCCCTCATGCTGGTTTCAGGACGCGGACGAAAATAGACGCGAGGTGCATTCGCATCAATGCGAAGCGATTGTGGTGGTGAGTTCGGGGCGTTGTCAAGGCCCACCGGCGGACTCGCGGGCAGCGGTTCACTTTGGGGGAGCATCGGCGTCCCGCCGCTGCGGAATCCCCATTCTCATTTGCGCACCGGCCGGAGCCCGATGCTCCCCAAGCCGAAGTGCACCACGACCGACTCACAAACGTCCGGTTACTCCACGGGCTGTGGGAGGACGAAGGGCCGGGTCGGGCGCAACGGCCGACACGGAGGAACGGCCACTCCGTTCGTCGCCGAACCCCTCATCAGTGTCACGCAGCCGGATGGCGCGGGCGCAATCGGCCCGTGCGGAGTGGCAGTCTTTGGCGTTGCTGAGGGGCAAACAAGAGAGGCCGCGGCCGGATTCGAACCGGCGAATAACGGATTTGCAATCCGTCCCCTTAAACCACTTGGGTACGCGGCCTGTTTGTCGCGGACGCCGCCGCCGCAGAACACTTCTCTTGTATCCTGCGGGCGGTCTCGCGTCAAGTTTTCATGTCGCGGGCGATTCTCGACGGGTCCACGACAGTTCAGGCGGCTCTCATGTAGCGGCCGCCCCCCGTGGCGGCCGTTGTGCGGCGGAGCACATGTGCGCCCCGACGTCCGCCACGGGGGGAGGACGTTACAAAGAAGGACTGCGCCGTCATCCGCCTGAACTGTCATGGCCCCATTCTCGACTCAGTTCCGCCGACTTGCCTGAGTTCCAACGCACCACAATCCGCCGCGGCCTGGCGATCCGGTTGGCCGCTCACATCGAGATGCGGTATTCTCAGGTGTGTCTGCCTCGGGTTCATCCTCCAGGCGCGAGAACAAGGATCTCCAACTGAGCAGTTTGTGCTCGATTTGCAATGCAGCATTGGCGAGCCGCGAGCTTCAGCTCGCGCGGCCGTTTGATGCAGAGAAACGCCGACCGTGGCTCGTAAGGCCGCGCGGACTGATGTCCGCGGCTCTTTTTCGCGGAAATCGGTCAGTTTGAGAAGGATGATGCGGCCGATCACCAACGTCCAGAGCGTCCGAACCGCCGGCATTCTTCCGATCAGCCGAGTGCGAACGGACGAGGCCGGAACGATCAAGTTTGCCCAGCGGACGGCGGACGGGCTGGAGATCGAATCCGTGGTCATTCCGATGCGGGGCCGCGGCGTCGCGTGGAAGACCTTGTGCCTCAGCACGCAGGTCGGCTGCGCGCGGGGCTGCACGTTCTGTCAGACCGCGCGCATGGGACTGGTGCGCAACCTGACGGTTGAGGAAATCGTGGGGCAGGTTGTCGCCGCGAGAGATCGCCTCGGCGCCTCGATTCGCAACGTCGTGTTCATGGGCATGGGGGAACCGCTGGACAACCTGCACAGCGTGATCTCGGCCGTCGAGCGCCTCCACAGCGACCGCGCGCATCAGATTCCGCGCCGGCGCATCACGATCTCGACCGCCGGTCGGTGCCACGGCATCCGCAGGCTTGCTCGTTTGAAGTGGCGGCGTCTGAACCTGGCCGTCTCGTTGAACGCGCCGAACGATCGGATTCGTTCGGCCATCATGCCGATCAACCGGATCGAGCCGATGGCGCGTCTTCATGAGGCGATTGCCGCGTATCCGATCCGTGGCGGCGGCCATGTGCTGATCGAATACGTTCTGCTGAAGGGCGTGAACGACCGGCCGGAGCATGCGCGGGAGCTGGCGGCCTATCTCGAGGGTTTGCGGACCTGCGTCAATCTGATTCCCTGGAATCCCTCGGCCGGCCTTCCTTACGAAACGCCGGATGAGGCGACGATAGAGGACTTCAAGCGGATTCTCGTTGCGGCGGGCCAACTCACTTTTCGACGGATCACCCGGGGACGGCCCGCCTGGGGGGCCTGTGGTCAATTGGGGACGCCCGGAGTCGCCGGCGCTGTTTCCGCCACGGTTGCCGGCTCCAAGCTTTGAACGCGCCTTGGCTTGCGGGCGACGCTCGGGGTTGGGGACGGCGCTGGGCCCACGGTGCCGCTGAGTGGTGAACCGACCCGATCCACCGGGCCGAGGACGCCGTTGCGGCCGGTGGGAAACCGCACCGCCGAACGGCCGGCGCGCGGCTTCGGCGTGGATTCGCACGCGAAGGCTGTCAGGGCCATGCACTCCGGGTGCCATAGGCAGGCCGTCTGCGCGCAGGGGGATTCCGCCCGGCCGAAACACGGCTGGAATCCTTCAAATCGCTGTCGAGCGTGGATCAGATGCATGTTGCTCATCCGACCGGTCTTGACGGCGTGGCGGACGGCCCGGTCGTTGGCGGCGTGGAGGTCCAACATGTGCGTGCGCTCCTGCGAGTGTTCGGAGATGAACGAAGCCATCCCGGCCAACAATCGTCGGCAGTGCGCGGGGGGCGGTTGAGATTCGTTTCGCGGTGGCGCGCTGGGCGGAATCCCAGATTCGAGAATGGGACCGGAAGTGTTGTGCTCGCGCGGCCCACGCCCGGCCGGCGGTGGGTCTGGGATGGAGGGGGCTCGCGATTCAGAGGGCCGCTTGGCGGGTGATGCGGTCGCGGACCCAGTCCAGGGTCACGCCCTTCTCGGCAAGCATCCGCGCGACGAAGCCGTCGGGCTCGCGGAGCAGCGCGAGCAGGAGGTGTTCGTCCTCGATTTCACCGTGCCCCAGCCGATTCGCGGAATCGACGGCGAGCACGAGTCGATGCCAGAACCGCGGCGAGCGGAATGCCTTGGCGAGTTCCTGCTGGTGGAGCCACTCCTGGGCGCTGTGGCCGATCGCCGTGCCGACGTGGTCCTCCTGGGTGCTCGAGCGGAGCAGCGTCAGCATCTCCTCGCGGAGCTGTTCGAGATGCACGCCATGCTCGGCGAGGATGCGGGCCGGGATGTTCTTCCCTTCTTTCAGGACGCCCAGGAGCAGGTGTTCCGTGCCGACATACTTGTGGCCGAACTTCCGCGCTTCCTCGATGGCGAACTGAATGGCACGGCGCGTGTCGGCCCGCTGGGCCATCTTCGTCTGTTGCAGGGTCCGATCGCCGGGCTCGACGCGCTTGTTGATCTCGGCCCGGAGGGTCTCGATGTCGATGTCGAGATTCCGCAGCACGACCGCCGCGACGCTGGACCCGACCGACAGGATGCCGAGCAGGATGTGCATCGGGGCGAGGTAGTCGTGGTGCAGGCGGATCGCCTCCTGATTGGCCAGCGCCATGGCGCGTCTTGCGCGGTCACTGAATCGTTCGTGCACGGGTTTTTCCTTTGTTCAAGCGGTCTGTGTTCGGCGCGTCCCGCCTCGCCTCCGGCGTTCGAGAGACGCGATGGGTTTCGGACGAACGCCCCGCCGGCTAGCGGCGCCCGGCGGCCTCGCGAGCGGCCTTGATGATCTCCTCCTGAACGTTCTTCGGAACACGCTGATAGCAATCAAACTCCATGGTGAACGAGGCCTTGCCCTGGGACATCGATCGAATGGTTGTCGCGTAGCCGAACATCCGGGCGAGCGGCACGGATGCCGCGACGATCGTGAGCGGACCGCTGGTCTCGGTCGCGTGGACCGTTCCGCGGCGCGAGGACAGGTCGCCGATGATCGGCCCCTGGTATTCCGTGGGCGTTTCGATCTCGACGCGCATGATCGGCTCGAGCAGCACGGGGCTGCTGCGAATGAAGGCCTCTTTCATCGCGTCGCGGGCACAGACCTGGAACGCCATGTCGGAGGAGTCCACCGCGTGGGAGGAGCCGTCTTCGAGAATCATCTTCACCCCGATGATCTCGTAGCCGGCCAACGGGCCCTTGGAAAGGACCGACTGAAAGCCCTTGTCGACCGAGGGGATGTACTCGGTCGGGATGCGGCCGCCGAATACCTTGCTCTCAAACTCGTAGGACTTCTCGTGCCCTTCGGGCAAGGGTTCGAGCCGGCCGACGACGTGCGCGTACTGTCCCGATCCGCCGGTCTGTTTCTTGTGCTTATGGTTGTATTCGACGACCCGGGTAGGCGCCTCGCGGTAGCTGACACGGGGGCGGCCCACTTCGATCTCACACTTGTATTCCCGGCGGATCCGCTCGCAGTAGACTTCGAGGTGCAGCTCGCCCATCCCAGAGATGATCGTCTCTCCCGTTTCGGCATCGCTCGACAGGTGAAACGTCGGGTCCTCTTTGGAAAAGCGGTTGAGCGCCTTGGCCAGCCGATCGCGGTCGGAGGTCTTGGCGGGGGCGATCGCGAGCGAGATGACGGGCTCCATCACGTGCATGGACTCCATGGCGTAACGAATACCCTCGCCGCAATAGGTGTCGCCCGACACGCAGTCGAGCCCCACGATCGCGACGATGTCGCCGGCGAAGGCCGAATCCACCTCCTCTCGTTCGTCGGCGTGCATCCGCACGATCCGGCTGAATCGCTGGTTTTTTCCCGTTCGACTGTTCCGGTACTTGTCGCCGCGATTGATCCTGCCCTGATAGATCCGCATGTAGGTCAGTTGGCCGAACGATTCGTCGACCAGTTTGAACGCCAGTGCGACGAGGGGGACATCCGGGCTCGCGTCGATGAGCGTCTCGGCCTCCTCGTTGGTCTGGTCCAGGGCGAAGATCTCGCGGTCCAAGGGCGACGGCAGATAGCGAAGGACCGCGTCCAGAAGGAGTTGAACGCCCTTGTTGCGGTAGGCCGACCCCATCAGCACCGGCGTAAACTGGTGCGTCAATGTGCCGCGCCGGATGATGTCGTGGATCAGGTCTTCAGGGACGGGCTTCTCCTCCAGCATCATCTCGAGGAGCTCGTCGTCGTAGAGGGAGAGGGCGTCGAGCATGCCGGTCCGCGCGTTTTCGGCCTCCTGCCTGAGGCCTTCCGGGACGTCCTCCCAGCGGACGTGTTCGCCGTTTTCGCCGTCAAAATAGGCCGCCTTCATGCGGATCAGGTCGACGATTCCCTCGAGGGCATGGCCGAGGCCGATGGGGAGCTGCAACTGCACCGTCGTCAGGCCCAGCTTCTCCTCCAGGCCGCGGATGACGTTGACGGGGTCCGCGCCCTGTCGGTCGAGCTTGTTGATGAAGCTGATTCGGGGCACGCCGTACCGTTTCATCTGACGATCCACGGTGATCGACTGAGACTGCACGCCGGCGACACCGCAAAGCACCATGATCGCGCCGTCCAGGACGCGGAGCGAGCGCTCGACCTCGACGGTGAAATCCACGTGGCCGGGGGTGTCGATGATGTTGATCGGCGAGCCGTTCCAACGGACCTGCGTAGCGGCGGAGGTGATGGTGATGCCGCGCTCTTTCTCAAGATCCATGTGGTCCATCGTGGCGCCTTCGCCGCGGACCTCCTGGATCCTGTGGATGCGCCCCGCGTAGAAGAGAATCCGCTCGCTCAGGGTCGTCTTGCCGGAATCAATGTGGGCGGAGATGCCCACGTTCCTCAAACGGCTCAGGGGAGAGTCGCTCATCGAATCACGCGCTTCCTGTTGCCGAACACTCGTTCGCGACACCATTGTCCTCACTCCGGCCCTGTCGTGTCGAGCCTGATTGCTGCCGGGGTGAAACACACCGACATCGTCTTCCCTCATCCCACCCCGGGCGTTGAGCCTGAGAATCCGCCAAACGGCAAGCCACGCCGTGCGGCATGGATGAATCGCCGGATGACCGTGCAACCAGATCGTTTCGGCGAAGGTTCTGTCTTCGCCGCACCACGGAACCCTTTGTCTATCAAGGAGTTATGTGTTCTCGGCCCGTTTCAGGTTTCAACCGAGCCCCTTACTGTAAGCGATCGGATGAAGTGTGTCAAGGCCTGGAATCACGCGCCCAGCAGGGCGGCGACGAATGACTGGAGGTCGGCATCGTCGAGCGGCGGGCCGCCCGTATCCATGTCCGCGCAGACGTCGAACCCGGTCAGAAAAGCGCTGACGAACGAGGAAACATCGCGCCCGTCCACGATGCCGTCGCCGTCGAGGTCGCCGGGCAGTGTCGGGCATTCGCACTCGTCGGGGATGCCGTTCGAATCGGTGTCCTGGCTGAACGCGGGCCTCGGTGCCGCCGTGATTTCGAGGGTCCAGGAACGAATGAAGCCGTTGTCCTGCCCGGGAAAGTTGTCTCGGATTTCGAGGGTCCAGGTGCCGAGCGGATCGGCGCCGTCGAAATCCGAGAGCGTTCCGCCGCCGGCGCTGGCTGGGGTGAACGTGCCGGTCGTGGGGGAGGCACAACTGAGGGGGGACCCCGCATCATCGAAGGTGACCAGAATGTCGTCGAGCGAACCGCAAGCCTGGTCCCACAGGACGACCGACGTGCCGTTGTGGACGAGAGTCATGTCGATGTCCGCGACCCAGGTGTGCTTGATGTCGACGAACACGTTGACGTCCGTGAGGATGCCGCCGTCTGTCGCTTCGAGTTGGGGTGCAATGTTGTTCGGTCCGAACGTCGTGAACAACAGGCCGCTGGGATAGCTGAAAGCGCCTCCCGGGGCGCCGGTGAGATCGCAACTGTCCGGAAGACCGTTGACGTTGCAGTCGGGCTCACCCGAGCAGGCGTCGATCGTACCGTCCAGATCGCAATCGTTCTCACATTCGTCCGGGGTGCCGTTGCCGTTACAATCGGGGCCGGCCAGGGCGTCGCAAACATCGGGGATGCCGTTGGCGTTGCAGTCGACGGGCGAGTCGCACTCGTCGGGGACGCCGTTGGCGTTGCAGTCGTTGCCCGCGAGTTCGCAGCGGTCGAGGACGCCGTTCGCGTTGCAATCCTCGCCGGCGATCTCGCACTCATCAAGAACGCCGTTGCCGTCGCAATCGCTGCCGTCGAGCTGGCAGGCGTCGAGAAACCCGTCGCCGTTGCAATCCAGCGAGGGATCGGCGGCGAGTTCGTCGGCATCGGGGACCCCGTTGGCGTTGCAATCGGCCGGTGTCGGCGCGGAGGTCTGCGCGAGGACGACGTTGCCGCCTGCGCCCGGCTTGAATCGCCGCAGGCTGGCGGCACTGGAGACGGGCGGGGCGTCCGCGTCGAACCAGAAGTTCGAAAGGGTTCCCCAGCGGACGGCGTTGGCGTTCGGATCGACCGTGAACGCGTCCGTGGTCCACGTCAGCGCCCCCGAATCGACAAACCAGGTCCACGGCGTGTTGGACGGATCCTCTGGATAGCCTTCGTCGTGGACGGGCGCGGCGTGGAAGCCGATGTTGGAAGCGCTCGCAGCCCCGAGCGGCACGGTGAAGGATTGGACGCCGCGGTCGCTGTTCATGTTGTAGATCGCGTATTCGTAGTGGAATTGGCCGCCGCCGAGGTCGGTGGTCTTGCAGGCGAGGATGAGGCGGCCCTCGACGGGCCACGCGTCGAGGATTGTGAACGCGGCCCCGGGCCACGCGAACACCGCCGCGGTCTGCTGTTGTGTCACGTCGAGGTTCGTGAAGGTCCAACCGTTGCTGTCACCGCTGACGCCGACCTCCCGGTAAGAAGCATTGTTGTTGCCGTTGCCGGCGAGTGCGTCGTCGGCCGTGACGTATTGGCCTTCGACGAAATAGCGTGCGCCGGGGTTGCCCAGATCGGCGTGCTTCACCTGGAGCCCGTGCGCGATCGGGCTGTGCGCGTGCCCGGTGTGATCGTTGGTGGTCGCTCCGTCAAAGAAGCCGGTGACGGGGTTGATCTCAACGCGAGCGCCGAGAAACGGCCCGCGGTTGAGGTTGGTCTCGTAGGGGTCTGAGCATCCGACGCCCAGGACGCTGCCGACGTTGCCGTCGCACACCCCGCAGAGGCCGGTGTCGATCGCCAGGAAGCCGTGCTTCACCCACGCCTGGCCGATCTGTTCGAGGCGATCGTTCATCAGCCGATACATGTTTTGGGCGATGACGGGGTGCTGGTTGCTCGGCTGGCTCTGCCATTGCAGCACGGCGTCGCCGATGTTGCACGAGGTGGTTCCCACGGCCAGGCCGGCCGTGTCGCCGAAGCTGTCGTACTGAATCGTACTTTGAAGATCGACGACGATAACGTCGGGGCCGGCGGCTTCGGCGAACGCGACGGCGGAAAACAGGAGCGCGCCGATTCCAAGACCGATTCGCGCGCTGTCCCAGGTCGCCCCCATGCTCCGTTTCTCCTGCCGGCCGCCGGTTCGCCCTCGGATTATCCGGGAGACGTATCGGCCCGCGATTCGCTTGGTTCGCCGTGTTGACTCGCTGCCGCGCCTGCCGAACCGGTGCACTTGGGAACTCCGGCCCGTCTTGCCAAAGCACCCCAGGTTATTATTGCCGTGCTGCGAGGCGAGGGTCAATCGGCCGGCGCTGTGCGATCACACTTGGTTCCGAGAATCTGTCCGGGTTTCAGGGCGGCGGTCGCGGTGGGAGAAGCCCTGGAGCCTGTCCCAGGGTCATTTTCGGCACTGGCCTCTGGCGCGTGAATCAACACCGGCGAGACACCGGTGGCCCAGTCTCGGGACGGGGCCTCAGCCCGGCCGGGCCGTCGGCCGCCCGATCGAAGGCGATTCGCTCGCAGACATCCACGACCTGTCGCATCGGCCGGACGTCGTGGACGCGAACCATGTCAACACCGGTCAACGCCGCGTGCGCCACCGCCGCCGCCGTCCCCATCACGCGACGCTTCGCCACCGGTTCGTCGAGAAGCTCGCCCAGAAAGCGCTTCCGCGAGGCCCCGACCAGAACCGGCCACCGCTCCCCGAAAGATGCGGCCGCGCGGAGCAGGGCGAGATTGTGCTCCAGCCGCTTACCGAAGCCGATGCCCGGGTCGACGATCATCCGGGCGTCGACCTCCACGCCCATCGCCTCGAGCGCTTCGGCCCGTTGCTCGAAGAAGGCGCCGACCTCGGCCACGACGTCTTCGTAGTGCGGATCGGCCTGCATGGTCTCGGGCGTCCCCCGCATGTGCATCACCACGAAGGGCACACCGCGGTCCGCCAGCAAACGCGGCATGTCCGAATCATGCCGGGCCCCGGACACGTCGTTCACAATGTCGGCCCCCACCGCGAGCGCGGCGTCCGCCACGCGCGCGGACCGCGTGTCGATCGAAACCGGCACACCGCACCCACCCGCGCGGAGGGCCTGAATCACGGGAACGACCCGCTCGATCTGTGCCGCCACCGGCACGCCACGGGCGCCCGGCCGCGTGGATTCACCGCCCACGTCGATGACGTCGGCCCCGGCCGCGGCCATCCGCTGTGCCGCTCGCACGGCTGCTTCGCGATCGCGGTACCGGCCGCCGTCGCTGAAGCTGTCGGGCGTCACGTTCAGGACGCCCATCACCAGGCAGCGCCGTCCGAAGATCAGATCGCCGTGGGCCGTGCGGAAGGTGCGTTCCGGGCGGTTTTGCGGTTGAATGCTCCGTGTCGGCATGACCCTATGATAGGCCGCCTCTCAGAACCGGTACAACCGCCGGACCTTTCATGGACACGATCCCGTCACATGACGAACCGACCGATGGCCCATCAGGCCGCCGCCCGGAACGCGCTGCTCGTGCGCGGACATTCCTCGCGCTGACGGCCGTCGCGGGGCTCGCGCTGGCGTTCGGCCGGCCGACGCGCCACGGCGCGTTCCTCATGGGCGACGATCAGCGATTCGTCACCGAACACGTCCTGGTCAATCACCCCTCCCTCGCCCACGCCTGGGAGTTGTTGACCATCGTTCACGGCGACCTTTGGCAACCGCTGCCCCTGTTGAGTTTTCAGGCCAACTATGCGATGGCGGCGCGCGATCCGCATCGGCGTTTCGGCATCGACCCGTTGGTCTTTCATCTGACCAACATCGGGCTGCACATGGTCAACGCCGTTCTGGCCTGTCTGGTCGCACTGCGACTCTCGCGACGGCTTCCCGTGGCGCTGCTGACGGGGCTCATGTTCGCGTGCCATCCCCTGGCCCTGGAGCCCGTCGCGTGGGTTTCGGGGCGCATGATCCTCCTGGCGACCGCCTTCTCTCTGGCGACACTCTGGGTCTGCCTCGGGCGCCGCCGCGATGCGCGGGGCCGATGGCCGCTGTGGGCGGGCCTGCTCTGGGCCTGCTCGCTGCTATCCAAAGTCTTGCCCACTGTTCCTTTGGCGGCAGCCTGGTCCGACCGTCGCCTCCACGGGCGGCTCCCCCGGCGCGCCTGGCTCGTGTACGGCGCTTTTTTCGTGCTCGGGCTGGTGCTGAGCCTGCAAGCATTCAGGGCTACTGCGCGTGCCGGATTCACGGACGGTGGCGGGCGTGAAACACACGCATCGGCGCCGGTGCGGTGGATTCTGGCCGTGCGTTACGGCCTGGAGAACTACGTTTGGCCGTCGCGTCTCTCGCCCTGGTCGCCTCCGCCGCAGGGTATCGGGCTCACGTCGCGCAGCGTATGGGTTGGATTACTCGAATGCGGCGCGTTTCTGCTCGTTCTCCCAGTCGCCGGAAAGCGCTCGCCCACGGTGCTGCTCGGCCTCGTTCTGTTCGCCATTCTACTCGCGCCGTTTCTGGCCGCGTCCACGGCGCGCCGCCTGCTGGTGGCCGACCGTTATTTCTATCTGCCGCTGTTGGGGCTCCATCTCGCCACGGCGGCGGCCGCGGTTCAAATGGCCGACCGGATCAAGCGGCGATTCTCGCGCAAGGTTGCCGTCGCCGGCGTGTCCTCGGTCGGCGCCATCGTGCTCGCCTTGTGGACCTGGACAGGCTGGAGGCTCGCGCCGACCTGGAGCGACAGCATTCACCTCTACGAGCGGGCCGCGGCGATCTACCCGGAGAGCGTTCTGGCGCGGGCCGAATGGGCCAAGGCCTGCAACTTTCAAGGCCGCCCCGATCTTGCGCTGGCCATCGTCGAGGAGGCTCGGCGTCGATGGCCCGATCACCCGCGTCTCGCCGCCCAGGCCGGGCACGCCTACCGCCTTGAGAACGACGACATCCGCGCCGAGGCGGAACTGCGGGCCGCCGTCGCCGCCATGCCGCAGCATCTATCCACCGCGTACGCGTATGCCTTGGTTCTCGACGCGCTCGGCCGCCGGGATGCGGCGCGCCGGCAATACGTGCGAATCCTCGGGCTGAATCCCGATTTCCTGCCGGCCATCACCGCTCTGGCGCGAGCCGATCTGGCCGCGGGCGAGACGGACCGCGCCATCGCCGGCTTCGAACGCGCGTTGCGGGTGAACCCACACCATCGCGAGAGCCTCTTTCAACTCGCCCGATTGCGGATGGGTCGCGGGGAGTTGCGCCGCGCCGCGGCGCTGCTCCGACGCATCCTCGACCTCGATCCGGACGACGGGCCGGCGCGATTCAATCTCGCGGTTGTTCTCTTCCGTTCGGGTGCGCACGAGGCGGCACTCGACCTCTGCGACCGGCTCCGCCGCGAAGACCCGACGAATCAATCCATCCTCGTCAATCGGGCGAACGTCCTCGCGGCCCT
>JBHHUY010000075.1:0-12424 GCA_046753965.1 Phycisphaerae bacterium
CGCGGATCGGGGTGGCATCAAGCGGTTCGCGCGAGGCGGGGGTGTGGCTCGCGAGGGCCGTCTTGCGGTGCAGACTCATCATGTAGGTCGCCAGATCGCGCGCCTGCCGATCGGACAGGCCGTAGTTCGGCATCAGCGTCGTCGGCGAAACGGCGCGGGGCACTTTGAAGTGCTCGAAGAGCCATTGCTCGACCGTGTGCTCGCCGCGGATGTGGGTGAAGTCGAAATCGTGCTCCGTCTTGTCGCCGACGTAGGTGATGTCGGGCCCGAGCACACCGCCGCGCCCGCGGTACTTGTGGCACCCCAGACACCCCAGCTCGACGACGAGTTGTTTGCCGCGCGTGACGGCGCCGGCATTGGGAAGTGACCGGCGCAGGGAAGCCTCATCGATCCGAAGCGCCGGGCTCGCGGCGGGGTTGTCGGATGCGGCGAACAGGTCGGCCTCTCCGCCGTACAGGTCGATCTCGGCGTGGCACCGGCCGCAACTCGTATAGACCGCATCCTCGCGCAGCAAGGGTTCTTCAATGTCCGGCGTTCGGCTTCCGTCGGCGCGCCATCCGTGGGCTTTCTCCTTGACGATGGCCCGCCCCTGGCCTTGGTGGCAGATCGTGCAGCCGAACCTCTCGGGAGGATGCGAGTGGAGCAGGTCGCCGGGGTGTGTTCGCAGAGGAGGATCCGCCTCGGCCATGGCCGGGTTCTCGACACCGAGGTGACAGGTCGTGCACCGATCGACTTCTCCCAGTTCCTCGAGATAGAGCTGCTTCGGTTCGATCGCCAGGGCCTCCGCCGCCGCCCGGGCCAGATCCGAACCGGCCGAGTGAATCAACCGACTCCGATACTCGCGTTGAACGGCGCGCCACTCGCCTCGAACGTTTTCCTGATACGCCGCCGATGCCAGGATCAGCAGAGATGCAACCGAACTGACGAGCAGCACGACCTTCATGAGCTTGACTTGCCGATTATCCATCCTGCTCTGATGCCTCATCATGGAACCCGTGCACGCCGAACACCCCGGTCGATGAGGTGCCGCGGCTGCCGTTTCGCGTCTCCCCGCTAGTGCACCGGCCACTCGCTCTGGGACCAGTAGAACTCCCAATACGGACCTCGATGCACCGTGGCGAAGTACGTCAGGATGACAAACCCGACGAGGAAACAGGTGAACAGCGCGATGGCCCCCATTCGCGTCGATCGTGTCGCCTTGACGACACCGATGGACCACAGCGCGAACAGCCCGACAAAGACCGTGCCGGGGTTCACCAATGTGATGACGATCTGCGGCACGTGGGCGGTCGCCTCCCAGTTCCGAAGCCAGCCGTGTGAGACCGTGAACCACAACATGCCGACGACCAGCACCAGCGCGAAGACGGCACTGGTCAAGGTGACCCGCCGGCCCACCCGCCCGCTGAACCAGACACCGACGTCCTCCTTCTCGCGATCCAGGTAAGGCACCAGCGCCAGGCCGAGAACGACAATCGCGGGAATCCCGACGCCCCCCATGAAGGCCGAATAGGAGACCAACTCCTGGAGCCCGAGGAAGTACCAGGGGGCCTTCGCCGGGTTCTCGGGGACGGCGGGATTCGCCATCGCCTTGAGCGGCGCGTCGTAGAGCATGCCCAGGACCAGCATGATCAACACCGTGACCATCGAAACGGCCGCGATCACGTACATCACGTTCGGCCAGGTCATGATCGTGTTTTCCGGACTTCGGTTGACTGCGGGGGTGCGGCCGTGCATCAGGCCCATCAACCCATAGGTCTTCACGGGCGCCTCCCGCGCGTCGGTCTCCGGCCGGCCCTCGATCACGTCGGCGGAAGCGGGCCTGGCCAGTCCACCGTCCTTCCTGATCCGCCAGAAGTGGACCGCAATGAGGACGGTGGCGGCGATCGGCAGAACCATCACGTGCAGGACGTAGAATCGGATCAACGCCTCCTGGCCCACGTAGTGCGCGCCGAGGAGAAGCTCCTTCTGAAAGCCGCCGATGTCCAGCCACGACGTGATGCCGAGGGCGTCGGTCAACTCCCGCGGAGACTGGGCGATGTTGGCGCCGATGGTCACAGCCCAGAACGCCAGCTGATCCCACGGCAGGAGATAGCCCGTGAAGCTCAGGGCGAGCGTGAGCACGAACAGCCCCATCCCGATGACCCAGTTGAACTGCCGGGCCCGCTTATAGGCTGCCGTATAAAAGACCCGCGCCATGTGAAGAAACACACAGGCCACCATCGCATGGGCGGCCCAACGGTGCACGTTTCGGATCAGCCGCCCCGTCGGCACGACGTGCATGATGTCCAGCATCGAGTCGTAGGCCTGGTCCACCGACGGCTTGTAGTAGACCATCAGCAGGATGCCCGTCACCGTCAGAAGGATGAAGAGGACCAGCGTTGCAACGCCGAGCCCCAGGGTGGTGGCGGCCTTGATCGCGTGAACATGCGTGCGCACCGGCAGAATGTGCAGGAAGAAGTTCGTAAAGACGGTCTGCGACTTCGCCCGGTCCGAGGTGGGGCGGCCGTGGCGGATCAGCGAATCACGAAACGCCGACGGTGTCGAACGAAGATTCGACGCGAACGCGCCCAACGCGCCCGGATCACCGATCCCCCGGCCCGTCTCCGGCACCTGCCGGGGTCGCGTCTCGGGTGCACTTTCATTCATCGATCAGCTCCTGCTGTTCGGTCCGATGTGATCCGCATCGCCTCATGCCTTAAACACCGTCCCCGCGGCGACCTCCTTCAGCGTGTCGGCGGTCAGTTGCCCCTCGGGAGACACAGCGAGTTGGACCCAGGGCAAAGCTCGCGGAGCGGGACCGCTCTGAACGGCCCCCTTTTCGTCGAACTTCGAGCCGTGGCAAGGGCACTCGAATCGGCCGTCCTCCGACCGCGCGACGATGCAGCCGAGGTGCGTGCAGACGGCGGAAACCGCGTGGAATCCCTCGTCGGTACGGTACAACCAGAAGCGCTGCTTCGGGAAGTAGGTCGCCGATCCCACGGCGAAGCGATCCGGCGGGCCGAGCTTCGAAAGCGAATTCGACTCGGGAAAGACCGACGGCATCGGCAGCCGCATGGCACCAAGGACCGCCATCACCAGCGACACGATCCCCGACCAGGCCGCCGCCAGCCCCAGGAAATCGCGCCGCGTTCGCTTCGGCTTGAACCGTTCGCCCTGTTGAAGTTTGTCAGTCACCGCACAAGTCCCCTGTGGTCGTCATGCTTCAGGTTTGCCCACCGCCTGCCACTGTTCGCTGAAGCCGAACCGTTCCATCGTGATCGCCCCGACGGGACATCGCTCGGCGCAGAGCGCGCAGCGAATGCACTTCTCCTCGTCCTTGACAATCGCGGAGACCTCGGCCGGATCGACATCGCCATAGCGTGTCTTCATGAGTTCCGCCAGATGCGGATCGCCGGTGAGGCGGTCGCACGACACCAATTGAAGACACAACTCCGGACACACATCGGCGCAGCCGCCGCAGAGGATACACCGCTCGGAATCGAAGATCGTATTCACGCCGCAATCCAGGCATCGGCACGCCTCGGTGACGGCGAGTCCCTCGTCATACCCCTGCTCGACAGTTCGGCGCCGATCGGCCATCCGCTCCGCAGCCGACGCGATGGGAATCGGGGTGCGCGGCCGCTTCTCGTAATCAGGCTCGCGCCGGAACTCGGAAAGATTCAGTTGCACAAATGACTGGCGCCGTTCGAGCGATCGACCGGTCACGAAACCATAAACCGACCGCGCGCATTTCTTGCCGCTGGCAATCGCGTCGATCAAGAGGCGGGCGCCGTAGGCGATGTCGCCGGCCACGAACACGTCCGGCGCCGTCGTCTGGAGCGAGTCCGGATCACTCTTGATCCCGCCCCGCTCGGTCCGGGCGACCTCCGGATCGCTCTCAAGGAAGGAGATGTCGGGCTGCTGTCCGATCGCCCAGACGACCGTGTCGGCCTCGAGGGTGACGGTGTTCTCCTTGTCGAACTGCGGGGCGAACCGGCCGCTCTCGTCGAAGACGCGGATGCACCGATTGAACTTCACGCCGCGGGGGCGCCGGTCGTCGTCAAGCAGAATCTCGGCCGGTCCCAGGGATGTGTGGAGTTGAACGCCTTCCTCGTGGCCCTCAAGAATCTCGACATCATCGGCGGGCATCTCGTCGATGCTCTCCAAGCAACAGAGATGCACTTCGCTGACCTGTTCCTGTCTCAGCACGCTTCGCGACACGTCAAAACCGATCTGACGGATCAGCGTGCGAGACACGTCGTACGCGACGTTGCCTCCGCCGATCACCACAACCCGTCGGCCGAGCTTGGACAAGGTCGAGGAGGGATCGCGATTGCGCAGGGCCACATCGCGCAGGAACTCGACGCCGCCCAGGATGCCCTTTCCTTCGCCGCCGGGAACGGGAACCGAGCGAGATCGCTTGGCGCCGACGGCGATGATCGTGGCGCGATGAGCACGACGAATCTCTTCAAAGCCGATGTCCTTCCCGACCTGGGTGTTGCAGATGAACTCGACGCCCAATGCTCGGATGACCTCTACTTCCGCCTGGATCAAGTCGCGCGGCAGGCGATACTCGGGGATTCCGACCGCCAGCATGCCCGCAGGCATGGGCTCCATTTCATAGACGACCGGCTTGAGCCCCATGAGGGCGAGATCGTGCGCCGCCGCCAGCCCCGCCGGGCCGGAGCCGATGATCGCCACCTTCTCGCCGGTGGCCGGCGGCCCTGAGAAACCGCCGAAAAACGTGGAGAACGCCGACAGTTCCTCGGTGCTCTTGCACCGACGGCCGGCCGCGCGATCCAGAACCCGCTTGAGTAGCTCGAGCGGCCTGAGCGTCGCCTCCGTGAACGATTCCGGCCCGAAGCGCTCCGTCACGAATCGTTTGAGCGCGCGAATCGACACCGGCTCGTCGATCGCCGATCGGCGACAGGCCGCTTCACAGCGCGCTCCGCACACACGCCCGCAAATCGACGCCAGCGGATTGGGACCGCGCGCGATCAGATAGGCTTCCTCGTAATCGCCGCGAGCGATCGCGCGGACATAGCCCCGGGCATCGGTGTGCACGGGACAGGCCGACTGGCACTTGACCTGCTCCTGCCAGTAGGTGTCATCCGGAATCCGAACGTGGATTGAATCCAACATCCAATAGACCTGGGTCTATATCTGTCTGCGTCACACGACTCGCGCGGTACGAGCCTGCCCCCGCGCCGGTCGCCGCCGTCGACACGGGGGTCTCCACCAAACCTTCTGACGCATCTGCCTGTTTCCACTCGGCTCGCCACGCCGGGCCGCGCCATCGCAGCGAACTTGCTTGCGGGTCGATTCCCGAGGCTCCCAGCGTCGAACGCTCACCGCCAAGCCGGCCGCGCCATCAAACCGGACGCTCCTGACGCCCATCGACCGACCCGATACTCCGTCGGCCAAAAGCCTATGTAACGATAAACATATGGGAAAATGAAAGCCGTGTCAACTACCTTCCGCCACGCGCGGCAAGATTACATAACTTACGCCAATACAATGAGTTAGAGCCTCAGCAGTGGCTCACAACGCCCCCAAGAACGCAGCCTCCGGATCACGCTGAGACCCCGAGAATCGGACCTGTTCGGCCGCCTAGCGCCCCGACGGCCGCTTGCAAAACCCCAAAACGGGCCTTTTGATATCGGTCCGTTCTCGGCCGGAATCTGAAACGCGCAACCGACCCGGAGCTCGAACGCCCGCGCAGGAGGCCCCCATCGTGAATACCCTGGTGACGACAGCCGAACACCCCGCAACGCGAGACACCGCTTCCATCGGCCCGACCCGTGGCACCGATCCCTGCGGCGCGCTCCAGGGCTTCCTGTTTCTGGATCTCGCGGTCCGTCTGCTGATCTGGTCCGGTTCGCTGGCGCTGAGCTGCGCGATCTTTGCGGCATTCGATCTCTGGCCCCAGGCCGACCTGCTCCGCGCCGACCTGGCGACGGCCTGGCAATGGGGCAGCCGACTGGCAGGCTGGGTGATTCTTTACAATCTGATCTACGTCGCAGCATTGGTTCTGCTGCGGCTGCCTTTACCCACGCCGCGCGAAGGCGTCTATTCCACCGTGGCCACGCCGAAACTCACGCAGCCCGCCGGGCGGCAGCTGCTTTATTCCTGCATGATCGCGGTCCTCACCAAGGCTCGATACGAAGCGCCGTTCCCCGCTTTCCTCGTCTTCCACATTGCCAACCTCCCGCCGATGCGCTGGCTCATGGGGCCGATCTTCGGTCCCAGGTCGAAATCGTGCTACGTCACCGATCCGAAGATTCTCGATCCCAGCTTCGTCGAGATCGGCCGCAATGTCGTGATCGGATCGGGCACCGACATCGCCGGCCACTGCCAGCTTCCCGATCTGGTCTCTCTCAAGCGTACGCGGATCGAAGACGACGTCCTCATCGGCGCGAACTGCACCATCTTCGGCGGCGTCCGCATCCGGCGCGGCGCCATGATCGCCGCCGGATCGGTCGTGCCCCCCTACACCACCGTGGGGCCGGGCGAATACTGGTCCGGCGTGCCCGCCGCCAAGGTCCGCGACCTCCCGCGTCCCGGTCATCTGGCGGACTGTTGAACGGGTGCGGCATACAGGGCGAGAATCGCCGATTCTCCCGGCGCCCAGCCGTTCGGCGCGCTGCCCAGGAGAACGTAATCACCCCGTTTCATGGCGATCACGGTGTTGAGATAGAACTCCGGCGGCCTTCCGCTCGGCCGGCGGACCTCTTTTTCGGTTTCATCAGCGGCCGGCCTCGGGACGGCGGGTCGGGTCAGACTCATCCGCGACTGCAAGGCCACCTTGACGGAGTCGGCCGTGGCGGCGACAAGCCGCCCTTCGATATCCGTCCCCAGCAGATTGGAAACCCGCCCGACGATTTGGAACTTCTCGCCTTGGGTGGCGACGGTCGACAGGCGACCCACCAGTTCAACCCGGCCGAACCGGCGCAGATCGCCGGAGAGTTCCTTGAGATCGGGGGGAATCGTCGAGCTGGACGAATCGGCGCTCCGCTTGGCACTGAAGAAGACGAACTCCAGATTGGCGGTCGGCGCCGGCCTGTCCAGTTCCCCGATCACCTTGCGGCAGCGGTCGAGGATTGAAGACGCTCCGCGCAGAAGCAGGGCGGCCCGCGTCTCGTCTGCGACGACATTGAGCGGGCGTGAATGGCGGGAATTGAAGGTGTCGCTGAGGTACGCGGCGAGGTCTCGGGCCGATCGGTTCTTCAACAGGACGATCTCGAAATCGGACTCGTCCTCGGGCGGCGGCGGCGGCGTGTCCAGCTTGGCGATGAGTCCCTGGACCGCCGGGATCTGATCTTCCGTAGCCACGACAATGATCCGGTTGTAGCGGTCCTCGGCAATCGCGGAGAGATTGGAAACCCGACGGATGATATTGGCGACATCAGCCGCGGCGGCGTACTTCAGATCAAAGACACGCGCCTCTCCCCTGGGGACGGCGGCCGTTTCGCCGCCAGTCCTTTGTTTCGGGCCGGGCGACGTACGGGAGGCAGCAGGTGCACCGATCCCGCGCCGGCCCGCGTTTTTCCCCTGCGCGTCGGCCACCTGCGAGATCAACAACTGTGTCGACATCAGCACCACGGACATGAACATCATCATTCTCCTTTCAACCGGCCCTCGACTCGTTCCGACTTGAGCGACGCCGAGCCTTCTCAGAAACCACGCCATCTGTTCAACTTGGAATGCGTCCCAACACCCCTGTGGCACCGCCGTCTCGGCGGTGCGCGCTCGGGCGGGGCGCCCTTGCCACGAAGGCCTCGGGGCGTACGCCGGGTCGCTCAGAATCCACGCGACCGTCCGCATCGACATCCGGTGCGACCGATTCATACAGCCAGACAATATGAACGCGGGGGTTCTCGGAGCGCATCCGAACGGCGATGCGACGGTCCTTCTGATCGATGCAGAACCCCGATCCACCGATCTCCGTCGTCGGGCGGCCCCCCTGGACCGGCGAATCCGCCGATCCGCCGTCGGATATCACCCGATCGCCTCTCTGCGTGTCGGGTTGCCGCAGCGCGGGTCCGTGACGCACCCCGACCGCCGCCAGGCCCACGGCGATCGCCACGGCAGCCGCGACGCGCCACCAGGCTCGATGCGATCGTGCCGGCCGCGCGCCGCTCTCAGCGGCGGCGAGTCGATCGGCGGCAACGCCAAGGGAGCAGAGGTCCTCATCCATCAGACGAAACCGATCGAACTCTGCGCGACAGCGTGAACACGCCTCCAGATGGGCATCGACCAGTCGGCGTTCCGCGCCGGCCAGCGCGCCGTCCAGATAGTCGTCGAGCCGACGACGGCATGTTTCGCAGTCGCCATTCATCGCACCGACTCCCAACGAGCGCGCAGGAGATCCGAAAGACCTCGGCGTCCCTGATGAACATGGGCGCGCACAGCGGATTCGGACAAGCCCATCACGCGCGCGATCTCGGCGTACTCTCGTTGTTCCAGGCACCGCAGAACGATCGCCGTCCGCTGGCGATGCGGCAACCGCTCAATGGCGCTCCGCAACCCTTCCAGCCGCTCCGCCCGGTCGGCCAGGGCTTCGGGGGTCTCACCGGTCCTGGGCTCGATCCACTCGACCAAGGGCTCCGCCTTGCGACGCCGGCGGTGGTTCAGGCAAAGATTCGCGACCGTGCGGGGGAGCCAGCCGCCCAGATCTCGGCCGTCCCAATCGATTTTTTTTCGCAGGGCCAAATGCAGGGCGTCTTGCACGATTTCCTCCGCGTCGTCTCGGTTCCAAACCAGCTTGACGGCCAGCCGTACGAGTCGGCGGCGGCAGGCATCCAGCCCAATCCAATCGGACGAGCCCGGCCGCGGAACCGACAAGTGCCCGGCGCTTGCTTTCCGCTTCAGGCCATGGCTCATCGCAACAACCCGCCCGGCCCGTGCGGGCCTCATGCTCAAACTGTTTTGGGACGCAGAGATGTTTAGTTCTACCCCCGGCAATCTTCGCGGTTGCTCAGCGGCCGCCTGTGCGCCTCCGCGATCGCCCTCGTCCGATACCGCCGAGACAAGGACAAGTCGCCCCCTTTCGTCACCGACCAAAGAGGATGCGTGACTCGATGACGACCCGCCCGCGACAGCGCGACAACCCTCAGACGCGCAGGTGACGAAATGTCGGACGCCCCCATTCCACTGTTTGACGGCGAACCCTGCGGCGCCCGGATCATTCATGAAAGGGCCGGCGGCGCGGCGGGATCCAGTGCCCCCGAGTCGGAGACCGCCGCCGCTACTGTCCGAGGCCGACGAAAGGCCGTCAGGCGGCGGTGCCGAGGCATCCTGGTCTGCTTCTCGCCGACGGACTCCTCCGGTCGCACCGAGCACGTCATCTGCCCGCTGATCGATCTGTCCAGGGGAGGCTTTTGCGTCGAGTTCGACCGGCCGCTCGCGATCGGCGTCCGCGGCGCCATTGCCTATCGCACCGTGAGCCATCGACCGGTCAATGTCAGCGCGACGGTGCGCCATTGTGCGCCGCTCGGCGGAAACCGATACCGCATCGGTCTGAAACTCGCCCGGTTTCTCGACGGGGAGGAACTCAAACCCGCACATATCAGACCCGGAAACGATGTCGCTCCGGGCCTGCGTCCCAGAAAACTGCGTCCGACGAACCGCGCCCGGGAGGAAGCAACGCCGGAGTAGGAGAATCACCGACGAAACGAGAGCATCAGCGCTGAAGAGCCGCGGCGTCAACAACAACCAACGAGCGCCCAAGCCCCGGGCAAGCTTGCCCGGGGCTTTCGTCAAGAGACGGCACCCGACCGCACAAACACGACATGCCTCAGGCACCTGGACTCGCCCCGTGGGTGCCTCGCTTGCCCGATGGACGTCTCGATCGCCGAATACGCGTCCCGCTCACCGCATCACCACCTCGGCCGCCCGGATTGACGCACACCTCTGATTGACCGTAACTTACAGCCCTCCAGGCACCGGGAGGCCGCCCGCTTGTTCAAGACGATTCGCGCCGCGATACAACTCGCTCGACCCGCCCAATGGGTCAAAAACGTCTTCGTCTTCGCGGCGCTGGTCTTCGGTGTCCGGTTCGACACGCCCGAGGCCGCAGGTCGGATTCTGCTCTCCCTGGCGGCCTTCGGCGTTTTCTGTCTGTTGTCGAGCGCGGTCTATGCCTGCAACGACCTGCTCGACCACCGGGAAGACGCCAGGCACCCGACGAAAAAGCTTCGGCCGGTCGCCAGCGGCGCCCTCTCGCCCAGGCTGGCCGGCGTCATCTCGGCTGGCCTCGCCGCGACGGGGCTCCTGTGTGCCTCGCAGATGCCGCGCGGGTTCTGGCTCACGGCGATTACCTACCTCGCGCTGAACCTGTTTTATTCTCTGTGGGCGAAGAAGCAGGCCCTGCTCGACGTCATTCTCATCGCCATCGGTTTCGTCCTTCGGGCGCTCGCCGGCGCCCAGGCCATCCAGGTCCCCGTCTCCGCCTGGCTGGTCGTCTGCACGTTCACGCTCTGCCTCTTCCTCGGCTTCGGCAAGCGCCGCTGCGAGTTGGCCGCCTTCCAGAACAACGAGAAGGCCTCGAGCCATCGCGCCACCCTTTCCGAATACAGCCTCGAGCTGCTGACACAACTCCTCGCCGTCACCGGGGCCATGGCGGTCATCACTTTTCTCCTCTACACGCTCGACCCGCACACCCCGACGCCCCGCACCCTCGTCTTTACCACGCCGCTCGTCTTCTACGCGATCTTCCGATATGCCATGGTCATCAGCCGAGGCGAGCGAACCGGCCCGACCGACGTGCTCATCCGCGATCGGCCCTTCCTCGCAACCGCCGTCCTCTGGACCCTGCTGACGGTGAGTCTGATTCTCTGGGGCGATCGGGGGATTGAGGCGTACCTTCCGCGGCTGCGCTATCCGGGCACCCCGCCCGCTACCCGGCCCGCCGATCAACAAGCCCCGGCCGCCGCGGTCCGATTCCGATCGGCAGACCGATAGCATCCACCGCCTCGGGCCGGGAGCCCTCCGCGCCCCCGGCCGCCTGCTTGCTATCGGCGGATCTCGCCGATGCCGCCGGGACCGAACATTTCCAGCGTGGGGACGATAATAATGACAGGGAGCGATTCGCGAAGCCGTCCAATGGAATAGCGTGACGATGATGGCCACGAACGCGGACGAGTGCGATCAAGTCTTGATCGCGGCGGCCCAGCAAGGTGAACGAAGCGCGCTGGACGCATTCGTTCGCCGACACAACGGCTGGGTGCGCCACATCGTCTACGCAACGCTCGGCAACACGGCCGTGGTCGATGACGTGGTCCAGCACGTCTGGACGAAGGTGTGGCAGCAGATCGGTACCCTCGTCGATCGGTCACGCTGGCGTGGCTGGCTCTACCGAATGGCGAAGCACGCCGCGATCGACGAGGGCCTGAAACAGACGCGGGAGCGGCGGCGGCAGACTACGATGGATGCGGTCGAGGTCGCCGCTCCCCGAACCGCAGAACCGCTCGGCCAACTGATCGAGGCCGAGCAACACCGGCGGATCCTCGCGGCGATTCGAGGCCTGCCGGCAATCTACCGCGAGCCGTTCACCCTCCGCCACCTGGATGGCTGGAGCTACGCGGAGATCGGTGAGGCGATGTCGCTCCCGGTCGACACCGTGGAAACACGTTTGGTTCGCGCGCGACGGCTGCTGCGGGCGGCTTTGAACGACACGAAACGCAGGAAGGATCAGAGCCCTGATGACCCCCCGAGACGCCCACATTCCGGACGGAGTCGATGAGCGGGTTGAACACCTGATCTCGCGCAGCCTGGACGGCGAGGCCACCGCCGCCGAGCGGGCCGAGCTGGCCGGCATCGTCGCGACCGACCCCAGCTTGCGAGCCCTGCTCGAGGACTATCGCCGGATCGACGCGATGGCCGCCCGCGCCCTCCGGGCCGACTTTGCACGTGCCCACTCAGGCGCCGGACCGCGTCCGAGTCGGACGTATTGGATCGCCGCGGCCGGCGCCGTCCTGGCCGCCGCGGCCGTCATCGCCTTCTCGTTTCTGCCAATGTTTGATTCCGCCCGGAATCGCGTGGCGAATCGCAACGACCCAACGCCCTCGATCGCACGGCCCGCACAGCCTTCGGGCGACGGGCTCCATTTCGTCGACTACGACAACAGGGCCTACGGCCCCCGCCGCCGAGTCGACCGTGTCCGCCGCGACCTGATCGGGATTCGCGGAGAGAATCCGAACGTGATCTACCTTTTCGAACGGAGGGCGAAGACCACGCGCGTCACGCCCGTGTCGGGCGAGTTCTAGTGCGCGGGATGACAGATTCGGCGCCATTCGGTCTGCCGTCGGGCGGCCGGTGGGCAGTGATGACGCGGGAAGATGCCTGCGTCGCAGCAACAGTCACCCGATTCCGCAACGACGGAATCCCTCAAGAAGGAGCTTAGTCCTGAAACCCGGAATCAGACGGCTTTCGATCGTCACGGCGG
>JBHHUY010000076.1:0-12421 GCA_046753965.1 Phycisphaerae bacterium
CGTAGCGTCCGGCCCCCGTGCCGGACGTCGACGCAAGAAAGGCCCATCCGCGGTCATCGGCCGCCACGGGGGGCGACCGCTACGCGTATCCTTCGTCCCGCCGATTCTGTCATGGACCCCGGCGGTCCGAGGCGTCGCGCGTCGTGGCGCTTACGTGTGATGATTCTCTCGCCGGCGACCGGACGTCAGCTTGGACATCGTCACGCCGAGGACGCCTTGGGCCAGCCCGATCCCCCGCCAGAATGCCCGGATGAAGCTCATGACGCCGAACCAAAGGTATCTCGGCCGCCCGAGGCGCCTGACCAGACGCAACGTCAGCGGCACCTGCGCCGCAATCAGCATCGCGACGAACCCGATCGGCATCCAAAGCCCCCCGCGAACGGCGACGAGCGGGAGCGAAGCGAGGGCGAGCACGGCCAGCGGCGGTTGCGCGTGATCGACCAGGCTGCTGTAGGAATCGCCCATCGCGTGACCGCCGTGCGAAAGGTGGAGCCAGGCGCGCCAGTAGCCCTGCTGTCGCTGGGTCCGAAGGTAGCTTCGCCAGCGGGTCGGGTGGAAATGCCGGACGCGCGAGGCGAACTCGAACCGCAGCTCGTATCCGGCCTCGATCACCCGAAACGCCAGCTCGGCATCCTGACCTTTGAGGAACTGCTCATCGAAGCCGCCGATTTCCTCCAGGACGTGACGTCGATAGATCACGTTGAAGGTCGCGAGGAAGTTGACGCGCGTCGGCATCGCCCGGTGGCGCTCGATGATTTCCTCGTGGATCAGACAGGCGAGGAGCGAGTCGGCCGTCATCGTGCCGTAGCTCCCGCCGACCCCGCCGACCGTCGGATCGTCCAGGTGGGGGAGCAACAGGTCGAGCGCGTCCGGCTCGGCGACGCAGTCGGAATCGACGAACCAGACCAGCGGCGCGCCGGCGGCGCGCCAGCCGATGTTCCGCGCGGCGCCGGGGCCTCGGCCGTCGCCCGGCACGCACCGGACGGGAAACTCGGCGACGATTTGCGCGGTCTCGTCGGTCGAGCCGTCGTCGACGAAGATGATCTCGGTCAGCGGAGAGCCGTCCCGCTGCATCAGTGACACGGCGGCGCTCAGGCACGCGCGGATCGTCCGCGCGCAGTTCCGCCCGGGGATGACCAGGTTGACGGCGATTTCCTCCACACAAGCGAGTCTAAGGCGGCTGCGCGACACGGCCAAGCCAATCTTTGAGTACGCTCACGAAATGAGCCAACGAGCCGCGAGCTTCAGTCCGCGCGGTGCCACAGAGCGAGCCGCGAGCTTCAGCTCGCGCGGCGCACGCGGTACTACGGCCCGCCTCTCTCTCGCGCCTCCACCGCCGCGAGCACTTGCCGGGCCTCTTTGTGGTCCGGCTGAAGTCTCAGCACCCGCTTCAGCGCCTCGACGGCTTGACGAGTCCGGCCGGTCCGCGCGCAGAGGTTGCCCAAGGCGTACATGGCCTCGATGTGAGTTGGTTTGATCGCGACGGACCGCTGGTAGGCCTCGATCGCGCGGTCCGTATCGCCCGTTGACTCGTAGGTCGCGCCGATGCCGTGCCAGGCCCGGTAGTAGCGGGGATAGATGCTCAACGTTTTCCGGTACTCACCGCGTGCCTCGACGATGCGCCCGGTGCGGTAGAGCGTGTTGCCCAGGTTGAAGTGGGCGCGAGCCACGAGCAATGGGTTGGCGCCGGGCGGCGCGTTTGAGATCGCCAGGCGAAACGCCTGCTCGGCTTCGCTTAACAGACCCTTGTTCGTCAGCGCGTTGCCGAGCATGATCCGCGCCTCAATGTAGGCCGGGCCGACTCGCAGGGCCCTGCGGTAACACTCGATCGCTTCGTCATATCTGCCGCTCTGGGAGAGGGCATTGCCGAGGTTGTAGTTCGCATTGATAAAATCGGGCTTGAGCCGGATCGCCTCGCGCAGGTGTCGGATCGACTCCGGCAAGACCGATCGATCCCGCTTCGCCTTGTCGAGCAGGCGCTTGGCCAGGTTGTTGTGTGCTCGCGCGTTGTCCGGTTGCTTCTCCACGGCATCACGCCACAGGGCGAGTTGGCTGTGATATACCTGATTGCGCTGGTGTGTCATCCAGCCAAGCGCGGCCGCGGGAATCAGGCTCGCCCAGGCGCAGACAAGGCCCGCGCGGCGCGGCGCGCCGAACCGCCGCGCCGTCGTTCGCCGAATGAGCGACCAGCCCGTCGCAACAACAAGCACGAGGACCCCCGCCAGCGGCAAGTACATCCGGTGTTCGTAGATCGGGTCTCGGATCGGGATGAAGCTGGAAGTCGGCGCGAGGATCAGAAAGAACCACGCGGCGGGAAACCCCAGCGCGGGCCGGCGCCAAACCGCCCATCCCGCTAGTGCCAGCAGGGCGAGTGTGACGAGCACGGCCGGCACGGCGTCTGCGGCGCGGCGGACGACCGGCCAGCCGTAGTCGATGCATTGTCCGGCCGGCCAGACGGAGAGCCTGAGATAGCGCAGGAGGACCTGCGCCTCCGTCAGGGCGTACTCTCCCATGAGGATGCGTTCGTTCGGGTTTTTCTTTTGCGTCAAGGCGAGCCCGACCGTCGCTTGCCCAGTGTGGCTGGGATTGAGGACGCCGCCGGCGACGCCCGTCGTGATGAGCACCAGCCAGGTGGCGCTCAGGCCGAGGTAGAGCCCCCATCGGCGTCGGAGGGTGCTGCGGAGGGCGCCGGTCAGGAACAGCCGGTCGTAGAGCAGCACGACGATCGGCGCCGAGACCATCACGCCCTTGCAGGCCATGCCGCAGGCCGATGCGACGACGGCCGCCCCATACCAGTACCGAGACCGGCGGCTTGCCGCGGCGCCGCGGATGACGCAATAGAGCGTCAGCAAGTAAAACAGGCCCATCATGGATTCGCCGCGCTGGATCAGGTAGGTGACGCTCTGGGTTTGCAGCGGGTGGACCACCCAGAGCAGGGCGACGGCGAACGCAAACCAGTGCGCCGATTCGGCGACGGTCGTACGGGGTCTCCCTCGATCCGCCGCCCCCCCGGGTGGCGAACCGCGCGGGCGTCGCGCCCTCGCGTTTGCACGACGCGGCAGCGCGAACCGATCGAGCAGCAGGGTCCGTCGGATGATGCCGAACAACGCCAGGGCTGCGAGCAGATGGACCGCCAGGTTGAACAGGTGGTATCCCCAGGGATCGCTCTGGCCGGTCGGAGCTTCTTCCGTGGGCGGGCCCTTGGAGCCGAGGGCGTAGTTCAACGCGAGCGACAGCTCGACCAGCGGCCTGCGAGCGCAAAAGGCGTACCGCCACGGATGCTCGGCTCGCTTCGCCGCGTTCCAGATGATGTGCTTCGCATCGTCATAGACGAAGACGCCTGAGAAGCTGTTCGCGTAGGCCGCGATTCCGGCCGCGACCACGACGCCGAGGCAGAGCCCGACCGCGAGACGGTCGGAGACCCTACCTGTCGGCGCGGCCGATGACCCCGTGTAAGAAGCCGCTCTCGGACGTTTCTTGCGCGTCATGGGTTTGCAGTTGTCCGATAAGGGTGTAATCATGCCGGTGTTCGAGGCGGGCGGTCCTTCCCTGGAGACGATCCGATGGCGCGCTGTTCCGCGGTGGCAGGCGATCCGCCGCTCCGGTGGATTCCCCTCCGCTTCACGGATAGGATTATCAGGGAATCCCGACTCGGGTTCCATTCCAGTTCTGCGAGATTCACGAATCGGGATGCCTTCCACCCCAACAACCACGCCTGTCGACCCGCCGGCCGAAGTTCGCGAGACGACCTTCGTCGTCATCCCGGCCTACAACGAGGCAACGTGCCTTGAATCGGTCGTCCGCCCGGTTCGCGCGATCTATCCCCATGTGGTCGTCGTCGATGACGGATCGCGAGATGAGACGTTCGCCGTGGCTCGACGGTGCGCGACTTACGCCCTGCGCCACCTGATCAATCGAGGGCAGGGCGCCGCGATCCAGACGGGCATCGACTTCGCCTGCCTCCGCGGCGCGCGTTACATCGTCACGTTCGACGCCGACGGCCAGCACAGCGTCGAAGACATCGCCGCGCTGCTCGCGCCCATTCATCGGGGTGCGTGCGACATCGCGCTCGGCTCACGCTTTCTCGGGGAGGCCGTCGATCTTCCACTTGCGCGCCGGCTCACCCTTCGGGTCGCCGTGCTGTTCACCCGATGGGTCAACCGAATGCCGCTGACCGACGCGCACAACGGGCTTCGGGCGTTTTCGCGGCGCGCGGCGGAGCGAATCCAGATTACGCTGGATCAGATGGCCCACGCCAGTGAGATCATCGACCTGATCCGGCGAAGCGGCCTTCCCGTGCGGGAGGTGCCGGTCAGCATCCGATACACCGAATACTCGTTGTCGAAAGGGCAGTCTTCGCGCGGCGCGGTCCGCATCGCGCTGCACTATCTCCTCGGCAGGATGATGAGATGATGCTACTCGCGTTCAATACCTTTCAGATTCTCTTTCTTGGATTGTTGGGGTTCCTGTTCGTCGGGAGTTTCATCGCGATGGCCAGGGGTTGGGCGGGCCGGCGCGAGGGGAGCGGCTGGGCGCTGCTCTGCCTGCTCGCCGCCGCCGCGACCGCCCGGCCGGAGCTCACCGGGGCGGTTGCCCGCTTCCTGGGCATCGGCCGAGGCGCCGACCTGGTCTTCTACAGCGCCGTGGTCGTCATGATGATCGGCTTCTGGATGACCTACATGCGGCTGCGTCACCTCCGCCGCGAGATGACGTTGCTCGTCCGCCAGATCGCAATCCTGGAGGCCGAACGCGACCTGTTGCGCGACAAGTCCGAGTCGCGACAGGCCTGAGCCCCCGCCCCTCGCCTTTTCTTGGAGGCGGCACGACCGCATCCACGATGACCGCTGAAATGCGCCGTGTTTCGCCATAGAATCGAAGCGCCCGAGCCGAATTCATCCGATAGGTGTCGCATGGATTGCCGCCCTTTTCTCCGTGTGTTGTTTGCAGCGGCCGTCGCCGTGGTCGGCGGACCGGCTCTGCGGGGGGCGTTGGCTGCCGACGGCCGGGCCGATGTCCCATTGCGGCGGGCGTCCGCCGACGAACCACGCCTTGCGGGGCTGCTGCGACAACTGGACGATCCGCATTGGCGTACGCGTGAGGCCGCCATGGGCGCCTTGATGAATCGCGGAGCGGGGGTCTATGACGAACTTCGCAAGGTGTTGGCGGGCAACTCGTCCTACGAGGTTCGCTGGCGGATCCGCGAGATCGTTCGGCAGATTTATCTGGACGAGGCGCTCGGCGCCGCCCCGGCGTTTCTCGGCATACAGCACACCGGCCATGCCGTGCCATCCGAGGAAAACCCCCGTGTTCCGCCCGGCGTGACCGGCATTCTGATTACCCTGGTCTTTCCGGCGACGTCCGCCGAGCGGGCCGGGCTGCGGTCCGGCGACATCATCCTCTCGCTGAATGGAGAATGGGCCACGCCCGTACGCCCCGCCACGTCCTTCACGGCCTGGATTGCGAGCCAAGCGGTCGGAAGCCATTGTTCCTTGGGCGTTCTGCGCGGCGGCATCGGCCGCGACCTGAACCGGAGGCGAGTGACCGGCTTCAATCCGAAGCGCTTCGCGAAACTCGGCGTCGAGGTCCTGGGTAACGGCGATGATCCGAGAATCCCGCCCGGCCGGGCCGGTATCCTGATCACCGACGTCACACGGGGCGATCCGAAGCTGGAGCTGGCGCGGGGAGACTTGATCATCGGGCTGAACGGCGCTCCGATTCCGCAGGCCGATGCGGAACAACGGTTTTCGGACTGGTCGGCCGGTCGAATGATCGCGCCCCTTTCGGACGAAGACGTCGAGGGTCCTGTCGTCCTGCCCCGGGGCCTTCAACGGCCCGGAAGCGAGCGCCGACACCCCAGGCCGGTGCCGTCCGCGCAGATTCTGCGCGGCGGGCGATGGATTGAGCTTCAAGTCGTTCTCGGGCGGTGGCCGCCTTATCTCTCAGACGGTCGAGGCCGGCGGAGCCCGGCGGCCGCCCGGGCCTACCGGGAGGCCGATGCCGCATTCGATACCTGGTGGCACGACTGGCTGGCCTTGCCCGTTGCTGGACAGCCCCGAGGCGCGACCGTGGACGACGACCGCGCCTGGCGGCTGTTGCCTTGAGCGTCCGAAACAACCGCTCGAAACAATCCGCTGCCACAACGCATCAACAATGGTCGGGACAGCAGTTGTTCGTGGCATCGGCTATCGGCCGGTGCGGCCGGAGACAAGTCGTCCGTGCAAGCAGGACAGCGAGAGGTTCCTGGTTGCGGACGCCTGCGCTTCCCGCCCGGTCTTCTGATCGTGCAAGCTCGAATCCGGACCCAGTCCGATTCCCGGATGAGAGGCGCGTTCGCCGCGCCCGCCTGAAGGCAAGAATCGCCGGACGCTGAGCGGCCTCTCGCCGAACACAGCGCGCCAAGCCGAAGGCGCGGTCCCATAAACACGCTCGTCAGACGTTCCTTTCAAGTGCCTGTTGCTTTCCTGTGTTTCGTCCCAGTGTTGTCGCGCGCCGGCGCGATTTCTCCGGGATGAAGCCGTACGCCGCTGCCGATATCGATTACCAGTACGGATACGCGTGGTGTGTTGTCGCGCAGTCCTGGCACACGCGCATTCGGTCGAATCCATAAACCCGGTTTGCCTGTGCACTCAATGTTTCTTATGTTGAGAATGGCTTTCGTCGATGGCAGGACTGGGAATGAGGCGAAAGTTCGCACGGTCTGCGGGGATCGGCTCACGGCTGGTCGCCGAAGTCCGATTTGCGGCCGGAGCGGCGCGCGACGCCGCCGGATCAGGGGGGGACAAGCGAATCAGCACGCCGATCGGGCACGCGCCGCGATCGAACGGTCTGCCGCCGGGAATGCGGAGCGGCGATCGGATCCTTCCTTGAACAAGATCGGGAACAGGTCTCGCGATACGGCGGAAGCCGCTGAGTCGGCTTGGGCCGTGTCCAGCGATCGGTTAGGGACTCGGCGGAAGGGAAACCGTCGATGTGTGGGGTCTCTCTTGTGGAGGGGGACCGGGTAATGGGGGTTTCGGTTTTCGGCACGGAGCCGACGGCCGGGACCGGCGGACCGCTTTGCGGCAGCCGCCTTGTGCAGGAAAGGGGAATGAGATGAAGGGTCTGCTGAATCGGGTGAAAGCCTTTTGGAAGGACGAAGAGGGTGCGACCGCGACCGAGTACGCGGTCATGCTCGCGCTGATTATTGTCATTTCCCTGGCGGCGATTAGCGCCCTGGGTGACAAGGTTTCGGACGTCTTCGTCGACATCGAAAGTGCCATGCCCTAGCGCATAGCATCCGGGCGCAGGGAGCCGCACCCGGATCTTCGGCCACGGAAGCGGCCGACCCGAATCGAGGAACTCAGACGCAGGCGGGCGGGGGTCATCATCCCCGCCTGCCGAGCGTTTGAGGAAGGAAGCGGAACAACAAGTGTCGACGGGGCAAACCGTGGGCGGTGCGCTGATGTCACAGTTCGGCTTTTTGGATTTGATGGTGGCGGTACTGGTTCCGGCGATGGTTTGCGCCAGTTGGAACGACTACCGCTTTCATCGTGTCCCCAACTGGCTGAACGCGGTGATCGCGGTGACCGGTCTCGCGGCGCAGGCCTCCTGGCTCGGGTGGCCCGGCGTCCAGGCCGGGCTGCTGGGCGTTCTCGTCGGGTTCGCCCCGCTGTTCGTGCTGTGGGCGATGCGCGGCATGGGCGCAGGCGATGTCAAGTTCATGGCGGCCATCGGAGCATGGCTCGGCCCGGAAATGACCTTCCACGCCGTCGTGGCGGGTGGATTGATGGGAGGCCTCATCGCGGTGGGGATGATCGCGTGGCGGCGATCCTGGCGTCAGACTTCGACCAATCTCGGTCTGTTGCTGACGAAGGTGGGCACGCTCAGGACGGCCTTCAGCGAGTACGGCTCGACCAGGCAACTGAGCGCCTCGGCGGCCGTTCTGCCTTACGCGATTCCGTTGTCCATTGGGACGCTCTTCGTCCTGGTCTCGAACTACTCTGGATGGTGGGAAGTGCTATGAAACTGATAAGAGCGAAAAGACACGCGCGTCGTGGAACCGCCGTGGTGGAAACCGCGGTCGTGGCTCCGATTCTCATTCTGGGGATGCTCGGCATGATGGAGGTCGGCTATGCCTTCATGGTCCGCCAGACCGTGACCATGGCCTCGCGCGAAGGCGCGCGGGCGGCCGCGCTGCCGGGCGGTGACATGACCGCCGTCAACGCGGCGGTCGATGCGGCCATGGGAGCCGCAAACCTCACCGGCTACACGACAACGAGCAACATCTCAACCGTGGGGCCGACGGATCTGGATGTCTGGGTCACCGTCAGCATTCCGCTGAATCGGGTGACATTTACCGGCAGTCTGTTCGGCGGCGGTTCGTTTGATATCACGTCGACGACCACGATGCGTCGGGAAGGCGTGGACGGTCCGTAAGACCGTCGAGTCATCGTCAGAACACCGGGCCCCGGCGGCACGATCCGTCCGGGGCCGGTGGGTCATCGGGAGCTTGGGGGGCGTGTGATCATGAAACCGAAGACGATCGTACCGTTGATCATCGGTCTGGGCGTCGGATTCTTCGCTGTCAAGATGGGCATCGACATGGTGAAGAAGGCCAAGGGAGCCCAGCAGGAGCAGCAGGGCGTGCTCGTGAGCACCAAGACGATCGAAGGCGCCGTGGCCATCACCGCCGGCATGATCGCCAAGCGAGAGGTGCCCAGCAGCCTGGTTCCGGGAGACGCCTTCATGGACCCCAAGGCCCTGGTCGGTCGCGTCACGAAGATGCCGATCCCGCCCGGTGTCCCGATCACCAAGGGCATGCTCGCCCCGCCCGGCGCCCAGCCGGGTCTCGGTGCGCGGATTCCGCCGGGCTACCGGGCCGTCAGCATCAGCGTGAATGAGGAGAGCGCGGTTGCCGGCTTCGTCTCCCCCGGCAGTCGGGTGGATGTCTCTGCGGTCTACGGTCGGACCAAAGCTCAAAGCAAACTGATTCTCACCGACGTCGAAGTCGGTGCCGTGGGGCAGTCGATGAGCCGCATGGGGCCCGACGGGAAGACCACGCATATCTCGAAGTCCGTTACGCTTTTTCTGACGCCGGAGCAGGTGCAGATCCTCAATGCCGCCGGCGGCGGCCGGAAGGGCAAGCTGCGACTCGCGCTGCGGGGGCACACGAAGGATCCCGGAAAGTCGTTTCTCTCGAAGCTGTTCGAAGCCAGGAACGGGTTCCGCTTGCCCGCTCCCCGACTGATCGCGCCGAAACCAAGACCAAAGCCGAAGGCTGAGGCCGAGCGCCTGCACCTCGTCGAGCTTCGACGCGGTCAGGAGCTGCAGCGCCTGGTGTTCGACCAGAACGGGGGGGTTCGCCGCCTCGCCATGTCCGAACCGGTTCACCCTCAGTCCGCTTCGCGCTCCGCCGCTTCGACTTCGGGAAGCGACGCCAACACGACCTCTGACACGGAGGCTGATGAATGACTCCTGTTTGGCTCGACAATGCGGGCACGGTGTACGATCGGCGGTCCGGATGCCGCTCGTTCCTCGCAGGTTCGTGGGCCGGACCGCGCGGCCTGGCGTTCGCCTCTCTTGTCCTGGTGTTCGCTTGGCTCGGGCCCGACGCACAGGCCTATGACGGCGCGATCGATTCGTCCGTTGCGCCTGTGGCACGGGCCGTCGCCAATTCGGCCATGACCTTGCTCGGAGAACCGGAGAGGCCCGGCGCGACCGCCGGATCGGGCGTTCGAGCGAACCGGCCGCTGCGTCTGGCAGACGCGGGCGCGCCTCCAGTTCGGACAGCGGGTTCGGTCACTCCGGCTCGCCCCGGCAGGGTCGTGCTCGCGTCGAGCGAACAGCCCGAGGCGGCCGAACGGCGGGAAACACGCGCGGTCGAGTCTGATTCGATCATCGGGTCCATCACGCGGGGCGGGCAGGACGCCGGGCGCATCAGCGTGGCGCGCAATTCATCGACCATCCTCAATCTGAAGACGAATGTGGACGCCGTGGAGGTCTCCGACCCCACGATCGCCGACGTCTATCTGACCTCGCCAAGGCGAATCGTCGTCATGGGCAAGACCTTCGGCACCACCCAGTTGCTCCTGAGGATCGGGCAGGAGCAGCGAACGTTTCACGTGGATGTGGAACTCGATCTCAGCAGCCTGATGTCGTTCGTCAAGGCCCTCGCGCCGACGGCGGATGTGCGAGCCCGAAGCGTGAACGGCACGATCTTCCTCAGCGGCACGGTGCCCAGCCCTGCGACCGCCCGGCAAATCAACGACATGGCCGGCCTCGTGCAGGGCGGCGCGGTCGTCAGCAATCTCACCGTCGCAGGCGTTCAGCAGATCATGCTGCGCGTGGTGGTGGCGGAGGTGAACAAGGAAGCGATTCGCCGCCTCGGGGTTAACTGGGCGATCGGCGGTTCCGATTTTTCCCGGGATTTCTTCTTCTCCAACAACCTCTCGCAGTTGAATCCGACCGTGTTCGGCAGTTCAGGTCTTGCCAATGTCCGCGTCGGCCAGCAGGTCTTCGGGCTTCTGCCCACCGCGAACGGCCCGAATACCAACGTGACGTTCGGGTTCCCGCGGGCTGAGTTCCAGATGTTCCTCAACGCGTTACGGCAGAACGGGTTGTCACGCACGCTGGCCGAGCCGAACCTCGTCGCGATCAGCGGCCAAACGGCGACGTTCCTCGCCGGCGGCGAAGTGCCGATTCCCGTGACCCAGGGTGGCGCCTCTCAGGGCGCGATCACGGTCCAGTACAAGGAGTTCGGCGTGCGGCTCGGCTTTACGCCGACCGTCGTCGGGGGCCAGGTGATGCGGCTGCATATCATGAGCGAGGTGAGCGAGGCGGTTCCGTCAAACGATATCGCCGGCGGGTTTCCGCTCTTCACCTTCACGACACGGCGCGTCGAGTCCACCATCGAGTGCGGCAACGGACAGACCTTCGCGATCGCGGGTCTGCTCAACGATCGTGTCCGCGCGAACGCTTCAAAGATTCCGGGCCTCGGCGATCTTCCCGTGCTCGGCACCCTGTTCAGCTCGACCGACTACCAGCGCTCCATCACCGAACTGGTCGTCCTGGTGACGCCGCAGTTGGTGGAACCGCTCGACCCGCAGCAGGTTCCGCCGCCGCCGGGCAGCCTGATGACCGAACCGACCGACTTTGAGCTCTTCGCGCTGCAGAAGCTTGAAGGAACGCCCAAGCCGCGGCCGGAAGCCGACGGAGTGCCGCGAGACGCTTTCCCGGTGAAGACGCGCGTGGGTGGGGAGACGCAATGGCCGACCTCGCAGCTCGCGCTGCACGGGCCCTGGGGCCTGGCCGAATTTGAAGAGAACTGACTGACCTCAAGGCAGGCAGCCACCTCAGAGACTCCGCCGGCCGTTTAGAGGCGGCGGCTTCACGTTCACAACGTGCTCTCGTTGTCGCGGGACGGGTCCGATCCCGCCTGCGCTGCGCCCCTGATTTGAGGGAGGGTGAAAGATGCTTGCGTCAAGGAAAAGATCGAACCGGTCCGTTCGGCGGGCGACCGTCATCATCCAGACGGTCGTCTTCGGCGGCGCCGTCGGTCTCGGCGTGGCTGCTTTGGCGATTGATACGGGGTTGATGTATGGGGCCCGGCAGGAACTCCAGAGCGCGGCCGACGCCGCCGCCCTCGCCGCGGCTTCCCAGTTGGGCTCGACGAGCAACCTGGAAACGCTTGCCAAGGCGGAGGGCGCGAAATACGCCAATCTCAACGCGATCATGGGCGACGCGGCCGACCTCGTCGAATCGGACGTCGTCTTCGGCCACGCCGTCATGAACGGTGAAAAGTTCGACTTCCAGCCCGAGACGTTGCCGTACGATGCGGTCCGTGTGACCCTGCGGCGGGATGCCACCGTCGCCGACGGCCCCGTCTCGCTGTTGTTCGGGAAGACATTCGGGCTGGACGGAGCCACAATGGAGGCCAGCGCGACCGCCATGCTGACGCCGCGCGATATCGCGCTGGTGATCGACCTGTCGGGTTCCATGAACGACGACAGCGAACTGCGACACTACACGGACTTCCCTTCAGGCAGCGGGGGCACTCGAGAGGGCGTCCAGATCAATCTCAAGGATGTCTGGCTCGCGCTGCCGGTCGGAAAGGGGAACGCGGGCGTGGGGAACGGAATTGATCCCGCGCCGCCCGGCAACCCCAACAGTCAGAACGACCAGCCGGGTACCGGCCCCGGTTCGCCGCAGAACGCGGGCGGGAATCCGAATCCCGGCGCCGAGCCGCAGGGCGGCAACCCCGGTCCCGGCGGTCCGCGGTGGGGCTGGATGACCGGCTTCGGCAATGACATCGTTCTCGGTTCGTACAGCCCGGTGGGCGACCCCGGCCTGTACTACATTCCGCGGGGCGTCACGACGACAGACCCGGACGTCATCGAAAACCTGACTGAGGCTGGCTACTCCGAGGAGGAAAGAAGCGCGCTGT
>JBHHUY010000077.1:0-12379 GCA_046753965.1 Phycisphaerae bacterium
ACGGCGGCCACGGCCTGACCTACCGAAACATCGGTCCCGTCGCCGCGATTCCCGGCTTCTCGGAGTTCAACATCGGCCACAGCATCATCGCCCGCGCGGTATTCGTCGGCCTGCGCGAGGCGGTTCGCGAAATGAACCGGCTCCTCGTACAGTATGGACCAAAGGAGTAGGCCATGTTCCGAGGATGTTTCGTCGCCCTGGTGACGCCCTTTCGAGACGGATCGATCGACCTGAAGGCGCTTGAGGAGCTTGTCGAGTACACGATTGCCGGCGGGGTCAGCGGCCTCGTGCCCTGCGGTACGACGGGCGAGGCGCCGACCCTGTCCGCCGAGGAACACCAGGCCGTCGTCGCCGCCGTCGTCAAGCGCGCCACCGGGCGTGTGCCCGTCGTCGCCGGCGCGGGAACCAACGCGACCGACAAGACCGTCGCCGCCTCGCGGGCGGCTTTGCGGGCCGGTGCAAACGGCCTGATGCTCGTGGCGCCCTACTACAACAAGCCCAACCAGCGGGGCCTGTATCAGCATTTCAGCGAAGTCGCCCGAGCCGTCGACGCCCCGATCATGCTCTACAACATCCCGGGGCGCAGCGGCGTGGAGATCAGCGCCGAGACCATCGCCCGGCTCCACGAAGACCACGCCAACATCGTCGCGGTCAAGCACGCGACAGGCTCGATCGACGGCGCCAGCCGCCTGGCACTCATGAGCGACATCGCCATCCTCAGCGGCGACGATTCGCTGGCCCTGCCGCTGATCAGCGTCGGCGCCGTGGGGCTCGTCAGCGTCGTGGCGAACCTGTGGCCTCACGAGGTGTCGTCTCTGGTCGGCGCGGCACTCGCCGGCGACATGAAGACCGCCCGCACCTGGCACCATCGCCTCTTCCCCGTCGCGCGGAACATGCTCAAGCTGGACACGAACCCCATCCCGATCAAGACGGCACTGGCGATGTCGGGAATGATCGCCGAAGAGTTCCGGCTGCCGATGTGTCCGATGGAGCCCGAAAACCGGGAGCGCTTGCGAACCCTCCTCGAGCCGCGAGCAGAACACGCCGCCGCGAGGCAGAGCGCGTGAACGAGACGCCCGCCATGACCCATTCGACGAGCCGACCGCGTGCCGATCGCCCTACCAGCGGCGCGCTGCTCGTACAGCGCGGGCGACTGTTTTCGGCGATGGCCGTTGGTGCCCTGGTCTTTTGGTACTTCGGCTGGCGGGTGGCCCGTCCGGTCGATCCGGAGGGGGCGGTTTCGCTGCTCATGCTCGGGACCGGCCAGGGGGTCGTCTGCATGGCCGAGCTCCTCGCCCTCGCGGTCGTGGTCAGCGGGCTGGCCGTGGCGATCTGCGGCGCCGGGTCGGCCGAGCGCGGACCGCTCGCCGTGGCCGTAGGCCTGGCCGCCCTCGCAATGCACGGCGGACAGATGGATCAACTCGTCCAGTATCGCCTCACGACCACCGGGCCCGATGCGGTCATCACCGATCCCTTCCCTGTCTGGGCACTCGTCTCGGAGACCTGGCTGTGGCTCGCCCTGATCGGGGTCGGGTTCGTCGTGGGTCGTTGGGTGGAAGGCTGGTTCAATTCGGCGCGCGTCGAGCGCCGAAAACGCGACCCGGCTCAAGACAACGACTTCCGACAAGGCGTGGGCACCGTGGCCCTGGCATCTCTGATCGCCTGGCTCATCGTCCTCTCAGCCACGGGGAGTCCGGAACTGCCGACCCTCAAGGGACAGTTGTTCTTTGCTCTGATCACGGCCTTCCTCGTCGCCTCTCTGTTCGCGCACTGGTTCTTTCGGGTGGAAACGCGCGTCTGGACGCTCGTCGCCGTCGCCCTTGTGGCGACGCTCGCCTACGTCTATGGCCAACCCGACGCCGAAACGATCCGTGCCGCCAGCAGGATCGGCGCTCGCATCCCGCTCAGCCCGGTAGCCAGGCCGCTGCCGATCGAATTCGCGGCGCTGGGGTCCATCGGCGTGTTGTTCGAGGCCGACATCATGGCGCTGTTCTGCGCGATCCTCGGCCTGGGCCCCGTTGAGCGAACCCCCGCCGACGACACCAGCCAAAGCGCGTGAGCGGCGAATCGGAGAGCCGGGTGTTCGACGAGAACCCGTACCCGACGCATCTGTGACCCGCGCACCGGTTGCCCACGCCTCAGCGCGACCGCCGGGCTGCGACGCGACCGGCGTTCGCATCGCCCGGAATCCGTGGTCGGCCGACACTGCACCGCGCATTGCGGTCCGTGGACATGTGTGCGTCTCGCTTCTCTCGAAGGACCGGCAGACGGGCCGGATCGAATCACTCACTTGCGATCGCGCGAAGGCGGCCCCTTTCGCGTCGGGGCGGGCGCCGGGGGAAACAGCGTCTTCAAGACGACGCCCAGACTCTTGAGCGGCTGCGGCCGGATGTTCGGCTTGGCGAGGGTGCCGGTGATGCGAACTTCCATAATCTCACGGGATGCGCCCTCGATGATCTCCGTCAGCAAGGGGACGCGAACACGGACCGGGCTGCCCGCTAGGAGAGTGACATCAAGCTGGTCGGTGCGGAGGTCGAGTGTACCGCCGCCGATAAACGACATCGCCTTGCCCTGAAGGTCGATCTTGTGGAAGGTGAGCGTGTCCCCGGATAGGTAGAACTCCAGCCGGCCGTCGTGAAAGACGTTTTCGTCCGGCGTGAGATTCAACACCTGAAAGATCGCGAGAAACACGGGCAGCTTCCACACCTGGGCTTCGCTCAGAAACGCCTCGCCGAAGCCCTCGCGGTAACCTCCGCGGCCGGTCTTGCCGCGGAGCACAAAGTTGCCCGAGACGGACCCGCGTGCGGTGGAGCCGGGGCCGCCCTCGGGATCGGCCCGCTTCGCCCGATGGAGGTCGAGGTACCTGCTCAATTGAAGATCATGCATCGTGAAGCTCGCCTCATAGCTGGAGCGGGCTTCATCCAGATCGATCCGTGCGAACCCCATGGCTTCGCCCCCGTAGAGGTCCGCATTGCCGTCGGTGATCAGGATGCGCTTTTCGGCGGAATCGGTTCTGATCCGCGCCTTGATGTTCTGGAGTTGCCACCCGGCCAGAACCGCCTGTTTGCACGCCGCATCGGCCTCCAGGCTGACCCTGCCGTCCACGTCGATCGCGCCCTGCCCCGTCATGGTTCCGGTGCAATGATGCAGCGTGATGCCGAGACGAGCGCCGACATCATCCAACGTCAGACACCCGTCGAACTCCCAATGCGTTCGACCGTGGTCGTCCGTTTCAAAACGGAGGGGATCGAGCCGCAAGTCGAATCGTCCCCGCGGCACCAGGGATTCCAACACGCGGCGCAGAGCGTCGGGCATCGCCTCGATCAACGCAGGATCAAAACGCATCTCGCCGGCTCGCACGACGAGGGTGCCCCGTCGACCCGGCTCGGATAAATCGATCTCTCCGCTCAATTCGAGCTTGCCGCCGCCGGCTTCGCCGGTCAGCGACGCGATCTCCACACGGCCGCCGGTGACCAGCACCTTGCCGTTGACCGCCGCAATCGGCAGAGGAAACGCTCGAAAGCACAGTGCGGCGTTGATGGGTTCGATCTCGGTCCGATGCTTTCGGACGGTTTGGCCGTCCTGCGATGTGAAGTGCAAGCCCGTTCGCACGCACACCCACCCGTCCGGCTCGAGCAGATTCCACACGGTTTTGAGCGCGTCCGGCAAGGCGTGATACAGCTCATAATCGAGCCTCAGGCCATCACCGATAAGGGCCAGATCGGCCGAATACCCATTCTCCCGGCGACGCACAGTGCCGCGGGCACGGATATCGGCCTCCCCGTGGCGACCGTGGACGTCGAGGATGGAGATCGTGTCCGGTCGGATCTCGATGCGCCCGTGGACCGCTTCGATCGAGTATGGAAACAGTTCGTAAAGAAGACGGGTGTCGTATACATCAGCCCGCAGATCCCAAACCAGGCCCCGTTCGGGATCATGCAGTGAGAGGGTCCCCAGGATGTCCACCCGGCCCTCCGGCTGAAACTGCGCGAACGCGCCACGACCTTCGGGCGGCAGCGCCGATCCGAACGAATCATCGAGGCGGACACCCTTCGCTTCGATGCGAAGTTCCACCTCCGGGTGCCTCGAGGCCGTCACGATCGCGTCGCCGTCCAGCCGAACCGAAGCGCCATCGCTGTCGCCGGTCAGCCCGACGATCCGAATCCGATCGCCTTCCACCTCCAGGCGACCGGAGACATGGTCCAGCATGCGGGGGTAGAGCGACAGCCATGCCTGCGAATCGATCAGGTCGATGGCAATGTGTTTGTCCAGGCGTGGAGCGGGAGCGTCTCCGTCGACGCCCGGGCGATGGAGGCTGGCGTGAATGTCCGCCGTGCCGCGCGGCTTGAATCGCCGCCACGCCGCCCGATAGTGCTCCGGCAGCGCTTCGTACAGGTCCTTATCAAGCGGCACGGCCGAGCCGCGAATGTCCAAAGAGATTTCGGACTTGGCGTACCGCCGATCCAGATGGCCTTCGATGGTGACATCACCCGAGTCGTGGCGGCCGGAGAGATCGATCGTCACATCGTCTCCGTCGAACTCGACGACGCCTTCCAAGTCCCTGATCCGATAGGGGAACCACCTCGCACTGCCGACAGCCTTGAGCGGCCTGATACATCCCGCAACCCGCAGTGAGGCCGCTTGCTTTTCCGCTCGCGTCACGGTCAGATCAAGATCGAATTCGCCGAATGGATCGTAATCTCGAACAAACCGCTTGATGCCTTCCGGAACCTGCCCGCTGGCGAGCATCTTTTCGCGATCGGCTCCCTCGGGCGCCCGCATCCTTTCGGCCTTAATCGCCAGATCAATCCCGATCTGTTTCAACTCGCCGTCAATCTGTTCCAGACTGCCCTGGACGCTGCATGCAGCGCCGTTCACGATCGCCGTGATATCCACCGTGAGTCGGTCGGGCTGCAACCGAAGCTTTCCCCGCACCTGCGTCATGCGCAAGAGGTTGCCAGCGACCGCGTCGCTCCCGTCGCGAGCCTCGACCGAGGCGCCGGAATCCCGATCCGTCCGAAGCGTCTCAAATGGGATTTGACATCGGACGTCGCGCAACTCGATGTCTGTTTCGAGGTTCCCCGCGGCTTCTTCCGAGTAAACCAGCCGACTGAGCTTGGCCTCGCCTTTGAGGTCAAGCTTCTGAAACCAATGGCGAACGCCCGGAGGAAGCTGAAGCCCAATCGTCTTCACATCCACAAACGGCGTGTTCGCCACAAGTCGCGTGCCGGGATCGAACAAGACCGTGCCTTGCTCGACGGGATCGGAGTACCGCCTCACATCGATGAAGTACCCGGTCTCCGCCTGCAGGTTCGGCCGGACGTCGGCGTCCAACTCTTCGGTCCTGCGCTGCTGCGTCCCATCCTTGTCGATGCTGACGATCTCCACTCGGGCTTCTCGCACCGTCACGATCGGCCGATACCCCGGCTTGACGACCTCCTGTTTCTCGGTCCCGCCGGAGAGAAGCTGCCAGTTCCTCAGACCGGTCTCCGTGTTGTAGGAGAGGATGATCGTCGGCCGAACCGCGACGACACGCTGAACCCGAAGACGGCCCAGCAGCAGGCGCCACGGATTGTGAATCAGCCGCAGCGAAGCTGCCGAGAAGATGGTCCGCGACTCGGGATCGCGTGCCTCGGGGTCCAGCGCGGCGCTGTAGGGCACCGAAACCCGCACGTCGTGCAGCGTGATCCCGCCGAACATGCTGAACGTCGCGCCGCCGACCGAGACCTCGACCCCGCCCGGCGTCGCCTCTTCAATAAACGTCACGGCTCGACGGCGGATCACTTCGTCCCGCGTCGTCAGGCCGTAGTAGACAAAGCCCGACAACATCAAGACGAGAATCGCATTCCCCAGGCGGCGCCGGGCCACCGACACGGGATGACGCACCAGCATTCGGCGTCGAGCAAGCCGTCGCCGCCGAGGCGAACGAAGACCGGCGGATGGGCGGAACCCAAAAAACACGCGATCTCCTCAGCGCCGGCAGGCGGCACGCGGCGGCACAAGAAACCGACGCAGGGCGACGGCCGCCAGGACAAACAAGAACGGCATGGCGGGGACTCGATAGCGGACCGATCCGACAAACACCATATGGACCAACGTAAAATACACCGCGGGCAGGAGCAACAGCAGCACTTCCCAGCGGCGCCGCCGCCAGAGCACAATCCCTCCGGCGGCCAAGGCGAACACCGGGGCAACGGTCAGCCAGCAAATCACCCGATACGGCCAGGAAACGTATCCCGTCGCGTGGAGTGCGATCGACCAGGTGCGTTTCAACTTGACCCAGGCCAGGCGAAGCGCCTCGGCCGGGTGCGCCCGCGCCCACGCAAGGGCCTCGCGCCGGCAGAGGCGATCCCGCTCGATCTCGCCCGCGCCCGCGGCGCCGGCGGGATAAACGATCCGGTCCATGCCCGGGCCGCCGTCCGCCCAGGGTCCCAAGCCTTCCATCAGACTGGCGCCGCTGCCGGTTCGCACGGGGACAAAAGCGTGGAACAACCGCGCGTTGCGGATGATCGTCGGAGCTTGCATGACACCCCCCGCCAACAGGAAGCACGCCGTCGCCCCAATCGATCGCCGCCATCGATCGCCGCCCCCGGCGCGATGCCAAACAAACGGCGCAAGCGCCAACGGTATCAGAAGGCCGCTGCTGCGCAGCAGTGTGCCCAACCCCAGACAGACACCGCCCAGGATCGCCCATGTCGGAAGACGGTCGGCGATCGGCGGGCGCCCCGAATGCCCGGCAACGCCACCGTCTCCACGGGACAGAGGTCGGCTCTCTCGATCGACTGTCGGGATCGCCGACGGGGTGCCCAGCCGGACGATGCAATACACGCCGGCCAACAGCACTGTGATGTAAGCGGTCTCCGTGAGAACCAGGGCATTGAAGAACAAGAGAATCGGATCAATCGCCAGCATTACGGCCGCAAACAGCCCGACATGATCACCCGCCAGCCGCCGAGCCAGCGCCGCGAGAAACAGAACGGATGCGACGGCGAAGGCCGCATTGAGGATTCGGCCGACCCGCATGATGACCGCTTCCTCGTCACCAACAACGGGGATCCACAGCGCGAGCAGAAAGGGGTAGAGCGGGTCGGTTCCGGCAACCGGGCCATCCGTCTCAATCGGCCCGAGCCCTCGGGCAATGTTGCGGGCGACGTCCACGTAGCGATGCGAATCGGGAAACTCGAACAGCGCCGGCCGCCGATCGGCATAGACCAACAGGCCTACGCGAAGGACGACGGCCGCCGCGACGATCGCGCCGAGCCGAAACCGATAGGATCGGCCTGACGTGTGCTGCCTTCGCATTGAGCGGCCCGGCCGATGCTCCTCGGACACGATCACGTCGGGGGTCCTTCCACAGGCACACGACGACCAGGCTCGACCACCCCGTTCGGCGATCGTGCGATGAACCGGACCACCCGGCCGCGCCGTTCCACTTGGGCACCGGTCAATTCGAGCCACCGCGCCCGCCCGTCGCCCGCCGCCGCGTCCACGACTGCCTCCAGCCGCTCGAACCCGACGTGCTTCAGACCGACGCCCAGCTCTCGCAGCACATGCAGGACGACTTCCGTCTGCAAAGCGCGTGGAAGCCGGGCGAAGCGTGAGGCATCCAGCGAGAACTCGCCGGCCCCGGCATCCAGGCGCAACAGCTCGAGGATCAGACTCACCGGCACCGGCCCGGGGGCGACCGCGCGGCCGGCCTGCTCGGAGAGGCGATTCAGGGCCGTCACCACCTGGGGATTGATCGTCTGCTCGATGCGCGGCAGCAAGTCGTGGCGGATTCGGTTCCGCGTCGCGGCGTGAACGTTGTCGTTCGATGCATCGTGGACAAAGCCGAGCCCGCGCTGTTTCAGGTAGGCGCGGCAGTCCTCCCGCCGAAACGAGAGAAGCGGGCGCACGATTTCGACATCGGACGCCTCGCGGATCGGTCGCCGCTTCGGCATCCCCGCCAGACCGCGCAAGCCCGTGCCGCGCAGGATGCGATGCAGCACCGTCTCGGCCTGGTCATCCGCATGATGCGCCAGCGCCACGCAAGCCGCGCCCGCGTCGCGGGCGACCCGCTCCAGGAAAGCGTACCGTAGGTTGCGACCCGCTTCCTCGATCGATTCGCCGGCGGCTGCGGCTGCGGCCGCGACGTCAGCGTGTTCGATCGTGCAGTCGAGATCGAGCGCCGCTGCCGTCCCCTGGACGAACCGCCGCATCACCGCCGCGTTGTCTGCCAATCCATGATCCAGGTGGGCGACGTGTAGGCGCCAGCCGCGTTTGCGGACCTGCCCGACCTCGTGAAGTCCGTGCAGCATCGCCATCGAATCCGCGCCGCCGGAGACCGCGCAGACGACTACGCTCTTCGGCGGCATCATCCGATCCGCCGATTCAAACAAACGCTTGTGGAACAGACGCGTATCCATGCGACTTCATGGCGCGGGCGGCGCCTCGGCCGCCGCGACCTGCGACGTGCCGGCCGTGTCGAAAGCGATCGATTCGATCTGCTCCGCATCCTCGCGCGCCGCGCGGCGAAGCTGCCCGCACGCCGCGTCGATGTCCAGGCCGCGCGAAACGCGGATGTGCGAATTGACGCCGTGCGCCCGCAGGGCCCGTTGAAACGCGTGGGCTGACTCGCTCGGCGGACGACGGTATGGCAGCGACGCGACCGGGTTGTAACGGATCAGGTTGACATGACAACGCAGCGTTCGAGCCAGGCCGGCGAGCTCGCGCGCATGCTCCGCCAGGTCGTTGGTGCCGTGGAGCAATGTGTATTCCAGCGTGATCTCGCGACCTGTGCGATCGAAGTAGTACCGACAGGCTCGGGCCAACGCGGCGATCGGGATGCGCTCGGCCCAGGGGATCAACGCTCGACGAAGTGATTCGTTCGGCGCGTGGAGCGACAAGGCCAGGTTCAGTTGCAGCCCCTCGTCCGCCAGCCGCCGGATTGGTTTCGGCAGGCCCACCGTGCTGATCGTGATCTTTCTCGCACCGATGTTCAGGCCCCAGGGCGCATTGATCAGCCGGACGGCCGCGAGCACCTCCCGGTAGTTCGCCAGCGGTTCGCCCAGACCCATGAAGACGAGCCGAGTCAGCCGCCCGCCGGTGTTCGACGCCTCGGACTTCGCCCGAAGCGTTTGCTCGACGATCTCGCCCGCGGTCAGGTTGCGTTGAAGGCCGTCCAGGCCGCTGGCGCAGAAGCGGCACCCCACCGGACACCCGACCTGGGAGCTGATGCACGCGGTCGACCGATCTCCCGACGGCATCATGACGCATTCGCTCGTGGAGCCGTCCGGCCACTGCAACAGGAGCTTGACGGTGCGGTCGGCTGCGACGGCCCGGCGGACAATCTGTGATCGGTAGAGATCGAATCGCTCCGCGAGCCGTCGTCTCAACAGTTTCGAGAGATCGGTCATCGCCTCGAACGAAGGGGCGCCGCGCTCATAGACCCATGCCGCGATCTGTCTGGCACGAAACGACTTCTCACCCATCTGTTCGAGCGAAACGGTCAGGGCGCGCAGGTCCTGCGACAGCAGGTGTGGGCGGGCGGAGACTTCACCAGGTGCGATCATGGGGGTTCGCGGTTCCCTGCGGCGCGGGCGATCGACCGTCACTCGCCGATGCTGGTCCCGATTCGCCGTCCCAGGATGGCCTTCCGCATGCTGCCGGTCTTCATCAGGTTCAAGACGGCGATGGGCACGCCATGCTGCTGACACAGATCGATCGCGGAGACGTCCATCACCTTGAGGCGACCGTCGATCACTTCATTGTAGCTCAACGAGGAGAGGAGTCTCGCCTTCTTGTCCGTGACGGGGTCGGCGGTGTAGACGCCGTCCACTTTCGTCGCCTTGATGAGGATATCCGCGTTGAGCTCAACAGCCGCCAGGGCCGCCGCCGTGTCCGTGGTCACGAAAGGACGGCCGGTCCCCGCCGCCAGCACGACCACGCGGCCCTTCTCCAGGTGGCGGATGCACCGACGACGGATGTAATCCTCACAGGCGCTCTGGACCGAGATGGCGGACTGCACCCGGGTCTCCTGGCCGAGGTCCTCCAGCACATCCTGCAACGCGAGGGCGTTGATCACGGTCGCGAGCATCCCCATGTAGTGCGCCGTCGGTTCCTGAATGCCGGACCGCGACGCGACCGCCGCACCGCGGATGAAGTTTCCGCCGCCGACGACGACGGCCACCTGCGCGCCCGCCTTTCGAACGGAGATGACCTCCTTGGCAATCGTCCGTACGGCGGCCCCGTCGATGCCGCAGGTCCCGGGCCGGCCGAGACCCTCACCGGAGATCTTCAGCAGCACCCGGCGATACTTCGGTGCAGTTCGCCCGCGACGCGTGTTTTGTCCTTGTCTTGCCATGACGCCTCACCCCGACTTTCCGGCGGACTTTCAGAGACGAGCTCCATCCCACATGAAAACCGCGCAAAAAAAAAGCCGCAAGACGCGGCTTTTCTCGAAGACTCAGATCTTCTCCCCCACTTCGAACTTCACGTAGGCCCGGATGCGGAATCCGTTGTTCTTCGCGAACTCGCCGACCGACTGTTTGTCGTCCATCACGAACGGCTGCTCCAGAAGGACCCGTTCGGCGAACCACTTGTCCATCTTGCCGGCGACGATCTTTTCGATGATCGGCTCGGGCTTGCCCTGGGCCTGCTCACGCGCCTTCTCCCGCGCCTCGGTCACCGCCTCCGGACCGACATCCTCCCGGGCCAGACCCAGGATCATCGGCGTGGACGCAATGTGCATGCAGACCTGCCGGCCCGCTTCGCCGGGCGGCCGGTCGCAAACGATCGCCGCGCCGACCTTGCCGTTGTGATGCACATAGCACGCGCCGCATCCTTCGATGCGAGCCAGCCTTCGGAGCTGCATGTTCTCCTTGATCTTGCCGAAGGCATCGACAATGAAGGACTCCACCGTACCGCCGCCCGCCATCGTCGAGGTGTTGAAACCTGCCAGGTCGGTCAGACCGGACTTGGCACAGTGCTCCGCCAACGCGTCCGCGGTCTGCTTGAAGTGGTCGTTGGTCGCGACAAAGTCCGTCTCACAGCGGAACTCGACCAGCGCGGCCGCCTGATCGTCGGCGTAGGCGCCGATCCGCCCGTTTCCCGCTTCCTTCTCAGCGCGTTGGCTCATCTTGTCGGCGAACTTCCGGCGAAGGATCTCCAACGCCGCGGCCTCGTCGCCGTTCGCCTCGACCAGCGCCTTCTTGCAGTCCATCATCGCCAGGTCCGTCTTGACCCGAAGCGTCTGCACCTGTTTTGCCGTGATCTGAGCCATAAGTGTCCATCTCCTCAGATGTCGAACTTGGGAACTCTCGCCAAACCCCGTTTCAGGATCGTTGCTTGACACGCAGCGCCGCGCGGGCTGAAGCGCGCGGTTCGTTCTGTTGGAATAGCCTCATCGGCCAAGCGCTTTCTTCGGCCGACCCGATTCTCGCGCTCACACCGCGGCCATTCTCCGCCTTTCTCGCTTCGCTGAGATGCGACGCGGCAAGTCAACGGTCGATGTGTTCGTTCGTAGCGGGCACTCAAGACACGCCGTCGGGTACCTCAGAGGCGGGCGACGGCAGCTCGTCGGCAGGCGGCGAGACCGTCTCTTCCCCTGCCGGCGCGGAGGATGCCACCGAAGGCGCTGCCTCGGGCGTCTCCGGTTCGGGCGCTGCGGGCGCCGCCTGCTGCTCGGCCAGCGAAGAGGTCGTCAATCGCCGGCTCCGGCGCGCGTGGCCGGGACCGGCCGCGGCGGCTTCGCCCGTTTCCTCGCTCGCCACCTTGCGGCCGCGCTTGCCTTCCTCGATCGCGTCGGCCAACTGAGTCAGAATCATCTCGATGGCCCGCATCGCGTCATCATTCCCTGGGACGACGATGTCGGCGCCGTCCGGATCGCTGTCGGTATCCACCAGGCAGACCGTCGGGATGTTCAGCTTGCGCGCTTCCTTCACGGCGATATGCTCGCGACGGATGTCCAGAATCACCAGCGCGCCGGGCAGGCGCGTCATCTTCCGAATCCCATCCAGGTTTCGGACGATTTTCCGGCGCTCTCGTGTGAGCCGGGCGCGCTCCTTCTTGCTGGCCTTGTTGATCTCGCCGGTTCTGACGATTTCCTCGAGATGCTCCAGCCGCGACAGTCTGGAACGAATCGTCTTGAAGTTGGTCAGGGTCCCGCCGAGCCACCGTTCACTGACGTAGTGCATGCCTACGCGCTGAGCCTGCTTTACCACGGAGTCGCGTGCCTGACGCTTCGTGCCCACAATCAGGACGTCCTGTCCCTGGGCGACGAGCGCGGTCAGAAACTTCTTCGCTCGAAGCAGACCCTTGACGGTCTCGCGGATGTCAATAATGTGACTCGAATTCCGCTTGCCGAAAATGTACGGGCCCATCTTCGGATTCCACCGGCTCG
>JBHHUY010000078.1:0-12301 GCA_046753965.1 Phycisphaerae bacterium
CGTGGCGACGCCCTTGCCGCCTTTGAACCGCAGGTAGATCGGCGCCATGTTGCCGATCACACAACACAGACCGGTGCCGAGTCGGATGAGGTCGTGTCGGCCGGCGGCGGCTGTCAGCCATGGTGCCGGAAAATGTGTGAGGAGCAAGGATGCACCGACGGACGTGAGGGCGCCCTTGGTCGCGTCGAGGAGGAGGACGAGGGCGCCCCATTCTCGTCCGAGGACGCGGCCCACGTTGGTGGCCCCGATGTTGCCGCTACCGTGTTTTCGGATGTCCACGCCTTTGAGCCGTGAGACGATGAGACCGAACGGAACGGCGCCAAGGAGATAGGACGCGAGGAACAGGAGGGTGGCTGCGGCGGCGAAGTTCATGTCTCAGTGCTCGGTGGCGGTGGGGGGGGCGGGTTACGCGGCAGGGCGTCTTCGAGTGCCACGAGCCTGGCGCCCGTTCTGGCCGCGAGATCAATCCACGATTCCCAGTGCTCCATGCGTTCCATCTCCTCGGCCAGGAGCCAGGGATGAAAACAGACACAGACGAATCGGCATTGCTGTTTCGCCTTACGGATCAGCCGCAGGTGTTTCGAGACGGTGGCGTCGTGGGCGTTCTCGCTGCGGCGCAGGCCCCGGTCGTCGGTTCGGATGGGTAGGCGGACGAGCGGCGGCGTTCCCGGGATCAGGACATAGGGCCGCCGGGCGTGGTCGTGCTCGGCATTGTAGAGGAAGTGTTGTCTCGCCAGTTCGCCGCAGAGACGCTCGTCCCAGCTCGACCGGGGCGCCCGGAAGCCGACGGGGTGAACGCCGCGCTTCTCGAAGGCACGTCGACAGGTGTAGACGAGTTGTTTGATCGCGTCGTCGGTCAGGTCGCGAACCGATTCGTCCGCGTAACCAAGAGGCAGAATCTCGTGGCCGGCCTCGACGATTTGCGCGATCCGGTCGGGTGCGGTTTCGCACAGTTTGGCGGGACAACTGAAGGTGGCTCGGAGGCCACGCGTTTCGAGCGCTTTGAGGATGTGGTCCAGCCCGGCATCGGCCAGGTAGGGGCTGGTGTAGTCGATGCCGCGCACATACTCGAAGCAAAGCCCGACCGTGGGTTGATCGATCGGCAACTCATCGCGGGCTGCGCGCGGGTCGCCCCGCTTGAATCGTCCGAGCAGCCGTTCAAACAAGCACGAGTCCTTTCACGAATGTGTTCCTCGAAGAACGGTCCTTTCTTGCGCCGCAGCCATCCCCTTGCCGTGTCAGCCGTCCACGGTGCGGAGCGCTTTGCGTTCGGCGATTTCCTTGAAGATTGTGTCGAGTTCTTCGACGTGGCGGGCCATGCTGATCTCCGGTCCCAGTCGCCGCGCGTGTTCGGAAACCTTCGCACGGAGCTCCGGTGCGGCGAGATCCTCGATGCGCCGGGCCCAGAGCCCGACATCGTCAGGGCTCTTGATGATAAAGCCCTCGATTCCGTCTCGGATCACCTCGGCGGCGCCGTTGAACGCGGTTGTAATCGTCGGCACCCCGAAGGCGAGCGCCTCGAGCACGACCCGGCTGCATGGGTCGTAGTAGGTCGGGTGGACGCAGACGTCGGCGGCGATGAAGAAGGCGGCGACGCGCTGCGTCGGGCCTGTGAAGGTGACGTAGGCGTTGAGCCCCATGGCGTCGACCCGCTTCTGGAAGGGCACGACGTTGTCACGCCCGACGACGAGCAGGTGGAAGCGACGGAAGCCGGCGACGGCCAGTCGGGAAGCGGCCTCCAGCAAGGGATAGAGGCCTTTGAGTCGAAAGTTGTGGGCCATGAACAGAAGCACGAGGGTATCTTCGGCAAAGTGGTATTCCGCGCGGAGTTCCCGGCGCAGGTCTTCTCGTTCGTTCGGATCAAGTGCGGGGAGCGTGACACCGTTGAATACGACGCGAACCCGCGGCGCACCGAGTTGGTAGAGTTCCTCGCACTGTCGCGCCACGTACCGCGATACAGCGAGAATCAGCGGCCCGCCGGGCTGGAAGACCTTGCGTTCCAAATCGATCAAGGCGCGCTGTTTGACATTCATCGCGATCATGGCCCGCTTCATCAGCCGGCGCGAGGCGGTCGGTCGTGTGGCGACATTGCGCTTCATCGTTTCCGCCAGAAGCCCCCCCCGAGGCTGATAGGTGTCGGCGCAGGGCAGCGGCGAGATCGCGTGGATGATGTCGAAGTCGTGCCGTTCAAGAGAATCTGCGGCGTTGCGGGCGAAGCTCACCGTCCGCAGCGCCCGGAGGACCTTGGGTGGGCGCAGGCTGTGGACGGTCAGGTCGGGCGGCGATTGGGAGTTCGTTGTGGTGATCAGGTGGACTTCGTGGCCCCGGCGTGTGAGACCGCGCGCGAGTTCCATGGTCGAGGTCTCGGCCCCGCCGCGCCAGGTCTCCATCCGCTCAATGACGATCGCGATTCTCACGCGTGCTTCCTCACCGGTCCTTTCGCTTTGCGTCGTGACGGGCCATGCGACGGGCTCTTGACCGCACACTTCGTGCCAGGGCCCGCAGTGCCGCCCGACCGGCGGGCCTCCCCGCCAGGTTCGCATCATAATCATACAGGAAACGCACGCGATCAGCGCGGGTGACGACGGACGCCGGGGCGCTGTAGTCGAGCGCGGCGAGATCCTTGATTCTCCATCGGTCGGGATTCCGAGGCTTCTCGATCATGCGCGCGAGATCGATCAGCCGCAGCACCACGGCACCGTCCGTGTTGTTGGCCAGAAAGACATGGCAGAGGTAGAGGTCGCGGTGGTAGAGCCTGTTCTCGTGAAGGCGCCGTGTGATGAAAGCGAGCTGCCGGATGATCTCGCGGCGCTGGGTCCATGCGGGCGCAGCGCCGGGATTCCGCGCAGCCGCTTCGGCGACGCGCTCCAGAGATTGCCCGTCGATGGCCTCGGTGATGGCGAAACTCTTCTTCTCGATGACACCGCGCATCTTCTGGCCGAATGCGACGGCCCGCAGGGTGGGGATGCCGAGGAGCGTGAGTCGTTTGATGAAGTGCATCTCGCGCCAGCCGCTGCCGTGCTTCAGGCCCACCTCCGCGATGCGGCGCAACTGTTCTCTCATGGGCGGACGAAGATAACGCTTCAGGTAGAAGACGCGCGTCCGGCCGCCGGACGCCCCCACTTCCATCCGGACGCGCTCGCGATGGGGCGAGAGTCCCGGCTTGTTCAGCGCGTCGCCGTCGCTGTAGTGGAAGACATCATTGAATCCGCCGATGCCGGCGGCCTGAAGCAGCGGGATCATCCGTTCGTCCGCGAACATCTTGCCCACCTTTCTCAGCGGCACCGATCGAGGATGTTCGTAATCGTCCGGGAGCCGCGGCATCGGTGGGGGGGGCACACCTCTCCCGATCCGTTCGAGTGAGTCGGGCGCGAGCCGCGGTCCGCGGCCGCGCGGTCGGGCATGGAGCCCGGCCGCCCGGCAGGCGCCGGACCAACAGCGCCAGTAATCGAATCGGCAGAACGGGAAGGGGCAGAGGCTCTTGAACAGTTTCGAGAGTGCCGAAGCGAGGGCCGGGCTCGTCGCGGCCGTCCGGCCGGCATCGCGCGAATCGGTGAGACGGTTGCTCCGGGTCATTCGCTCCACGTCGATTAAGCGGAACTCCCAGCGACGCCGGTCCTGCGGGGCGGCGTAGATGTGCTTCGCACTGAGGTCCGGCCAGTCGAAACCGGCGCGGTACAGCGTGCCGATCAGCACACCCACTTCGTAGAGCAGTCTTCGAAGCGTCTCAGGCCCGACCGGCGGTGGTTTCGGGAATCCCGGCACGAGCCAGTGTTCGAGCGTGTAGGGCATCGGGACGGCTTCAACCAGGAGGAAGGCGCGTTTCGGTACGCCCAGGTGACGCTCCTCGCCGAAGGCCACCGCCTTCATCACTGGGAGGCCGGCGCGGGCGAGGTCCTGACAGATCCGCCATTCGCGCGCGGGCTGCGAAAAGACCGAGCGGCCTCGAAGGGTCGGCCAGAGCGCGTGGTTCGCCGGCACCCTGAACACGCGCTTGAGGTAGAACGTGCGCGGCGCTCCGTCGATTGGAACCTGGACCGGCAGGGTCTCGCGGTGCGCGTGCTTGCTGGTGGGCGCGCCGCCTCGGACGCTCAGGAAATCGTCCAAGGTTCTCAAGCCCGCAGCATGGAGGTCGCGCTCGTAGGTCGCGTCGAATTGCAGATCGACGGTCATGAACTTGGCCCTTCATCCTTGATGCCGCGATCGTGCCGGATCGTGTGGATCAGCGCGCGGTGTTCCGGGCGAAACCTGCGGACGCCGAGGTAGCGGCGGAGCCATCGCAACTGCTCGCGTGTGCTCAGCCGCGCCCGGGCTTCCTTGTGGAGGCTGGACAGGTCGCGGATCCGGCCGTGGGCGCGGTGCAAACTCCATCGACGCACGGCGCCGCGGGCAGAATCGATGACGACGATTCGTGGCAAAGCAGCCGTTGCCGCGGCGATGAGCAGGTTGCGCCATTGGAGGTCGATATGATAGAACCCGATTGCGTGCATGCGCGCGACCATGTCGGCCGTCTCAGCCAGGAGGAAACGCCTGAGTGGATCGTCACCCACGGCGGTGGGATCGGGCCAGCGCCGAGCCGCGAAGGCATCCAGCGGGACGGCGTCGGGTACGCCGCGCGTCAGGATGAACGCGTCCAGCAGGCGCAGGCCGCGACGACGGCTGCCATGGGCGATGACATCGGGCACATCCACGCCGCAATCCTCGCGCAGGACGGCGTAGTTGTTCGCTTCCCGCTCGGCGGTGTCCTGCCTCAAGCGGCTCCGTCGGTGGCGCCCCGCATAGCGGTAGACTTTCAGGAACACGGTGAGCGTGTCGCCGGCATCGAGCGTAAGACGCCGTGTTTCGGCTGTTCTCGAACGATGGATGAGCTCGCCCGGACCGATTGCGACGAAGTCTTCGTAGTGTCGGAGTCCCTGTGCCGCCAGGATCGGTTTCATGTGGCCTTCGAGTATGGTCAATCGCGCTGGCATCGGTTCAATCGCCGTCGGGCCCGCGATTCTCATGCGGCGCCCGGCTCGCCGCAAACGAACGGGTCGAACACGGCGCCGCGCTGCAACCGCTGCAGTTCTCCTTCGCGAAGTAGATCGGATCGCACCTGGACGCGGCGCAGCCACGCGTGGCTTTCCGGGTCCAGGGCGTCGATGTCGAGATACTGCGACAGGAATCGAAGTTGATCGGCCTTTGAACAGAACTGTGGGGCGACGGCACCGAGCGCGGCGATGTCGCGGATGGTCTTCTCCTGACGACGACGGGGCATGCGGATCCGTTTGCCGACCGAGGCGTCGAGAAAGTAGAACTCGAACCGATCGCCGGGCAGGGACCGGATCAGGACGTTTCGCCAGAACAGATCGCGGTGGATGAAGCCGGCCTGGTGCATGTGCCGAATCTGCCGGGCCAAGGCGGTGAGGATTTGGCGCCGGAAGTGAACGGTCCGAGTGGACGCCCGATGTTCGCCGAACGTCCGGATGAATGCCGAGAGCGGCATGACATCCGGCACGGCCTCGGTGATCAGAAAGCAGCTTCGAACAAACAGGCCGACGCGGCGCTCGCCGTAGGCAACCGGGCGAACGGCTTGAATGCCGAGCTGTCGCATCAGACGCAGCGCGCGGTATTCGCTTCGGGCGCGGCTCGCCTTGAACAGGGTGCCGCGAAATGCGCCGCGCAACCGATGCCGCCAGCGGGGATAGTGGTGCCGCTTGATGTAGAACCTGCTGTGGCCGTCCGGCATGTCGAATCGGATCGTGTCGCTCGTCCGACTCCAGGCGGCCAGCCCGTGGCCCGTGCAGGCCAGAACGGCGTCGACCCGGTCGAGACCGGCCTGCCGAAGTGTGTCGCGGAAGGGTGGATCGACGATCATGCGATCGCGAACGAACATCTCATCTCCGGTGATTGGCTCTCAAGGCGCGTCGTCGGGTTTTTGTCGGGCGTTCGCCGAGAAGTCGTCCTTCTTCACGGTCCGGAGGGTGGCGCGACGGGCTTGGCAGGCCCCAGGTTCAGCCGATTATCGGTCGACGCCGATTCGCGGCGCCCCGGTGCGAGGCAGGCCTCCACCTTCTGCATGACCGCCGACGGCTCCAGGTGTCGCATACAATCGTGGTGCTTCAGCGGGCAGACGCGCGCCATGCAGGGCTGGCAGTCGAGATCGAGCTTGACGATGCGCTCCCGCTCGTAGCGCGTCTCCGTCCACGCCGGGTCGCTCGAACCGAAGATCGTCACGACGGGAACGCCGAAGGCTGCGGCGAAATGCCGCGGGCCCGTATCGTTGGTGATGAGTAGCCGGCAACGCCGGATCAAGGCGCGAAGCGGACCCAGGCCGAGCGGCGGATCGATGAGGATGTCGATCGGCCGTAGGGCGGCGGCCGCCAGGCGTTGGGCGATGTCGTGTTCCTTGGGGCCGAACGAGGCCACGACCCGCGCGCCGTAGCGCGCGACGATCTCGTCGGACAGCACGGCGTATTTCTCCGCCGGCCAGCATTTCGCCGAGCCGTAGTTCGCGCCCGCATTGAGCACGACCAACGGGCGATCGACGTCGGCCCGACCGAGTCGCCGATCAATCGCCGCTTCGTCCTCGGCGGTTGTGGCGAGGCGCAGCCGGTCCTCGACCGCCCGGCAGCCCATCGCGCGGGCCAGGTCGTTGTAGTAATCAAGCGCCGGGATCGGGACGAATCGCCCGGCCCGCCTCGGAGGCTTGAGGCGGTCGGTGAGCAGCCATCCTCGCGCGTCCCGGCTGTAGCCGATCCGACGCCGTGCGCCGGCGAGCCGTGCGATCAGCGCCGAGCGGAAGGAGTTCGTCAGCAGGGCCGCGGCATCGAATCGGCTCCGGCGGAGCTGCCGGATGAGGCCGGGGTAGCCGCCGGCCTTCTGTGGTTCGCTCTTTGACGGCCAATAGACCTGCTCATCACAGAAGCCCGTGCCGCGAAGGACGTCGGCGACATACCGGCGCATCAGGTGAACGATGTGCGCCGCGGGGAAGCGCGCGCGAATGGCGTGCAGCGCCGCCGTCGCCATCACGACGTCGCCGACCCAGTTCGGCAGCGCCACCAGGATGACCCGGGGCTCGGGATTCCATTCGATCTGTGACGGGTGGTTCCGCACAACCATAGTCTAGCCCGCAAGTTACGTGTTCACAATCCACTTGGCGGAGCGAGGTCTCCGCTCGCCGGAGGGGCGAATCGCGTCGGCGCCGCGCGGGCGGGTGGACTTCGCGATCCGTCCGTCATAGATTACGGGGTTTGTCGCGTCGCGATGCGGCGTCGGGCCGGCGTTCGGCGGCTTCCCGCGACCCGACAGAATTGTCAACAGGACGCCGGTGTTCCCCTGAGGAGGCGTGACGCATGGGTTTGATGGCGGGCAAGAAGGGAATCGTGTTCGGCGTGGCGAACGACTACAGCCTGGCGTGGCACATCGCCGAGGCGCTGCATCGCGAGGGCGCCGAGATCGCGTTCAACCACCTGCCCGGCGACAAGATGGAGCGCCGCGTACGGAAGCTCGCCGAACCCCTCGGCGCGAAAGTGATCGCACCCTGTGACGTGAGCAAGGACGAAGACATCGAGCGGTTCATGGGCCAGGTCCGCGAGGTCTACGATCAGATCGACTTCCTGGTGCACGCGATCGCCTTTGCGAATCGCGATGCCTTGATGGACCGGTTCTACAAGACCAGTCGCGAGGACTTCACCAAGGCGATGGATATCAGTGTCTACTCGTTTATCGGTGTCTGCCAGAGGGCCTTCGAGATGCTCCGAGAGGGCGCCTCGGTGCTGACGCTGAGCTATCTGGGTTCCGTCAAGTTCGTCCCGGGGTATAACGTCATGGGCGTCTGCAAGGCGGCGCTGGAGAGTTCGGTGCGGTATCTCGCGGCCGATCTCGGCGACCTCCGCCGCGTTCGCGTAAACGCCATCAGCGCCGGTCCCTGTCGAACCCTGAGTTCGGCGGGCATCACCGGCTTCGACAGGATTCTCGAACACTACCCCACGAAATCGCCCCTGCGCCGCAACATCGAATCCAGAGAAGTCGGCTCGGCGGCCACCTATTTTTGCAGCGACCTTTCCACCGGCGTCACGGGCGAAATCCACTACGTCGATGCCGGCTACAACATGGTCGGTTGGTAGCCAGCCTTCGAACCCATCACCCAAGCTTCGGATTCGAGACACGCGCCGGAGAGCGAGTCTCTCAAGAAGGTCGCCTTCGAGCGTGCATCCCGAGAATCCTGCGGTGCGGGCGCCTCGGTGGTGCCGGCCCGGCCGGGACGCCCATGCCACAGGAATCGATTCTCTCAGGACGCACAGCCGCGCATCCGATAGCGAGGTTCGTCACAGTGTCGGGATTGCCGCGACGAAGAGCTGGATGTCGCGCCCGTCCACGAAGCCGTCTCCGTTCATGTCGCCGAGATTGATCTCGCAATAGGGATAAGACGGGGCAGAGCCCACCGGATCACTCAAGGTCGGGACGAACGGCTGAATGTCCTGGATGTCGGCGCTCGAACTGCAATCCATGCCCCCAAAGATGAGGTTCTCCGGCTTTATCGTGGCAGGTTTTGGGGTAGAAGGGGCATTTCGACGAGGATGCCCATGCGAGATACGGAGCGTTGTCAGCAGGTCTTGGGTCTCTCGGCGCCTTGGTCGGTGAATCGGGTGACGTTGGAGACGGGTCAGGGTCGCGTGGATGTGGGGCCGGAGCATCGGCGTCCCTTCATCTGATATGGCGGAAACGCGCGATCTCAAGGCCGCTGGCGAACCTGGAACGGCATACGCTGCTTGCGGGCTGGCAGGGCCGGGTGCCGCCGCCCGAACGGTTGCGGGGCTTGGCGTGGCGAGAGGAACCCCGGCGGTTCGCAGCCAACGCGAGCCGGGCGCTCAGCGGGGGGGCATGACAGAATCGGCGGGCACGGAGGATACGCGTAGCGGCCGCCCCCCCGAGGCGGCCGACGACTGCGGATGGCCCTTCTTGCGTCGACGTCCGACATGGGGGCCGGACGCTACGGCGACACCGTGTCGGGTTCGCCGCGAAGTCCGTCATGCACCCATCAGCGGAGGATCTTGCGATCGCGTCTTGCCCGGCCGCGAACATGCCCTTTTAATATGTTTATTACGCAGAATCGGACGATGCGCTCGCGGGTTTCCGAGGTACTTCCAGCGCGAGCGTTCGCCGAAGCCCGCACCGGCCGATCACCCGTGCCGCAACGGGGCTGTACCGATCGGCCTGAGATCAAGGAGTCGCTCATGGCCAAAGTGAGTGTCATTGTCGTCGCGGCGGGTCGCGGCGAGCGGTTCGGCGGGAAGGAGAACAAGGTCTTCGCGAAGCTCGCGGACCAGCCCCTGTTCCTCCGCGCACTCCAACTGTTCTGCAACCGCGAAGACGTTTGCCAAACCCTCCTCGTCGTCGCGCCGGAGGACCTGGCCCAGATGAAATCCCAATACGGGCCGAATCTCGGGTTCATGGGCGTCCAACTCATCGAGGGCGGTGCCGAACGCCGAGACTCCGTGGCCAAGGGCCTCGCGGCCGTGTCAAACGACGCCGAACTGGTGGCCATTCACGACGCCGTTCGCGTGTGTGTCGCCGAGGCCTGGATCGACAAGGTGTTCGAGGCGGCCGCCGAAACCGGGGCCGCCGTGCCCGTCACCCCCGTGACGGCGACGCTGAAGCGCGTGGGGGACGACGGCCTGGTCGGCGAGACGGTGTCGCGCGCCGGGCTCCACATGGCCCAGACCCCGCAGGTCTTTCGGACCGTCGTGATCCGAGAGGCCTACGAGAAGCTGGCCGCTCAATCGCCCGGCGACAGCTCGAACGAAGCGACGGACGACGCCCAGGTCGTTGCGGCCGCCGGGCACGCCGTCACGGCCGTCGCCGGCGACTCGAGGAATATCAAGATCACCACCCGAGGGGACCTGGCGCTGGCGGGCGCGATCCTCAAGTCGCTTCCCCAGAAGCCCACGGCCCGCCGCGGCGCCTTCGAAGAGGCGCAATGGTGAGAGGCCGGCCGGGGCGTTGTGAATTGTTGCCGCAGGGGAAGCAAACCGACAACCGGGGATCTCCCCGATTCGCTTGACCCTTCCGCCGTCTCGGGTTGCAATACCATCGAGACACAGGGGCCCCTCGCGGGGAGTTCCGCAATCGAGTCACGAAGTGAGTCAAGGATGAGTCCGATGCAAACGCGCTCCATTTCCGTCGCCGGGTTTTCACTTCTCGTGGCCGTGACAACGCTCGCAACCTGCGGCTGTGAAGGGATCAACCGCAAACACGACCCAAGCGTGATCAACATCGATCCGCCCCCCGCCGACATCGACTATGCCCGCGTCGCGGAGGAATTGCCGAACTTCCCCGATCTCGTCGAAGGCATGTACGCCGCTCGGCAGACATACATGGAACAGCTGAAGGCCCTGGAGCGCGGATACCTTCTGGCGGGTGACACGGTGCGGGCGAATTGGGCGCGCCGCCAGCGAGATCTCACCAAGAATGTCCTGGTTTATCCGTACTTGAGCGACGACGCACCCGGCCGGACGTTCGCCGTCGCTCCCGAAGAATCGATCCCTGAAGCCGACGCCCTGTATGACAAAGCCGTCAAACTGTACGACACGTTTCAGGGCATTCCCTTCGTCGGCTTTACCAAGCTGAACAGCGAGGACTGTCGCAAGGCGCTCGGCATGTTCAAGCGCATCATCTCTGAGTATCCGAAATCCGACAAAGTCGATGATTGTGCGTACTACTGCGGCGCAATCTACAAGGAGTTCCTCCGGGACGACGACCCGGACAACGAACTGGCGATCCGGTACTTTAAATGGGCCTATGAGCTCGATCCGATGACACCCCACCCAGCCCGGTTCGATTGTGCCGTCGTTTACGACTTCCGCCTGCACAACCGGGAACGGGCGATCGAGTTGTATCACCAGGTGCTCGAGACGGAAGAGGCGGGCAACGATTCCAACCAGCGATTCGCCGCAACGCGGATCGAACAGCTCTCCGACGACGACACGAGCCATCTCCGCCCGCGCGAGCCGATCACGGCCAACCGGCGCGGCGTCTCCGAGGAAGCCTCACCCGAGACGCCGCCGGCCACCGCCCGCCTGCCCGAAACAGAAGAAAACGATTAACGCCCGGAGACGGCCGTCCGCCGAATGGGCGTTCGACCGATGGGTGGTACAGTGCCGGCAGAGTCGCCGGATCGGCAAGGTCGCGGCCGCAGGGATGAACGTGTCGAACCCGCGAAACATCACCGAGCAGTACGAAGCCTGCCAGGAGGTCGGCGGATTCTGCCGTCGAGAAGACCACGGATTGATCGAACTGACCGGCGCGGACCGGGCCGACTGGCTTAATCACTTCGTCACCAACGTCATCACACCCCTGCGGCCCGGCGAAGGCAACTATGTCTTCGCGCCGACGCTGAAGGGGCGCGTCGTCTTTGACGCAAACGTGCTGATCCTCGAAGACCGCATCTGGCTGGATATTGACAGACGTCTTATTGAAAAGGCGACCGACCACCTGAACCGATACATCATCACGGAAGACGTCCGCCTGGCGGACATCTCCGAGCGGTCGCACAGGCTGGCCGTCCTCGGCCCGACGGCACACGCGCTCGTTCAGGACCTCGGGTTCGGCAATCTCGTGCCGATGGCCTGGCTGCAGCACAGCACGATCAGTCGCGACAACGTGAGCATCCTGATGATGCGCCATGACTTCGCCGGATTGCCCGGCGCCGAGTTCATGCTCACTGGTAGAGTTATCTCCGAAACCGCCGCAGCCATCACGCAGGCCGCCGAGCGGCTGAACCTCTGCCCGGTCGACCGCGAGACGATCAACATTCTCCGGATCGAGGCGGGCATCCCGGCCTCGGTCGAGGACATTGACGAGGACGTGCTTCCCCCGGAGACCGGCCAACGCGAACGGGGCATCAGCCACCAGAAAGGATGCTATCTCGGGCAGGAAGTCATCGAGCGGATGCGCTCGCACGATGTCCTGCCGCGTACCCTCGTCTGCGTGCGCTTTGACGGCGATGCGCCGGTTCCTCCTCGCTCGCGCCTCGAGATCGACGGCCAAGAGGTCGGCCACACGCGCAGCGGGTGCTTCAGCGAAGCCGTTCGCTCGCCTGTTTCTCTGGCATACGTGAAGACCCCGTGCGCCGCACCCGGCACAACCCTCATCGCGCGGCTCGACGAAGGCCCCCGCGCCGGCACGGTCGTCAACCCCCCCCTTCATCGCTGAACTGCTGACCGGCGGCCGGCCGACCCGCGACCGGGTCCGGGTCCATGACACTTCAGGCGGCTCTTATGTAGCGGCCGCCCCCCGTGGCGGCCGTTGCGCGGCGGAG
>JBHHUY010000079.1:0-12136 GCA_046753965.1 Phycisphaerae bacterium
GGTAGCGTCACGAAACGTCCAAACAGTTGCGCCCTGGCGACGGTGTCCGGCAATGTAGTCAAACACATTCAACTGATGAGGCCGATCGCGGATGGGCAGGGTTCGGCAGCCGACGGCCCACACCTTGCCCGGCAGGCCGACGTCGCGCAGGAGCATGGGCGCGTTCATCTTGGCCCGGCCGATCCGGTGTTTGGGTCGATGATCCTGGAAGCGGGCCAGCAGATGGGAATGGTGATCGTCGATGGCGATCACGAGCAGTTCGATCGCGTCGGCATGGAGTTTCTGGACGAAAGCAGCGAGGGCGACTCGGCGCTGCTCGGGGTTGAGGCGGACCGGCGGTTCTTGCATCAGTCGGCGGGAGCGATCGAGGAGATCGGCATTTGCTCCGGGTGGGGGTGGGTCCTTGTAGTCGCCGACTGCGTGCCGGCCGGGGCAACGCAGGGCGCGCCGTGTCTTGCGGATTGCGGTGATGACGCGATGATGATCGCGACGACAACACGGCGCTTCGGAGCGAGCGGTGTGATTCGGAGAAGACAGAGCCATCCGGGGAAAACAGGCCACTTCGGAGACTAAATGGTGTCGATCACAACTGATTCGCTCGATGAGTTTCTCGAACGGCTGGCGTCGCGCGCGGGGACGCCCGGCGGCGGCAGCGGGAGCGCGCTGGTCGGCGCGGTGGCGGCCGCATTGTGCGGCATGGTGGGACGGCTCAATGACCCGAAGACGGGCGCGCCCGGTCCGTTGCACGACACGATCGAGACGGCCGACGCGCTGCGCAGGCGCCTCACGCGGTTGATCGACGAAGACATTTCGGCCTTCGAGGGGCTGATGGCCGCGTGGCGATTGCCGGAAGACGACGCCGAGAGGCACGAGAAGAAACAGGCGGCGACCGTCGCCGCGACCGAGGCGCCGCTCGCCGTCATGTCGGCGGCCCGCGACGTGATGCAGCTCGCCGCGGCCGGGCTGGCGCGTTCGAAGAAGAACTGTCGGTCCGACGCGGGCGTCGCCGGCTTCGCCGCGCACGCGGCGCTCGAGGGCGCGCGGCTTAACGTGTTCATCAACCTTCCCGGCATCGCCGACTCGCGCCGGCGTGAGGCGTTGAAGGCCCGCGCCGATGCCCTTCGCGCCGAGGCGGACCGGCTGCGCGAAGAGATCGCGGGGATGCTCGATTGAACGCGCGGCCCTGCGGGCCTAAGGAGTCGGGCAAGATCAGGGTAGACGTGCGATCCGCCAAACGGCAAAGCCGGCCGGCGCGTCCGGCCCGGCAATCGGCCATGTGATTCTCGCTCGATGCCTTACCGGATCGACCCGAACACCACACCCATCTGTTCAGGCTGTGCCATCTTCGACTAGACGTGCAGTTCCACGATGCTCTTGTCGGCCAGCACATGGGTCGCGTGGACCTGCTGGCCGTCGTGCACGCCGGCGCCCCAGACGCGGGCGGTGCGCAGCTTCTCCGCGACTTCCTTGTGGACGAGGCGCGCCATGTCCTGCACCGTCCCGCCCCGGGGCAGAATGAACGGCGCATCCATCTCGGCGGGCCGGCCGGGCTTCTTCGCATAGACGCGGATGACATTCAACAACAAGAAGACCTCCGCCATCATCGCGTCGAGGCCCTCGCCGGTCTCGGCGGAGACGGCCATGAGTTTCAGCGGCGTCTGCTCCAGCTCGGCGAAGGCTTCGAAGTTGTCGCGGGCGCCGGGGGTGTCCAGTTTGTTCGCGACCACCAGGACACGTTTCGGCAGGGCCTCGTCCGAGGGATTCTCCGCATCGGCGTCTGGGGTCGGCGATGAGACCGGCCGCATGCGATGTGCCTTGAGCAGTTCGATGCAGTGTTCGAATTGGTCCGTCAGATCGAGCGCGGCCAGATCGACCACGAGCAGGATGAGATCGGTCAGGCGATAGGCGTTCATCATGCCGGGCTGGGGCGCGGCGCCCGCGGCGGGGGGCATGTCGACCAGTTGGATCGGGACGTCTTCGTGGTGGGCCATGCCGGGCACGGCGACGTGGGTGGAGAACGGAAACTCGGCGATCTCGACACGGGCCTTCGTCAAACGGTGCACGATGGAGCTCTTGCCGACGTTCGGCGCGCCGAGCAGCCGCACCTGCCCGGCGCCCTGTCGGGGGACGTGAAACGGGTCGTGGTGCGCGTGGCCGCCCTTGCGATGGCCTCGATGGAGTTCCTCGCGGGCGGTCTTCAGCTTCTGCTTGAGCTGAGCCTGGAGCTTCTCGCTCGATTTGTGCTTGGGGACGAGGCGGAGCATCTCCTCGAGCGCGGCGATGCGCCCGGCCGCGTCCGTCGCGGCGCGGTATTGCTCCTCGGCCTTCTGGTACTTGGGGGATGCGTTGATGGCCATGGCTGCGTCGGTTCCATCATACACGATCCGCAGGTGGTTCGGTTTTCCAGGTCCCCTTGCATCGTGAGGATCGAGAGGGGATTCTCGAGCCAGCGTGCGTTGCATCGTCCGCCACGGGGGGCGGACGCTACGAAGAAAGTGCCCGGCGGCGACGTCGGGCCGCCTGATCGACGGATGGGTTGTCGCGGCGTTACAATCGCCGGCCCCATGGCCAAGGTCCTCTCACAGTTCGTGTGTTCCCATTGCGGCACGTCGCAGGGTCGCTGGTCCGGGAAGTGCCCTGCCTGCGGCGAGTGGAACGCCCTGGAAGAGCGGGTCGTTCGCGGGATCGGCGAGGACAGACATCGGCCGGCGCTCGCGACAGACGCGGGGGCCCCGCTGCTGATGCCGCTGTCGGAGGTCCGGGCCGACACGATGGCCCGGCATCCCTGCGGGATCGGCGAGTTCGACCGCGTCCTCGGCGGCGGACTCGTGCCGGGCTCGACGGTCCTGGTCGGCGGTGATCCGGGCATCGGCAAGTCGACGCTCCTCTTGCAGGTTGCCCACGCGCTGGCGAGCCGGGGCTTGCGGACGATCTATATCACGAGCGAGGAATCGCTGGGGCAGACCCGGCTTCGCGCTTCGCGGCTCGGCGTCGGTGAGTCGTCCATGCAGGTCGCGGCGCAAGCGAATCTCGACATCATCTCGAACCTTCTGCAAGAGGAACGGCCCGAGGTGGTCGTCGTGGATTCGATTCAGATGGTCTATCGGCCGGAGTTGACGGCGGCGCCTGGCTCGGCCACGCAGCTTCGAGACGCCGCCGCGCGCCTGATCTGGCTGGCGAAGCAGATGGATTTCGCGCTAATGCTCGTCGGACACGTGACGAAAGACGGCGCGATCGCGGGGCCGAAGATCCTCGAGCATCTGGTCGATTGCGTAGCCTATTTCGAGGGGGACCGGTTCCACGCCCACCGGCTCGTCCGCGCGGTGAAGAACCGTTTCGGCTCGACGGACGAGCTCGGCATCTTCGAGATGACGGACGCGGGGCTGGTCCCGGTGGAGGACCCGTCGACGCTGTTTCTGGAGGAGCGGCGTGAATCGCGGCCGGGATCGGCCATCCTCGCGGCCTGCGAAGGCACGCGAATCCTGTTGGTGGAGGTCCAGGCGCTCTGCGCCCAGTCGGTTTTCGGATCGGCCAAGCGGAAGGCCACCGGTGTCGACGCCGGGCGGGTCGCGATGATTCTGGCGGTGATCGAGAAGCACGCGCAGTGCGTCCTCGGCGATCAGGACGTGTTCGTCAACGTGGTGGGCGGCGTTCGGGTGACCGAGCCGGCGGCCGATCTGGCCATGGCGCTGGCCGTCTATTCGGCGATGACGAACCGGCGTCTTCCGGCGGGGACGGTTGTCTTTGGTGAATTGGGTCTGGGCGCGGAGGTGCGTTCGGTGCATCATCAGCGTCAGCGCCTTGCCGAGGCCGTCCGGGTGGGCTTTCGCAGTTTCATTCTGCCGAGCGCCGCGCCCGCGGATCGTGCATTCCGGCGAGAACATGAAGAAGCAATCGAACTGGTTTCCTGCGAGAGTTTGAATGATGCCATCCGAGCCTGCGACTGATCCGGGACCCCAAGAACAAACCGCGGCCCGTCGAACCAGCACGGTCCTGCTGTGGATCGCCGCGGCGGCGTTGGTCGGCAACTGTCTGTTGACTTCGCCGGGGCGCTTCTCGAAGCAGCACCGCCTGGATCGCTCGCTGCTCAAGCCGGTCGTGGAGCTTCTCGCGCTCGACGGCGCGGCGCCGACTTTGCGCGGGGTCGAGATTCGCGACCTCTGCTTCTACGCGGGGGCCGCGCTTTTAACCCTCGTCGGGGCCGTCCATTTCCTCAGCACGAATCGACGCCCCCGACTGACTTCGGAAGACCTGCTCGACGTCCGGCGGCGCGCGACGGGGCCCTATTTCTGGTGGGGCGTGCTCCTGCTGGTCAGCGTGCTCACCTCGGCGTTCTCTCATGCGCCGGCCGTCTGCAAGGGACAGGTCATCATTCGATTCCTCCAGCTTGCCTGGTGGTGGCCGCTGGCCGCCCTGCTGTTTCCGCGCCACGTGCGCAGCCTCTCGGCGGTGCTCCTCGCCGCAATCGCGGCGACCGCGGCGCTGGGCATCTGGCACTACTCGGTCCGGGTCGAGCCGGGCTGGCTCGACAGCTTGATGCACGCGCGCCGGCCGCAGATGCGCCTGCAATACCCGATCGGAAACGAACTCTGGTTCGGGGCCTGCCTGCTGCCGGCCGTGTTCCTGGCGATCGGGTTGATGGCGGGCCGGGGGGCGGCCGGCCCGGCGACGGCGGAGGGCGCATCACCCGCCGGGGCAAAGCGCGGCGGTCGATCGCCCACCTGGATCGCGGCGCTGCTCGCCCTGGCGATCGTCCTCGTCGCGTTGTTGCTGACGCAGTCCCGATCGGCGGGCGTCGGTCTGGCCGCCGGGTTCGTGACGTTGCTCTTTTTGCTCGCGAGAGGCAAGACGGCCAGATTGTGTGTCGTGTTCGTCGGCCTGGTGCTCGCGATCGGCGGGGTCTGGTCCATGCAGCGGCTGGGCGAGTCGGGGCCGATGGGCAAACGGGCGCACTCGATCCGGGCGCGTCTGAACTATGAATGGCCCTATGCCCTGGTCCTGTTTTCTTCCAAGCCGATCGGCGGACAGGGAGACGGCTGCTACGCGATGTTGGCCGGCCAGTTCGACCGGGAGAAACAGCTCGAAGACCCCTCGGTGATTGCCGTCGAACAGAACTGGACGGTCCACGCGCACAACGAGCCGCTCGAATTGCTTGCCGACATCGGCCTGGCGGGGACGCTGGCCTACCTGCTGGCGCTCGTGACGACGCTGGTCTTCGCCGTGAAGTTCTGCGATCGGCTCCGAGAAACACCCGACGCGCGAGAGCGTCGCTGGCTTGCGATGGCGCTGTCGGCCGCGCTGGTCGGCATGGTGATCGAGGAGTGCTCGGACGTCGCGCTGCGCCAGCCCGGCTTTCCGCCGATCTTTCTGGCGATCTGGGCGGGGCTCTGGGCCCTGGCGCGTGGAGAACGGCGCACGCCGGTACCGGCGACGGTCACTGTTCCCGCGTCCGCGCCGCTCGGCACGGGGCTGTTCCGCTTCGGCGGTGTCACGGCTTTTGTCGCCGCGTTTGTTCTCGGCTACTACGGGATTCAAGACTGGCGGGCCGACCTCGCGCGGTATCGCGCGTCGCAGGCCGTCGAGGCCAAGGATTTCGCCGAGGCCATCGGCGAGGCCGACTTTGCGGCCGACCGCACACTCGATCCGTTTCAGAAGCTCTCGGCACGGTTGCTCGCCGCCCAGGCGCGATCCGCCGAGTTTGCGCGCCGTCTGACCCAGGCCACGGGCCCGCTTTCGGACGAAGATCTCCGTCTCGCCCAGGAGGGTCTTGCGCGGCTGAACCGGCTGAGTCGCGCCGCGCCGCGGTTTGTCGGGCTTTCGCAGACGGCGGCGCAACTGCTGTTTCACACTGCCAACGCCTATGGCCGGCGGGGTGAGATGCAGATCGCGCGCGATCGTTTCAATGAGTTCCTGCGCTGGCTGGAGCAGAACCGCGCCGATGAGCCGTTCAACATCGACGTTGTCGCTCGGCTTTGGCAGTTCAAACAGGACGCCACGACGAGAGACCGGTTGACGTGGCTTCGCGCGCTGCTACGCCGCCGCTGGATCGACGAGCCGTATCTGCAACTCGTGCAGGGCCTGCGCCAACTGCCCGACACGAAGCTGGTGCTCGATGATCTGATGAACATCGCGGCGGACGACTACAAGCGACCGCCGTCGAAATGGGCCGATCCGCTGTCGCCGGAAACCGTTCGGCTGATGGCCCTCGCGTATGATTGGTCCGACCGTCCGAAGGACGCGGCTGATTTGGTTGTGCGTGCCGACGAAATGTACGGCCGCGCGGGCCCCAGACTGTTCCTCGCGCACGCCGCGTCGGTTCGTGAATGGGTCGAGTACAGCCTGGAAGTCGATCCGACCGGTCGGACGGAGGACCTGTTGCGGGCGCTGGTCCGCGCCCGGACGATCCTCGCCGGTCCGGTGGTCGCGGATCAGGCGAATCAGATGGATAAGGCGATTCGGGTCCCGTTGCCGGACGAACTGGGCGAGACGCGGCTCAAGGTGCTGCTCGCGGCGGGCCGCGAGAGCCAAGGCTCCGAACAACTGAAGCTCATCGCTCCGCAAGGCAGCGCCACGCTGCAGCAGCGGTTGGCGCAGGGTTATGCGAGTCTGGCCGGCGATTTCACGGCCAACGGGCTTCATCCCGATCTGTCGTTGCGGATGGTGAAGCGGGCGATCGAGCTCTGGGCCGATCTGCCGCAGGCCTCTTACGTGCAGGCCGAGTTGTATCTTCAGCAGGACGACGAGATGCAGGCGCGTGTGGGGCTCGAGCGATTCATCAAGCTGATGCCGACACCGTCCATCGCCTACCCCTATTTGCGCGATCTGGAGCGACGGAGCAACCGGAGCGAGTTCTGGTCTTCCTTCCGCAAGGCTCACCCGGACTTCGCAACGTGGAAACCGGGTCCGGCACTGCCTGCCGCTGCGACCCCGCGCCCCACGTCGGCCCCCGGTTCGACCTCGGGCCCGTCTCCGGCGAGTCGGCCCGCGGGGTGAGGTGATCGGCGTTGGGAATCGGGCAAGAGTCAAGGTATTCAAGCTGAGCAGTTTCCGGAGGAAGCGCCGCGGACTTCGGTCGGCGCTTTCTTGTATCAAACGGCCGCGCGAGCTGAAGCTCGCGGCTCGCCGATGTTATGCTGCATAATGAGCATAAACCGCTCAGTCTGAGTGGGGTAAGGAGTCGGGCAAGAATAAGGTAAGGGTGCGGTCCGCCAAACGGCAAAGCCGGCCGGTGCGTCCCACCCGGCAATCGATCTCGCTCGATGCCTTGGCCATATTGTCATCCGGTGCTTGCGGCGGGGGGCGGGCGCGCTACAATGTCGTGAAAGGCCGATTCGCCCGTCGGGGACCGCTCCATGCACTCCAAGATCATCGGTGAAGGCATCACCTTCGACGATGTGCTGTTGGTGCCCGCTCGAAGCGCCGTTCTGCCGCGGACGGCCGACGTTCGAACCCGGCTGACGCGCAACATCTCGCTGAACATTCCGCTGCTCTCTGCGCCGATGGACACGGTCACCGAATCGCGGTTGGCCATCGCCCTGGCCCAGGAGGGCGGAGTCGGCATCATCCACAAGAATCTATCGATCGAAGCCCAGTGCCGCGAGGTGGACAAGGTCAAGCGGAGCGCGAACGGCGTCATCCTTGATCCGCTCTCGCTGCGGCCGGACGACACGGTCGGTCGCGCCGCCGTGCTCATGCGCATCCAGAACATCTCCGGCGTGCCGATCACCGAGGCGGACGGGCGGCTGGTGGGCATCCTGACGCGCCGCGATCTGAAGTTCATGGATCACGCCGACATCGATCGCGGCCGCTTTGAATCCATGCCGGTTCGCGAGGTGATGACCCGGGACAACCTGGTCACCGCGCCGCCGGAAACGGCGCTGGACGAGGCCGAGCGGATTCTTCAGAAGCACAAGGTTGAAAAGTTGCTTCTTGTCAGCGGGGACCGGCGTCTGGTCGGCCTCATTACGATCAAGGATATCGACAAGAACCGGCAGTTCCCGAACAGTTGTCGCGACGAGCGGGGGCGGTTGCGTGTCGGGGCGGCCGTCGGCGTCCAGGAGTTCGACCGTGTCGAGGCCTTGATCGCCGCCGGGGTCGATGTCATCGCCGTGGATTCGGCCCACGGCCACAGCGAGAACGTCCTCGGCACCATTCGCGACATCCGCAAGCGGCACGACATCGAGCTGATCGCCGGCAACATCGCCACGGCCGAGGCGGCGCGCGATCTCATCGACGCCGGCGCCGACGCCCTCAAGGTGGGCATCGGGCCCGGCTCGATCTGTACGACCCGGGTCGTCTCCGGCGTCGGGATTCCCCAGGTCACGGCCCTGTCCAATGTGACGACGGTGGCCGAGGAGGCGTCGGTGCCGGTCATCGCGGACGGCGGCATCCGCTATTCGGGCGACATCACGAAGGCCATCGCCGCGGGGGCCAACGCCGTGATGATCGGCTCGCTCTTCGCGGGGCTGGAGGAGTCGCCGGGCGCCATGGTGTTCTGGAAGGGCCGGCGATTCAAGGAATATCGCGGCATGGGTTCGCTCGGGGCAATGGTTTCGGGCAGTTCCGACCGATACAGTCAGAAGAGCGGCGCCGAACGCGACAAGCTCGTTCCCGAGGGCGTGGAAGGCCGGGTGCCGTATCGCGGCGGCCTGGCGGAACTGGCGTATCAACTGGTGGGCGGCCTGCGGGCCGGGATGGGTTACTGCGGTACGCCCACGATCGCGGCCCTGCGCCATGATGCCCGATTTGTCCGTGTTTCGAGCGCGGGGATGTCCGAATCGCATCCCCACAACCTGACCATTACCGAGGAAGCACCGAACTATGCAGCCGAGAATCCTGTTGAAGCTTGAAGGCCTCGCGTTCGCCCTGGTCCTCGTCGCGGGGTGTTCCCATCTGAACAATCCCTACAAGGATTCAAGCGCGGCGATCGAGGGCGACATGACGACGGCCAGCGCCGAGGGGTACAAAGGCAAGGCGGAGTTCCCGCCCGTCGGACGGCGGAACTGGGCCGCCGCGACCGTCTACCTGGAAAACGGCGCGACCAGCCACTGGCCGCTCTGGTTCGAGGATCCCTTCGAGGACAAGGGCAATCGTTGGCACGCCGTCGCCGATTGCGATGAGCCGGACAACCGGTTTGTCCGCGAGTGGACCGATTATTTCCACATGGTCTACGGGCCGGCGCGGATGTTGCTGAATATCGGGGCGTATCCGATCAGCATGGCGGTTCAGCCGCCGGGGACCCTGATGGAGAGCGACGGCCGCATCGATGCGCGCCTCGGCTTCTACGACCACGACGCGAAGCGCTCGAACCGGACCGCGCGCGAGCCGCCGGATGTGAACGCGATCAACAAGAAGCCGCCGGTCGTCGACGGGGCGCCGGACCCGGCCGCCGGCTGACGCCGAGCGGGTCTCCGCATCGGGCCTCCGCATCGGGCCGAACCCAGGAAACCAACCCATGGAACCCAAACACGGGACCCGTCCCATCGTGATCGAAGAGTCGCCGGGGAAGAAGGCCTACTGCCAGTGTGGGCTCAGCGAGAAGCTGCCGTATTGCGACGGCGCCCATTCGCGCCACGGCACCGGGCTCACACCGATCGTTCTTGAGATCGAGTCGGCCGGGAAGAAGGCGGTCTGCCAATGCCGCCGCAGCGGCAACCTGCCCTGGTGCGACGGCAGCCACAAGGATTCCTGCTAGCGGCGCGTTCCGACTGACTCCGCGGGGTTCCGCGGACGTGGGCGAAGCTCCCGCAGCCGCACGGGCAAGCTGCCCGTGGCACGGTGCCCGTGCCAACCTCCGTCAGTTGTTCAGTTGATTCTCGCGCGTCCTTGGGGACCGTCATTCGTGTCCCGATTCGAGCCCTTCCACAGCCGATAGAGCAAGGCCATGGCGACCAGCAGCGCGAGGGTCGTCAGGCTGTCGTAGGTGTTCGGGGTGTCGGGGTCTGTCCAGGTTCGCACGTCGCCCGCGATGATGCTCACTGCGATGGCGATCTCGAGCAACACGAGGGCCACGGCCTGCAGGACGCCCGCCGGCGCTCGATAGGCCGCGGCGGGAAAGGCGCGTCCGGCCCGGCGATCTCGCAGACGGAACACGATCAGGCTCGCATAGGTGAGGCCGAACAGGATGGTGCTCGCCATGAAGTAGATTCGCAGGATTTGTTCGAACCCGCGCACAAGCAGGAAGCTCACGGCGACCGCGGCGCAGACGAGAAGCGAGCCGATCGGGGCCTGGCCGGCGGACATCCGCGCCAGTCGGCGGAACGTCAACCCGTCGCGAGCCAGGGCGAAGGTGACGCGCACGTTGGCGAGAAAGACGGAGCTGATCGACCCGAGGCAGACCAGAATGCTGATGACCAGCAGCGACGCGGCGATCCCCGTTCCCGCGACGCCCTCGAACACCGCGGCGTGAACGCCGGCGCGGCCGGCCATCTCGTTCGGCGACATCGCACAGAGCAGCGCATAGTTGTAGAACACATAGACGAGTGTCATGATCGCGACCGTGGCCACGAGCGCACGGGGCAGCGCGCGTCGCACGTCCCGGGTTTCTTCCGCGAGCTTGGCGGCGTCCGTCACACCGGCATAGGACCAGAAAGCCGGGAGCAGCGCCAGCAGCAGCGTGTTGAGCGAGAGCGGCGCGGCGGGCGTCGCCTCGATCGGCGCTGGCGCGGGCCAGATTCGTCCGCTGACGAGGATCGCCCCGCCCGCGACGAGCGCCAATGCCGCGACCTTGAGCATCGACAGGCAGTTTTGCGCCAGCGCGCCGCTGCGAAGCCCGAGCGCGTTGACGACCACCACCGCGGCGATGGCCGCGCAGCCGAATGCGGCCGAGCCGCCGGGCCGGCGGACGTCGAACAATTCGACGGCGAAGTCCCCCAACGCCGCCGCGATCGTGGCCGCGCCCCCGCCGATGATGAACACCGTGACCGACCATCCGAAGAAGAAGGCGGCGAACTCGCCGTAGGCCTCCTTGAGGAACTGATACTCCCCGCCGGCCCGGGGGAACCGCGTGGCGAGTTCCGCCGTGACGAGGCTCTGCATCAAGGTGATCAGGCCCGCGACGAGCCAGATCACGAGGATCCACCAGGGCGAATGGATCAGTGCCGCGACGTCGCCGGGCGTCCGGAAGACGCCCGACCCGATGGCCGCCCCGACGCCCACGCAGACCACGGTCGTGCCGCCCACCAGCCGGCGCAGCGCGGGCCGTTTGGCCGAGCTCGGACTGCCGTCGTGGTGATGAGTTGGTTTGACGGTCGACTCCTCCGCGCGGTCGGGAATCGTTCCATGATAGTATCGCCGGGCAATCTGGGCCGCGAGCTTCAGCCCGCGCGGCGCCGCGCGGACCGGGCACGGCGACGGAGCAGCGGCAGGCCGAGGCAGGCGAACCAGATTGTCACAGGTTCGGGGATGAGCACCTGCGCGGTGGACGCGTTGGGGCCGCTCGCGACGAACAGGGTGTTCCCGCCGCGTCCGTCAGCCAGCGTGACGACCATCTCCAGCACGCCCGCGAAGGCGTCGCCGCTCGTCGCTCCGAATGCGGGCGGCATCGTGCCGATGCTGCCGTCTGTATCCTGGCCGAAGACGAGGGTCTTTCCCGGATGGAATTGCGTGAAGGTCAGCGTCAGCGTGCGCCAGCCGTGGAAATCGGCGGGGGCGGACGAAGGGTCTCCATAGGCATGGCTGACGCCGGTGAAGTCCGAGCCGGGCGCGACGACGAAACCGAACTGGGGCTGATCGGGCAGGTTGTCGTCGAAGTTGCCGCGCCCCTCGATCGTGAAACGCAGGACGACCTCTTGGATGTTGGCGAACGTCTGGTTCCGGACGGTCCAGGCGTCGGGATCGCCGATGGTGTCTTCGGTGAGGATGTCCGCGACGACGAACTCGTCGGCGCCGGCGCCCGCAGGCCGGAAAAGGCACACGGTCAGGACGATGAATAGAGCCGGTCGGCTGAGGATGCTCACGAGCGAAGACTCCCCCCAGGCGGCGGCGCGGCCGACGCGCTCGGCCGGCACCGCCGGGATTCCCTCCGCCGTCCATTCTAGCGGATGCGGCCCGGCGATTGCCAGACCGCGGCGCGCCGTGGGTCCATGACAGTTCAGGCGGACGACGGCGCAGACCTTCTTCGTAGCGTCCACCCCCC
>JBHHUY010000080.1:0-12053 GCA_046753965.1 Phycisphaerae bacterium
GAACTCGCCCACCGCATCCGGCCCGCCGGATACTACAACCTCAAGGCCAGGCGGCTGAAACACTTTGTCGACTGGCTCTGGCGGTGCCACGACGGCGATTTCGACCGATTGGAGCACCTGCCGTGGCGCCAGCTTCGAGAGGCGCTGCTCGGCATCAACGGCATCGGCCGAGAGACGGCCGACGCCATTCTGCTTTACGCCCTGGACAAGCCTTCATTCGTGGTCGATGCCTACACGGCCAGGGTGATCCGCCGGCACGGGCTGATCGATGACGAAGCGGACTACGAGGAACTCAAGTCCCTCTTCGAGGACCACCTGCCGGACGATGTAGCCTTGTTCAACGAGTTTCATGCCCTGTTTGTCGCGGTCGGCAAACGCCACTGCCGGCCTCGCGCACGTTGCGAAGGCTGTCCGTTGGCCGGTTTCGACCACGATGAAGCGCTGAGGTAGCCGGCCGGCGAGGCCGACGAAGCCGAGGCAGCGAGCCCGCCGGATCGCCGGGGTCGTCGCGGCGGCCTATGCCGCCTCCGACGCCTGCTTGCAGAGGAACATGACCGCCATGCGCACGGCCAGGCCGTTGGTGACCTGCTGGAGAATGACGCTCTTGCTCCCGTCGGCGACATCGCCGGACATTTCGACGCCGCGGTTAATCGGCCCCGGATGCATGATGAGCACATCCGGCTTGGCGAGCCGCATGCGGTCATTGGTCAGCCCGAAGAGTCGCGAATACTCCCGAAGACTCGGAAAGACGTTCGACGCGACACGTTCGTGCTGAATCCTCAGCATATTGATGACGTCGAAGTGCTCGATCACGGCATCGAAATCGTGACGTACCGCTGCACCGAGCCGCTCAAAGACCCTGGGTACGAGGGTCGCGGGCCCGACGAAGGTGACCTCGGCCCCGAGTTTCAAGAGGCCGTGAAGGTTCGACCGCGCCACGCGTGAGTTTGCGACGTCCCCGACGATGGCGACCTTCAGTCCTTCGATGCGGCCCTTGACCTTGCGCATCGTGTAGAGGTCCAGCAGGCCCTGGGTGGGGTGCTCGTGGCAGCCGTCACCGGCATTGATGACGCAGCACGAAACATTTCTCGCAACCAGGTGTGTTGCTCCCGCCGCGGGGTGGCGGCAGACGATGATGTCCACGCCCATCGCCTCGATGTTCCGGGCTGTGTCGCGAAGCGTCTCGCCCTTGTTGAGGGAGCTGGTCCGGGCCGTGAAGTCGATGACATCCGCGCTGAGACGCTGGGCGGCGAGCGTGAAGCTCGTCCGTGTCCGCGTCGAGTCCTCAAAAAAAAGGTTGACGACCACCCGACCCCGCAAGGCGGGCACTTTCTTGACGCTGCGCGTCGACACGTCCTCAAACGCCTCGGCCGTATCCAGGATGAGGGTGATCTCCTCCGCGGCGAGATCCTCCAGCGTCAGGAGATTCCGATGCGGCCAGACGGTGGACTCCCGCTCGCCGAGACGCGCCGAAACGCCCCGATGCTTCGCCCCCTTCGGTGTGCGGCCGGGACGGGTCATCATGGGGCCACCTCGATCGCGTCGGTGCCGGCGGTCTCCCGGAGGCGCACCGTCACGTGTCGGGCCTCGTTGCTCGTCCGAATGCCGACGAAATCGGGCTGGATCGGCAGCTCGCGCCCCCCCCGATCGACCAAAACCGCCAGGCGGATGGCTCTCGGACGGCCGAGGTCGATGATGGCTGCAAGGGCCGCCCGAACCGAGCGACCGGTATAGATCACATCGTCCACGAGAATGAGGAAACGGCCCGCGACATCGAAGGGAATCTCAGTCGTCCGGACGATGGCGGAGGGCCCGATCTCGGCCAGATCGTCCCGATAGAGGGTGATGTCCAGGCTGCCGAAGGCGATTTCCGTTCCGAGGCGCTTCCCGAGCATTCCTCGGAGTCGCCGGGCCAGGTCGTCACCCTGCCGGCGGATGCCGACGATGCCGACCGGGCAGTCGGTCGGGATGGACGCGGCGATTTCGTCGGAAAGGCGTGCCAACGCCGCCGCGATTCCGTTCTCATCCAGGAGGGTGCTCATGTACGCCGGAAGAATAGCAATCGAGTCGGGGCACGGCAAGCGCCCCCCAGCCGGAAGGCGTGTGCGTTCCGTCGCGCAGCGGCCGCCATGGGGGGGGCGGGCCGCCGCATGAGCGTTTCCTGAACTGTCTCGGACCCGGCGACAGGAGAATCAAGCTGCGATGGGGCGCGGGCGAGTTTCGATGTATGATGTGGGTTTGCGAGGCGGTCCGACCGGCTGAATCGGATTCCGGGCGCAACTGCAGGCGCGGATCACATGCGTGGAGTGGTGTCGATGCGGACAATCGTCGTGGTGCTTGCCGTGGCCGCCGTCGGTGGCGGCGGATGGCTGGGGTATGAGAAGTTCGCCGGGGAGAATGAGCAGGTCGGGTTTGTCGTCAAGGTCCTGGACCGCGGCGACATCATCCGGACCGTCTCCGCCACCGGCACGATCGAGCCCCTGATCAAGGTAATCGTCGGTTCCCAGGTCAGCGGCAACATCCAGAAGTGGTATACCGACTTTAACGCCGAAGTACAGGCGGGAACCGTTCTGGCGAAGATCGATCCCGACCGCTTCCAGACGGCCTACGACCAGGCAAAAGCCAACCTGGCGTTGGCCGAGGCTCGCGAGGAGGAGCTGCGCGTCCGCTTCAAGGACGCGGAGCGCGAGCGAAAACGGCTCGGCAAGCTCTTCGGACTGAACAACGCCAGCGAGAACGAACTTCTCCTGGCAAAGACCGAGCAGGACGCGGCCCGCGCCGCGTGGCACGGTGCGCAGGCGAGTGTGGAATCCGCCAAGGCCGCGCTGAGTGCCGCCAAGGTTGACCTGGAGCGAACGATTATCCGCTCGCCCATCGACGGCGTGGTCATCGCGCGCAACATCGAAGACGGCCAGACGGTCGCGGCCTCCCTCCAGGCGCCCGAGTTGTTCGTCATCGCCAACGACCTGAGGCGCATGCAAGTCAATGCGAACGTCAGCGAGTCCGACATTGGGTTGATCCGCGAAGGCATGGCTGCCAGCTTTCGAGTCGACGCCTATCCGGATCGGACCTTCACCGGGAGGATCTCGCAAATCCGCTACAACGCGACCGAGGTGGACGGCGTGGTCACTTACATCACCCTGATCGAAGTGGACAACGAAGATCTCTTCCTGCGGCCCGGTATGACGGCGAACGTCACCTTTGAAGTCGCCAAGGCTGTCGACGCGATTCGCCTGCCAAACGCCGCACTGCGCTTCAACCCGTTCCCGCCGGAACGGACCGGTTCCTTGCGCCAACGAAGAAAGCGCGTTCGCAAGCCGACGGTCTATGTCCTTGACAACGGCCGACCCGTCGCCCGCGAGGTCGAGATCGGCCTGAGCGACGGCAGTTTCACCGAACTCAAAGGCGGCGAGCTGAAGGCCGGTGACTCCGTGATCACAGAGCGAAACTGGCAGGCCGGCCGCGGCCGAAAGGCCGATATCACCCGCTCACTTCGCCGAAGGTAGCCTGCTTGCCCGGAATCCCGTCCCAACACGCTGGCGTCTCACAGAGCGACGGACCGCCGTTGCTCGAAGTCCGGGACATCTACAAGACCTACCACATCGGAGAGGTCAGCATACCCGCCGTGCGCGGCATGAGCTTGACCATCTCCGCCGGGCAACTCGTCGCCATCACCGGCCCAAGCGGTTCGGGCAAGTCCACCTTGATGCACATCCTCGGCTGTCTCGATCGTTGTGATCGGGGCGAATACCTGCTCGAGGGGCAGGACGTGACCCGCATGTCCAAACGCGAACTCGCGAAACTGCGCAACCGAAAGCTCGGCTTCGTGTTTCAGAGTTTCAATCTGCTCGCGCGCACGACGGTCCTGGAGAACGTGGCCCTGCCGCTCACCTATGCCGACGTGCATCGCCGTGAACGCCGTCGCCGGGCGGCCGCGCTGCTTGATCGTGTCGGGCTCGCCGATCGAGCCTTGCACCACAGCAACCAGCTCAGCGGCGGGCAGCAACAGCGTGTCGCCATCGCTCGCGCGCTGATTACCGATCCCCTGCTCCTTTTCGCGGACGAACCGACGGGAAACCTCGACACGAAGACGGGGGCCGAGATCATGGCCCTGCTTCAAGAGCTGAATCGCGAATCCGGCCTGACGATCATTCTGGTCACGCACGAGGCCGAAATCGCCGGATGCGCTCGCCGCATTATCTCGGTGAGGGACGGCCGGATCGACTCGGATCAGGTCGTCGGCGCGCTGCGAGACGCATCCGAAGCCGGCGCGCCCGCATCATGCTGATGGGAGGATGGCGGGTTCAGGCACCCATCGACACCTCGACGCCGGTGCCTGCGGTTCGACCGGCGAATTCTTCCGTCCAGATTCGCATGATCGCGTCCGCTCCCTTCAGGCCGTAGGTGCGCGGCCGTGGTGGAATCAGGCTTGTATCGACCGGCTCGTAGGTAATCTCCGGACCGTCGGCGGTGTGTCTGGCCACGGTGCTCTTGAGCCATTTCTCGTTCTTCGCCTGGAACTGCTTACACCATCGACGGGCCTGGACCGTGAGATCCTCTCCGGAATCCGGATCGAGGCCGGCGATTTGAAACGCGGGCTTGTAGTGGGCACCGCGGCATTCATCCCTCTGGAGCGCGCCTTGTGCGATGACCCGTGCGAGGATCAACATGTCTCCCAGGGCCCGGGTGAACGAAAGATTCTGGTTGGTCCACCGGCCGGTGTCGGCCAGAGGCGCTCGCAGGTATCGCTCCGACAGTTCCTCGATCTTCTCGAGCGTCTGTCTGATCTTGTCATTGTCCCGAACCACGGTGACGTTTTGCGTCATGGTCTGACCCAGTTCGTCGTGCAGCAGATAGGCATTCTCGTCCCCGATCCGGGCGGCCAGTTCATCCATCCGATCCTTGTGCCGTCGTACGGCACCGTCATAGAAAGACTGCGGCACATCGGCGGCGGAACGACCGAGCGTCTTCAGGTAGTTCTCGACGGTCGGCGCGACGATCAGGCCGGAAAAAATACAAGAGAGGAGGGAGTTGGCACCCAGTCGATTGGCTCCGTGGTATTGATAGTCCGCCTCTCCAATCACATACAGACCGGGGATGCTGGATGCCTGATTCCGAATCGAACCGCTCACGAGACCGCCGGTGCGATCATCTTTCTCATAATCCACCCAGAGTCCGCCCATCGAGTAATGGACGGCGGGGAAGATCTTCATCGGCACCTTGCGCGGATCGGCGGCCTGAAACTTCTCGTAAATCGAGAGGATGCCTTCGAGCTTGTGCAGCGTCTCGGCGGGGAGGTGCGTAAGATCGAGATAAACGCAGAGGCGGTCTTTCTCGACACTGAGTCCGCCGTTGACGCACACGTCGAAGATCTCGCGCGTCGCGATGTCGCGCGGCACGAGGTTGCCGTAGGTCGGGTATCGTTCTTCGAGGAAATAGTACCGCTCCGATTCCGGAATGGTGACCGGATCGCGCGGGTCCTGCGGCGTTTTCGGCACCCAGACCCGGCCGCCCTCGCCCCGGGCGCTCTCGCTCATCAGGCGGAGCTTGTCGGCGCCCGGCACCGCCGTCGGATGGACCTGGATGAACTCGCCGTTGGCATACTTCGCGCCATCCTGATAGGCGCGGCTGTTGGCTCCGCCGGTGCAGATCATCGACATCGTGCTCTTGCCGAAGATCAGACCGCAGCCGCCGGTAGCCAGGACGACGGCATCGCTGCGGAGCTCGTGAATCCGCATGGAGAACATGTCCTGCACCACGCAACCGCGGCAGACGCCCTGTTCGTCCCGCACGATTCCCAGGAACTCGTGGAAGTCATAATGCTTGATTCGCCCCTCCGCCTGCCAGCGCCGGACCTGTTCATCGAGGGCATAAAGAAGCTGCTGCCCCGTGGTCGCGCCGGCAAACGCCGTCCGCTTATAGAGCGTGCCGCCGAAGCGCCGGCGATCGAGGTGTCCTTCCTGTGTGCGGTTGAAGGGCACGCCCAATCGGTCGAGCAGGTCGATGACGCGCGGGCCACAATCGGCCATTTCCTTGACGGGCGGTTGATGGTTCAGGAAATCGCCGCCATAGACCGTGTCATCGAGGTGCAGCCATTCGCTGTCGCCCAGAGCGCGCGTGGTCGCGTTGACGCTGTTGATACCGCCCTGCGCGCAGACGCTGTGCGATCGTTTGACCGGCACCATGCTGACCAGATCGACCTGGATGCCGAGTTCCGCCAGTTTCATTGCACCGGCCAGGCCCGCCAGCCCGCCGCCGATCATCACCACGCGCTGCTCTGACATGTTGTTGCCGTCTCTCGCTGTAGAAGAGGCCGCCTACTCATGAAGCGACTCGGTCCTCACGGTTTCCCGCACACGCCCCTGATCATCTAGGCCCCATCGAAACGCTTGCCGGGGTCCTGCGATAACGCCGCCCTGGAACTCAAGACCGCAGGCTGTCGGCCTGCGGCTGAACCAAGTCTCGCGATACACGCTCATCCCCCGGCAGGCCTCGCCTCCGCCTGAGACGGCCGGACCGTCCGTTCGGCCACCACAGGCCGGTCTTTTGTCGCATCCGGCGCAGGGGCTTTGGCAAACGCGTACAGGCTCAGGCCGCCCCAGACGAACAAGAGCGTGCCCACGCAAGCCGCCGCGACCCCGACGCGCTTTTGCGCCTTCTCCCCCACCGTGATGCCCCAACTGACGCAGAAGCTCCAGATGCCGTTCGCAAAATGGAAGCACGCCGACCACAGGCCGATCACGTACATCGTGATTGTCACGCCGGCCGGCACATGCCAGCCGAACGGCCGCCAGGCGACCAGGCCGCTCCGCGTGATCTCGAACGGGTGCTCGCTGCCGATGAACTCAGGCCCCCAGCCGATCCAATGGGCAAACCGAAACTTGAGCAGGTGGATGATGATGAAGGCAAATGCGATGTAGCCGGTGACACGCTGAAGCGTATAGCGCCGGTTCGCCATGTAGGGATAGGCGACGGGGTTGGGCTCGGCCGACATCGCGATCTTGATGCCGTAGATCGCGTGAAAGCCGATCGGCAGGAAGATGCCGAAGATCTCAAGAAACGTGAGATACGGCAGCCGGTGCAGGGCATGGACCGACTCATCGAACTTCTCAGGCCCCTGAAAGGCCATCGAATTCGTCAGCATGTGTTCGATGAGGAAGGCTCCGATCGGGATGATGCCGCTGAGCGAATGCAGTTTTCGGAGCAGGAAGTGATACCGTTCGTCGATAGGTGCCGAGTTGTCGGATGTCATCGCCAAGATTCCGTCCACCTTCGCGGTTCGAGTTCATGCTCCCGCGCAGAGCAGAATAAGCCAGCCTACGGCTCCGATGCGTGGGCGTCAACGGGCGAGCCCAAGTGATAGGTTGCCACGCGGCGCTGGCTCCAGATGTCGGTCGTCGGCAGAAACGCCTTTGCATCGGCCAGCGCGACGTCGAGTTCGAGCGAATCGATCTCATCGCCCGCCCGCCAAACGACCGCCCCTCTCGGATCGACGACGCACCGCGTCGCCTCGCCCGCCACAATGAGCCACAGGCAGTTCTCAGCGGCCCTGGCACGAACAAGGGCCGCGTCGACCGGGGGGCCTTCCGCGATGAGCACCTGCACGCCGTCCAGCGCGTGACATCGCGCGACCGCGAAGCTACGCAGTGCGTTCGTCGTCACCGACGCCGCGCGGACGTGCGCAGCCTCCAGCCCGGTTGCCATCTCGCCGGCCGAGGCGCTAGGTCGAAGCTCGCAGGTTCGAGGACCCGAAGGATTCCGCCGCGGCGGCTCCGGGCTCAGAAGTCGTGGCACCAGATTCGCGGGCACCTCCACCGGCCGGGGTTCAGCCGGCACGACCTCGCCCGTCACCAGCGCGTCTCCATCTCGCGGGGCCTCCGCCAGCGACTCGCCCGCAGCCGAGACGATGCGGCTCAGCCCGACGTATTCCAGCCTCCTGTCTTCGCGGCCGCTCTTGCTGCTGCATACCCACGGCAGACCGAACTCGATCGCCCGCGCGCGAATCAGAAACTCCGGTTGGATGTTCCGGCGAACCGCCGCGTCCAGGCTCGTGTTGACCCAGGCGGTCGGTTGGACGATGAACCGGGCCCCTTTGCATGCCAGCGTCGCGGTGATCTCCGGCATTCGGGCATCGGCGCAGATCAACAGGCCCATCCGTCCGAACTCGGTGTCGAGCACGGTCGAGGCCTCGCCGGGGGCGAACCACTTGCGATCGCAGTCCCACATGAACTGCTTGCGCGCCCTTCCGGCGAACCGGCCGCCTCGATCAAACACCGCCGCGCTGTTATGCAGGCGGTCGCCCTCCTCCTCGACGTAGCCGGCCACCAGCCAACAGGCATGGCGAGCCGCCAACTCGGAAAAACGCGACAGGACCGCCTCTGTTCGCTCGATGTCGTCTCGCCGATAGCGGTCCGCCGATTCGAGCCAGTAGGCCGGATAGGTGACCTCCGGAAAGACGATCAGGTCCGCGCCGGCTTCGGCCGCCCGGGCCGCCGTCCGTTCGACACCAGGCCAGACCGCGGCGGCCTCGTCCATTGTCTTCGCGTCGAGTTGCGCGCAGGCCGCGATCATCGAATCACCCGGCGACTTGGCGCGAGATGCACCGGCGCTCGCCATTTCACCACCTTGCCCGATTCGTTGAAGTAAACGACATAGCCCTGCTTGGGTGTCTCCGGAATCGGCCACCGGGCACAACCGCGCTCGATCGTGCCGTAGATCCAACGCTCATACAGCGAATCCCAGACATACTTGATGACAAACCAGCCGAGGATTCGGTTCTTCAAGCCGGCCGGGGCCTCCACCTTCATCTACCGGCCGCGAACGCGCGGCGGACCAAGCAGCGCGGCGACCTGCGCGTGCGTCATGCCGACTCGAAGACTTGTGAATCGCTCAGGCGTGAACCGGACCGCGGGGCGCTGCACCCTCATGCTTCCCCCGAGGACAACGAACACCCCGAGGCCCACCAAGGACATGGCGACCAGATCTCGAACGAGTCTCGGAGACGTCCACACGGTCATGTGACTACGGATCATACCGCGCCCGCCGGACGGTGTCAGGATACAACGCTCGCGTTGCGAGGCGCCCCGGCCGCTCGTATAATTCCAGATGCTGATGTTCGCATCCCCCGCCGCCGGGCGAGTGAAGAATCCCGCCGCGGCGTTCGCCATCTGTCGGCAGCTTTCGAGTCACGCCACCTATGACCAAACGCGACTACTACGAGGTTCTCGGCGTTTCTCGCAGCGCGACCGACGCCGACATCAAGAAGGCGTTTCGCCGACTCGCCAAGAAACTCCACCCGGATCAGAACAAAGGCGACGCCAGCGCGGAGACCCGGTTCAAGGAGCTCCAGGAGGCCTACGCCGTCCTCTCCGACCCCGGGAAACGCAGGCAATACGATCAGTTCGGCCACGCAGCCCCCGGCACGGTCTTCCCGCCCGGCGGCCACGGCCATGTCCGCAGTTCCGGCGGCGTACCGGTGGATTTCGGCGACCTGGCCGACCTTTTTGACTTCTCGTTCGATCAGCAGCCGAGGTCCGGGCGCGGCGCATCGATCTTCGATGCCTTCATGGGCGGCGAGCCGGGCAGGCGACAGCAAGCCGCCGTCACGCCTGCTGAGGATCTCGAATCCACAGTCAGCTTGACCTTCGAGCAGGCCGTCCGCGGGACCACGCTCGACCTCGAAGTCAGCCGCGGCTCACGGAAACGCGAGCGGATTTCCGTCCACATCCCACCCGGCGTTCGATCCGGGCAGCGCGTTCGAATCCGCGGCAAGGGCAAGCCGGGCCGTGGACGACGGGCCGCGGGTGATTTGTATGTCATCTGCGACGTCCAGCCTCACCCGTACTTTGAAAGACGAGACGAAGACCTCTACCTAACCGTGCCGGTCACGGTGTCCGAAGCGGCGCTCGGAGCGAAGGTCGACCTGCCCACCCTCGACGGTACGCGAACGGTGACCATCCCGCCTGGCACGGCGAGCGGTGCCAAGCTCCGGCTTGCCGGGCTGGGAGTGCCGAACCCGAAGGGCGAGAGCCGTGGCGACCAATACGTCGTCATCAAGATCGTGCCTCCGAAGCCGCTGACAGAGAAACAGAGGCAGCTCCTCGAACAACTGGCCGAAACCGAAGCGCCTTCACCTCGGGACGGGTTGTGGCCATGAGGCGTTCGAGGGAACCGCAGGCGCACGGGCCGCTGCGAGATCGGCGGCTGTGTCGGCGGATTCGCCGCCGCCTGGTCTTGAGCGCAGCGTTCCTTGTCACGCTCGCGGCCTCGCCCCCTGTCGTTTCGGCGCGAAGCACGCCCTCGACAAGTACGGCTGCAAGCCGGCCGACATCGGCGCGTGACGACCCGCGCGTCCGGACATGGGGGCCGGCGATGTTCTGGGGCGTCGTCCTGATTGTCGTGTTCTTCACCGCCGCCGTGGCGATCATTGTGTTCTCGCGCCGTTTTCAAACCTACGTCCTGCACAAGCGACATCCCCCGACCCCCAGTGAGGACGTGTGGCTCATGCACCAATTGCCGCCCGAACGGCCTGGCGACGACCCCCGGGCGGAACCGCCTGGATTCGACGACGAGACGCCGCCCGAGCCGCCCGACGACCGCTGACACGATTCGTCCGCCGTTGCCGAACCAGGCACCTGCCATGCGAGTCGGCGGCCCTCTCGACTTGACGGTGCGCGGGTCAAGAACTATGAAACAGCACTCCGAAGGGTCGTCACGCATGCCTCGGCGCCCCGTGGACGCCGCATGCGGCATGTGCGCGAATCGCTCGATGCCGAACTCACGGTCGTCGGCTGGAAGAGAAGGAGTTGCGGTTGGAACTGGAAGGACGAGTCGCGCTGATCACAGGCGGCGCCAGGCGTATCGGCCGCGCGATCTCGATGGAGCTTGCGCGGTGCGGCTGCGACATCGCCGTACACTGCTTCACTTCGCAAGAAGACGCCGAGGAAACCGCACGCATGGTGCGCGAAATGGGCCGGCGGGCGATGGTCCTGCAGGCCGATTTCGCCGACGCAGCGGCGACGGCTGCGCTGGCCGGTCAGACGGTCGAAGTACTGGGGGGCCTGAACATTCTCATCAACAACGCGTCCGTGTTCGAGCCGATGAGGCTCCGCGACTTCTCTCTCGAACGCTGGAACGCCACTCTTGCCGTGAACACCACGGCGCCGATGGTTCTTTCACACGCGGCTTGGCCCCACCTGCGCGCGAACGGACACGGGCAGATTGTCAACCTGCTCGATATCGCCGCCGATCGGCCGTGGCCGGACTACCTCAGCTACTGTGTTTCGAAGGCCGGGCTGGCCATTCTCACGCAGGCCCTGGCCAAGGCGATGGCGCCCGAGGTGCACGTCAACGCCGTCGCGCCGGGCGCCGCACTGTTTCCCGAAGGCCACGATCGAGCCGAGATCAAGGCCTTGAAGCGTCACATTCCGGCCATGCGTCTGGGAACACCGGAAGAGATCGCCGCCGCCGTCCGCTTCATGGCTACGGCGGCATCCTACATGACCGGCTCGGTGCTGAATGTCGATGGCGGCCGCAGCATCGCCTGGTAGTCGGCGGACGCAGGCCATCTCCGCCCAGCGTACAGCCGCACCCGTCCCAGCCGATCGCCTCCCGCAGAATGGATCGGCCGCCGAACAGCGCGCCGGCGCGTCGCGGTTGTCTCCCGGTCCGAGCATCACTGATGCGGATGACAGCGCTCGTGAACCGCCTTCAACCGCGATATGTCGACGTGGGTATATACCTGTGTCGTGACGACGCTGGCATGACCGAGCAGTTCCTGCACGATCCGAAGATCGGCGCCGCCCTCCAGCATGTGCGTGGCGAAGCAATGTCGCAGCGTGTGCGGCCCGACGCGCCCGGCGATCCCGGCCGCGGCGGCGTAACGATTCACCAGCCGCCAGAGATTCGTGCGATCCATCGGTCGACCGGTCCGCGAGATGAACAGGGCGTCCCACCGGTCGCTCCCGTCCGCCAGGGCGGCCCGCAACCCTTGGAGATAGGTCCGCACGGCCTCAATCGCATGTGAGCCGACGGGGATGACGCGTTCCCGCCCC
>JBHHUY010000081.1:0-12025 GCA_046753965.1 Phycisphaerae bacterium
AAGTATGGCCCGCCGCCGATCGTGCACGCGCCCATCGCCATCACATATTTCGGCTCGGGCATCTGGTTGTAAAGTCGCTTGACGCGGCTGGCCATCTTGAAGGTCACCGTGCCGGCGACGATCATCAGGTCTGCTTGTCGCGGGCTCGCGCGGAAGGCCCCGGCGCCGAATCGATCGACGTCGAACCGGCTGGCGCCGATCGCCATCATCTCGATCGCGCAACAGGCCAGGCCGAAGGTCATCGGCCAGATGCTCGAGCGCCGGCCCCAGTTGATCGCCCAGTCCAGCGACGTGATGATCAGGCCTTCTTCGAATCGGTTCTCAATCCAGCTCATGACCGAATCCTTCTGCGCGTCCGCGCGGGCTGAAGCCCGCGGCTCGGGAGCCCGACCCGCGCGATCACGTCCATTTCCTGGCGGCCTGGCCGAGGATGTCGTCCGCCACGTCGCCGGTTCGCCGGCGCCGCTGGCCCTCCGTTGCGCGGACCCAGTCGAGATACCCGAACCGCCAGAGGTAGAGGAAGCCGACGACCAGGACCGCGAAGAAGAACAGCATGTCCCACAGCGCGGCGATGCCGGCCTCGCGGTAGACCACGGCCCAGGGGTAGAACAGGGCGATCTCGATGTCGAAGATCAGGAAGACGAGGGCGACGACGTAGAACCGCAGATCAAACTGGACCCAGCTCGAACCGATCGCCGGTTCACCGCACTCGTAGGCTTCGTCTTTGTCCGGATGGGGCAGCCTCGTCCGAAGCAGCTTGCCGATGAGCAGGGCCCCCAGCGCCATCGCGATCGCGACGACCGTAAAGATCAACAGGCCGATGACAAGTTCGTGGCCCTGGGGCATCGTGGTCTCCACTCCACTTGGGGCGAATCCGCAGGTGGCCCTGCAATGAGCGCCTACTTCTTCGCCGCCGGTTTCGACGGTTCGAGCGCCTTGAGCATCTCCTCCCGCACGGGACGGGCGCGCTCCTCCCAGCGCCGCTGCAGGTCGGCGGCCCAGGGGGGCTTGGTTTCCTTCTGCATCCAGTAGGGCTCGGGGGTCTGTTTGCCTTGTTTCGCCAAATCGGTGAATTCCACGACCATGTCCTCGCGCGTGTAAGCGCTCAGGTCGTGGTTGTCGCCCATGTGGATGCAGGTGGTCGGGCACGGATCGGTGCATAGCGCGCAGAACATGCACTTCGAGTAATCGATCGCGAAGCGCTGCAACGCGCCGCCCACCGCGACGCCGGAGGCCTTGTCGACCTTCCGGGGGCCGGATTTCTCGATGTAGATGCAGTCCACCGGACAGGCCTTGGCGCACTGGTCGCAGGCAATGCACTTCTCGGCCTCGAACCAGTGGAAGCCGCGGTAGCGGGGCTGGAGGGCCGGCGCCACGTCCGGGTATTGCACCGTGATCGTTTTCGCAAAGCAGTACTTGAGCGTGATCCGCATGCCGATCGCGATCGTGCGGACCGTGTCGTAGATGTTGCGGAAGTATTCCCGTGCCGTCGCCATCAGGGGTCTTCGGTTCTCCGTCTCGGCACTTGCGGCGCTTCAGATCGTTCTGGGCTTCCGGCCCGTGTGGTCGTACCAGCCGGTGGTTTCCTCACTCCGGTCGGAGTATAGCTTGGGGCTTTCGCACTCACCACATTCGCCCTCGCCGCGCGTCGAGTGTCCACGTCGATGCCGGGACATCCCGCCCGTCGATGCAGAAAGCGGATACGATAGGTCCGCGCCGCGCGGCTGTCCAGATGGTGCCGGGAGCGATTGGTAGGCCCTCGATCAAGGCGATATACTGTCGGATTCGCGTATCGGCGGGCGCCCCGCGGGAATGCTTCGGCCGAGGGAGCGCACGCGAAGACCCGGCTGCCCGCCTGATCGAGGGGCATTCGCGTGATCGCCGTTTTCCGCCCGCCCCCACCTCAGTCAGGGAGAGGCTGTGATGCCGAGATGGTCAAGCCGATCGAACGCCTGTCTCGTTTGGTTACTGCTTGTCGCGGGCCTGCCCGGCGAGGCGGTGGGCAAGCCCCGGCCTGCCGTTACCCCCCATCCGCAGCTCGTCCTCCGATCCGTGAGCGGGGACGAGGTGATCTCCATCGACGCCTATCGCGGGTCGAAGGTCCTGCTGATCCACTTGGCCCCCTGGTCTCCGGCCAGTTGGGAAGCCCTGGCCCTGTGGACGGAGAAGACCAGGCATCTTGTCGAGGACAAGCAACTGGTCGTGTTGGGGGTCATGCTGGAGCGGCGGCGAGACCGCGCGCGGCTGTTCGCTCAATGGAAACAGCTCGACCTCCCGCTCCTGTTCGATCCGCTGAATCTCGCCGGCGTCGCTCAGGTGCCCACGGTGGTCGGAATCGACGAGCAGGGCTTCACGCGGGTCGTCGATCCGAAACCCGAGGAGTTCGAGAAGCGGTTCGTACGCCGGAAGTTCAAGGTCAACAAACTCGCGCTCCGCGCACCGATTCTTGAACTGCCCGATCCGAAGTACACGCGACGCATGGCGGGTGAGGCCCGGTCCGCCGCCGGTTGGCGTGCCCACGGCGACGCCCTCGTCCTGGCCGGCAAGCCCGTGCAACTCGAGGAGGCCCTGCGGACCTACCGGGACGCAATCACGATGAACCCCAAGGACTGGCTCGCGTTCTATCGCCTGGGGGTTGCCCACATGATTCGCTTCGACCGGCCCGAACATCAGCCGGGCGATTTCCAGGCGGCGATCGACGCTTGGCGGTCCGCCGCCCGGCTGTGCAGGAAGGGCAACATACCCCGCGCGCCCATCGAGCAGTTTGGACTGCGCGAGGAGAAGCCGGGCTCGATGTACGGCTGGATCAAGACCGCCCGGAAGGCCATCAAGGCCCGCGGCGAAACCCCGGTGGCGCTCGACGCGGAGCCCGCGTCGATCGAGTCGGCCAAGCCTCGAAAGAAATTCAGGTCCTCAAGAAAGAAGCCTGCGCCCGAGTCCGGTTCGCCGGATGCGGCGGCCGAGGATACGCGCTCGCTGGTCGAGGTCGAAACGGCGATCGTCCGCGGCCTTTCCTCCAAACATCGGTCGATCGTGCAGGTGGTGTTGATCTTTCGCCCGGCCGGTGGTCGCGGAGCCCAGTGGGACAATACCGGTCCGCCGTTGCGTGTTCGGATCGATCCCCCGGAAGGAGTCAAAGTGGATCGGCGGTTACTGACCGCCGCGAACCCCGCCGAGACCGCGTCGGCCGAGCCGCGGATGGTCAATGTCGAAGTCAAGCGGTCGAAGAAAGCTCGCAAGCAGACCATCACCCTCAAGGCTCGCGCGTTCTACCGCGTGACCGCCACCGGCGGGGATGCGCAGTCGCTGTACCGCGATTTCGAAGTGTCGATCCCACCGAAGTAAGGAACCGAACAAGCAGTGAGTGATTGATTGCCGGGTAAGATCTGGCCGCCCGGCTCTGCCGTTTGGCGGATCAGCCCGTCGTGTTTCTTGCCCGACGCTGATCGCTCCGCCGCGGAAGACGCTGTCCCTACGGACAGGTCGCGCCGGCGAGGGCGGCGGCGATGAACCCGGGCAGATCGCCCGTGTCGACGAGGCAGCTCCCGTCGAAGTCGCCGCGGAGGATTTGATCGGGCGTTGCCGTCGGCCCGGCGAGCACCGCCTGGACGAACAGATCGACATCCAGTCCATCCACCACGCAACTGTTGTCCATGTCGCCGAGCAACGGCGCGGGCGGCGGCGCGGTCGGCTGGAGGTCGATGCTGACGGCGGCGGGCGCGTTGCCGACCGGCACTGAGATGATCTGCGTCACGAAGCCGGCCTTGGAGGCCTGAACCTTGTAGGTTCCGTTCGGCGGGACCAGAAACGTCCATCTCCCGAAGGGAAGGTAAGTCACGCGCGGCACCTCTCCGGTGTCAAACACGAAGTCGGTCAGGGTGACGTCGGCCTCGATCGGCAGGCAGCCGGTGGTGACGTGCACGTCGATCCGCGCCTGTCCGAGCCGCTGGTAGAGATACTGCCAGCCGCCCCGATTGCGGTTGACAATCCCCGCGACCTGGCTGAAGGCCGGCTCGAAGCTGGTGCCGACCTCGACGATAAAGGGATAGGTGCCCTTGTGCGCGTAGTACCAGCTCGTGTCGTCGCCGCTTAGCGGGCCGGCGGAGCCGTTACTGTTCGAGGTGTAGAAGACACCGTCGACGGCGGTGATGGCGCCCGCCATCGCGTCCATCATCTCCTTGATGACGGCATGTTCGGGCATCATCTCAGACGGATTGCCGCCGGTAAAACATGCATAGGGATAGTCGATGAACCGGCCGAAGGCGTGGTAGGAGGTCGCCATGACGAAGTGATACTGGTCGACGAGCCCCGCCATGGCCTGGATTTCGAGCTCCGAAGCGGCGAACGGCCCGCGGTAGGTCTCGCTCGCGCAGAACGAACCCGACCCGCAACCCGCCGGACCCCAGCGGTAGGGGTAATTCCGGTTCGGGTCGATGCCGGTGCCGCCGCTGCACGGGTTGCGATTCTTGCGCCAGAAGCTGTTCACGTCGAAGACGTATTGAACGCCGTCGGGGTTCACCATCGGGACGCAGACGGTCTTGTAGCTGTTGACCCAGTTCGTCACGTCGGGATCGGTGCCGTAGTTGGTCGTCAGGGTGGTGACGACATCCATGATGACGTGGCTCGTCGCCACCTCTCGGGCGTGGTGTTGCCCGTTAAACTGGATCGCGGGCTCATCCTCGATCACGCCGGGTTGGTCGGAGATTTCAAGCGCCCAGATCGTGCGCCCCTGCACCGTGGTTCCGATCGGGAATCGCACGGCGAGCGTGGGGTGGTCGGCCTCCACCTGCGCCAGCATCGCCTCGATCTCGAGCGGGTCGAAGTACTGCGATTGCGTTCGTGACGGCCCTTCCAGCGGAGCGCGGTCCAGCGCGCGGATGATGCGGAAACCGGCGGTGTTGAGCGCGCGTGCCTGCTCGCGACGATCGATTTCAAGCACCAGTCGTCCGCCGGCGATATCCATGCCGCAGCGGTTGACCGAGAGGCCGCGTTCGATCAACCACGCGCGCCAGGTTCGCATCGTCTCGATCGGGGAACCGGCCTGCGGCCCGTCGGCCGGCAGGGCGACTTCGACCACGCGCGGCTCGAACGGCTGAAGGCCCTCGCCCGCGGACAGGCCAGGGCAGAGGCACAGACAGACCCAGCAAGACAGGTACGGCATCCACTTCTTCAAGGTGATTCCCTCCGTCCCCCTCGACTCACCCGCGCGGCGCCGATTGCATCCGATGTCGCGCGTGTGGGCGGTCCGAACACATGCCATTATACTCCGCAGCGGCGGCCGGACCAAACCGAGGCGGGCGGGTCTGAGCAAGGAGGGTCCATGACGGTTCAGGCGGCTCTTATGTAGCGGCCGCCCCCCGTGGCGGCCGTTGCGCGGCGGAGCACTTGTGCGTCCCGACGTCCGCCACGGGGGGGCGGACGCTACGAAGAAGGACTGCGCCCTCATCCGCCTGAACTGTCATGGCCCCGAGCGAGGAGAGCAATCACGCCATGTCAGATCTCGAGACCCCTCAGTCGCCCGCCCGGCGACCTTTTCCCCTGCGTTGGCTCATCCTCCTGGTGGCGGCGCTGGTGATTTACGGACTGGTGACGCGCCGCGCGGAATCGCGTCTGGCCTGGATGCACGATTTCGACGCCGCCGCGGCTCAGGCCAAGGCGCGGGGCGTCCCGCTCCTGGTTGATTTCTGGGCCGATTGGTGTGGCCCGTGCCTTGCACTGGATGCCCGTATCTTTTCATCGAACGAAGTCGCGTCTCTCGCGGCGCGGAGGTTTGTGCCGGCCCGGATCGATCTCAGTCGCCGTCCGCCGCCCGCTCCCGCCGGCGCGGTCGCGTTGCGCTACCGGGTGTCCGGCCTGCCGACCGTTCTCATCATTGATTCGAGCAGTCGTCAGGTGATCGCAACGGCGGGCCCCGAGGACATCGATTCGCCGCAGACGTTCATCGCCTTTCTGGAGCGCCACGCCGGGGCGGAGTAATTCTCAGACCTCAAACGCAAGCCGGCCGAGCGCCGGCGCCGAGACCGCTCCGCCGCGTCCTCGGGCCCGCTTCAGCGGGGCTTGGGTCGGGAAAGCCCGGCCTTGATGGACTCGAGAACCTTGTGGGATACATGGTTGTCTCCCGAGCGGTGTCGCCGGAATGATTGTGGACCCGCTGCGCGCTGGCTGAGCTCGCCGGAGTTGCCCCGGCGCGCCGGATCGCGGACATTATCGCGATGCCGACCGATTCGTGCAGCCGCTCATTCCTGCGATCTCCCCGTTTCGGGTGTTTCCTCTTGTTTGCCCTGGCCTTCGCGGTCCGCGCGGTCGGCCTGGGGTTCGGTCTGCCCGATGCCCTGGCGCGGCCGGATGAAGAAGCGATTGTCGGCAACGCGCTCGTGCTGGAAAACCGGCCCGACTGGAATCCACAGTCCTTCTCCTACCCCTCGCTGATGGTGTATGCCGCCTACGGCGCGTTCAAGGTGATGCACGCGTTGATGCGGTTCGCGGGCGACACGAGCGCGACGACGCTCAATGCCCTGTTCCGTGAGAATCCCGCCTGTTTCCATTGGGCCGTACGTCTGCTGAGCCTCTTCTGCGGCGCGCTGACGCCGGTGGTTGTGGCGGCGACGGCCCGTCGGCTGTTCGGACTGAAGACCGCTGTTTCGGCAGGCCTCCTGCTCGCGCTGTCCTATTTGCACGTGCGTGATTCGCACTTCGGCGTCACCGACGTGCCGTTCGTCTTTCTCGTCTGCCTGTCCTTCCATCAACTGGCCAAACTGTATCTCGGCGGGTCGTTCAAGCATCTCGTCTTCGCGGCCATCTTCGCGGGCCTGGCGATCGGGACGAAATACACCGGCGCCTGGCTCTGCTGGCCGTTCGCGGTTGCCCTGGGCCGCTCAGCCCTGCGGCGTCCGCCGGAACAGCGCGCGCGGGCGCTGGTGGCGGGGGGGCTCACAGCGGCAGGCGTCACACTGCTCGTCTTCTTTCTCTCGACACCCTATTTCTTCCTCGATTTCGAGCGCGCCTGGCCGCACTTCAGATGGGAGATGATGCTGGTGCAGGCCGAGCCGCCGATCGTGCCCGGCATCAACGGCTACATCGATCACTTCCGCACATCGCTCTGGTACGGCCTGGGATGGCCGGTGCTCTTGATCGCGATTGCCTCGGGCGTCGCGATGGCCGTACGCAGGAGCGGCAAGGGACTGCTGCTCTGGAGCCTGCCGGCGTTGTTCTATCTGTACGTCGGCCACAGCAACCGCATCTTCATCCGCTACATGGACCTGGTGCTTCCGTTCCTGGCCATCGCGGCGGGCTGGGGGGTGCGATCGGCCGTCCTCCGGCTGCGCCGGCGCCGGCGACCGCCGGCCTCACCCACGCCTCGATTCCTCCCGGTTGCGGTGACGCTTCTGTGTCTGATTCCGAGCATCGATCGGATCGTGCGGTTCGATCGGCAGATGACGAAAACAGACACGCGTCTGGAACTGCGGCAGTGGCTGGTCTCACACGTGCCCGAGAACGAACCGATCCTCTGGTCCGGCGGGTGGTCGGCGATGCCCTACATGATCCACCACGTGCCGGTGCGCACGCTCCACGCGACGGAGAAGCTGCGCGAGCGGTTTCTCGACGAACCGACCTACCTGTATCGATATCGGTGGATCGTGCTCGTCGAGTGGCCGCGGGCGTATTACCTCGAAGGAAAGAACGTCCGCGAGCGGGCGTACCTCGCGCAGTTCATGGCGGGCCGCTACCGGCTCGTCCACGCGATCGACGCCGACAAGGCCGATCTGCCGGCGGAGTGGTTCTCCGCGTTGGACCACTTCTACATGTCGTTCCCGAGGCCCGGGATCATCGAGCGACCCGGCCCCGGCTTCCGCATCTATCAGCGGATCGACTGAGCCTCACGAAGCGTCGCGCGCGCCGGGGTGCGCGGCCCGAGCATGTCGTCCTGTTCCCGCGCGCTCGACGGACGCCGTGACCAGGCCGAGGAAGAAGGGATCGGGCCGCAGCGGCCGACTCGTCAGTTCGGGATGCGCCTGCGTGGCGATGAAGAAGGGGTGGACGTCGGCCGGGAGTTCCAGCACCTGCATGATCGGGTAATCCGGCGCCTTGCCGCTGAAGATCAGGCCCGCGTCGCCGAGTCGGTCCACATAGCGCGGGTCCACCTCGTAGCGGTGCCGGAAGCGCAGACGCGTCTCCGGCGCGTTGTTGAAGAGCCGGGCAACGAGGGTGCCGGGCCGGAGCACGACGTCCCGGCCGCCCAGCCGCATGTTGCCGCCCAGCCCTTCGATCTGCTTCTGTTCGGGCAGGATGTCGATGACGGGCACCGGGCAGGCCGCGTCAAACTCGGTCGAACCAGCGCCGGCCAGGCCGCAGACGTGCCGGGCGTACTCGATGACCGCCAGTTGAAATCCGAGACAGAGGCCCAGGTAGGGCAGACCGGTCGTCCGCGCGTGCCGGATGCAGGCGATCTTGCCTTCGGCGCCGCGCGTTCCGAACCCGCCGGGCACGATGAGTCCGTGGAGATGATTCAGCCTCTCGCGGACGGCCGTGTTCGCGTTCGGTTCTTCGCCGGCTTTCAGATCGGTTGTGTCGATCCAGTCGATCTCGACGCGGACGCCGCACCGCGTGCCGCCGTGCTCGAGTGCCTTGATGACCGAGGCGTAGCTGTCGCGGACCGAGGTGTACTTGCCCGCGATGCCGATCCGAACCGCGTCGCCGGCCCCCCGCAGGCTCGCGAGATACGCACGCCAGGTCTGCCGGGCCGCCTGTTCGGCCTCGGGGTGGACCCTGCTTCCAACGCCCAGAATGTCGACGACCGCGCGGTCCAGGCCGGCCTCGCGCGCCATCTCAGGGATGACATACACCGATTCGCAGTCGTGCATGCTGAAGACCCGTTCGATCGGGACGCTCGAATACAGCGCGATCTTCTCGCGGGTCTGGTCGGTGACGGGGTGAATCGCGCGGCAGGCGATGATGTGCGGCTGGATGCCGCTCTGCGTCAACTGGCGGATGCCGAGCTGGGCGGCCTTCGACTTCTGTTCGCCGAGCGACGGCGGCTGGAGGATGTAGGTCAGGGCGACCCAGCAGGTGCTGCCGGGGCCCTCCTCGAAGGCGAGCTGGCGCAGGGCTTCGATGTAGTAGGCGTTTTCCACGTCGCCGACCGTCCCGCCGATCTCGATGAAGACGACATCGGCGTCGGAATCCACGGCGAGCCGGCGCAGTTTCGATTTCACCTCGCCGGTGACGTGGGGGATCATCTGCACGTCCCGGCCCAGGTAGCCGCCGCGACGCTCTTTCTCCAGCACCGCGGTGAAGATCTGTCCGCTCGTGGTGAAGTTCTGCCGCGTCATGTCCTGGTCGAGCATCCGTTCGTAGGTGCCCAGGTCCATGTCGCATTCCATGCCGTCGTCGAGCACGAAGACCTCGCCGTGACGGTAGGGGTTGAGCGTTCCGGAATCGAGATTCAGATAGCCTTCGAGCTTGATCGGCGCGACCGTGAGGCCCTTGTCCTTCAGCACCTTGGCCAGGCTGCTGGCGAAGATGCCCTTGCCCAGCCCGGACATCACCGTGCCGAAGACGCCGACGTACTTCGTCTTGCCCGGCTTATAGCCCGCGGGCATGGGCGTGTAGAACTCGGTGTCGGTCGAGGCCTCGGCGACGGAGGAGAGAAGATCGCGGGCGGTCATGTCTGCGGCCCATCCGAGGAAACGAGTCGCCCCCTGGGAACACGGATGCGACTGTCGATCATCATGCGATCCCAGGATACCGAACCGCCTATTGGATCCATGTATGATCGTAAGGCGTCATTCACTCATCCGTCAAGCGAGGCGGCGCGTGTCGATTGCCAGTGGGTCCATGACAGTTCCGGCAGCTCTCATGTAGCGGCCGCCCCCCGTGGCGGCCGTTGCGCGGCGGGGCACATGTGCGTCCCGACGTCCGCCACGGGGGGCGGACGCTACGAAGAAGGACTGCGCCGTTGTCCGCCTAGACTGTCATGGACCCGTCTCGTGTTCGTCCCGGCATGCTCGGTTGCGTCACGTGTCCATCGCGCCGATAATCGCGGGTTCGGTTTGCGCAAAGGCCGTCCTGTGACAAACCCCGCCGGCGCGCGGCCCGAACATCGGTGTGAGAGAAAGCCCGATCCATGGCCAAGGGTGAATCCAAATCCTATGACCCCGCTTCGGTCGAAGCGCAGGTCTTCCGCTTCTGGGAAGAGGGCGGCTACTTCCACGCCGAGCCGGACCGGCGGACCGAGCGCTTCTGCATGGTCATCCCGCCGCCGAATGTGACCGGGGCGCTCCATCTGGGCCATGCCCTCAACAACACGCTCCAGGACATCCTCATCCGGCGGGAGCGCATGGCGGGAAAGAACACCCTGTGGCTGGTCGGCACGGACCACGCGGGCATCGCCACGCAGGCGACGGTCGAGAAGACGATCCGCAAGGACGAGGGCAAGAGCCGGCACGACCTGGGTCGGGACGAACTCGTCCGCCGAATCTGGGCCTGGAAGGAGAAGTACGGCGGCCGCATCGTCGAGCAACTTAAGCTCATGGGCTGTTCGTGCGACTACGAGCGCGAGCGGTTCACCCTCGACGAGGGCTGTGCCAAGGCGGTGCGGCACACCTTCTTCAAGCTGTTTCGCGACGGCCTGATCTATCGCGGCAAGCGGCTGGTCAACTGGGACACGCAGTTGCAGACCGCCGTCGCCGATGACGAGGTCTATCACGAGACAGTCAAAGGCCACTTCTATCACTTCAAGTATCCCGTGATCGACCCGCAGCCGGGCGAGCCCGAGTGTGTGCATATCGCCACGACACGCCCGGAGACGATGCTCGGCGATACGGCGGTGGCGGTCCATCCGGACCCGGCATCGGCCCTGGACAAGGTCGAAAAGGCCCTGAAGACCAAGCTGGCGGAGGCGTCGGAGAAGGATCGGCCGCAGTTTCAGGCGGCGCTGGACGACCTGGCCGAGCGACGTCGGACGCTGCTGCCGACATTGCTCATGCTGCGCGACATGGCGAAGGCGGGCCGCAGGATCAGGCTGCCGCTGGTGGACCGCGAGATACCGCTGATCTGCGACCACTGGGCCAAGCCGGAACTGGGCAGCGGCTGCGTGAAGATCACGCCCGCGCACGATCCGAACGACTACGAGGTCGGCCGGCGGCACGGCCTGCCGATGGTCAATGTGTTGACCGAAGACGGAAAGGTCGCGGAGATCATCGAACCGGACGGCGCGACCAATCCCCATTCCGCGAAGTATGCCGGGCTGAAGTTTGCCACGGCCGGGCGCGCCAAGGTCGTGGAAGACATGCAGGCGGCCGGACTGGTCGAACAGATCGAGGACCGGATGATCGAGATCGGCCACAGCGATCGCAGCAAGGCGCCCATCGAGCCGTTCCTCAGCGATCAGTGGTTCCTAAAAATGGGCGACCTGGACACTCGCGGCACCGGCGACCCGCGCGGCGCAAACGACCCGCGAACCACAAGCGAGCCGCGAACTTCAGTTCGCGCGGATGCTCGCGTCGCATATGAGCCGAGAGGCGCGGTCGAGCCGCGAACTTCAGTTCGCGCGGACCCCGCGCTCCCCCGAACGCCCGACCTTTCCCAAGGCGCCGTCCTCGTCACCTGGACCGCCTACGGCACCTGGTTGCCCGGCGACGACCGCGGCTTCGTCTCGCGGGTCCCGCGCGCCGACGGCGGACATACCATCCACCACATGCCCGGCGAACCCTACGATGCCGGCGATCCGCAACTGCGCAACGCAGCCGCCGATCGAATGCAAGGCGAGCCGGTTCACTTGAACAAAGAGCAAGCCCGTGTCCTGCTCGCGGCGATCGCAGGCACCGCAGAACGACACGGCATTGAGCTATTGGCCGTGGCGATCATGGCGGACCACGTCCACGTCCTCTGTCAGACCGACAGATCAGGCGCCGAGTTGCAGAAACTGTTCAAGGGCGCCGCGTCGCGCCGGCTGAGCCGGCGATTCAAGCTGACCGACTCGCCGCGATGGTTCACCCGGCGCGGCTCGAATCGCTTCATCAAGAAG